>JBLWWH010000022.1:0-41790 GCA_048268105.1 Weeksellaceae bacterium
AATTTAGCACTTGGCTAATCATTGGGGGCTAGCCCCCAATGATTTAATTTGAGTTGCACTTATTTGTTGAACTTAGACTTTTAGCAATTAATAATTCTTTTAATTGTGAGACTATTCATTTTTTTACTATTTATTTTCTTTCAAATTGTACATGCTCAAGAGTTTCAAAACAATGATTCTAATAAGAACAAAGGATATTTTAATATCAGTAAAGTTGGATTTATAAATATTACCAATTCAAAACAAGAAACTTTTGTTAGAGGTGAGGGTGGTTTTTATTCTGATTTGGACACTACTAATTCTTATGCTTGGAGTCTGCAAACTATAAACGGTTATTTTATATCCCCTCATTTCTCAGTCGGAATAGGATTAGGGCTAGATGGTTATCATAATCCAAATATCAATACACTTCCGTTATTTATAGATGCAAGAGGATATTTGTCGGAAAATAAAAATTCAGCTTATTCATTTATTGATGTTGGCCCTACAATTAGATTGGGGGATGGTTCATCATTTAGAAAAGGAATGATGTTAAATTTTGGACTTGGCTATAAGTTCAGTATAGGTCATAAGTTATTTTTAGTATCAGATGTTTTTTATTCTCATAAAACAGTAAGTCTTACTGATGAATGGATTAAAACTTCTGATAATGTTATTAAATCAAATGGTGTGGGTTTAAGCATTGGAATCATTTTATAAAAAATATAATTATACTCGTAGTGCATTATAAAATAGGTTGCTCAAGTGACTAAAAATTAGCATATTGTATTGACTATCAATCAAATACAATTATGAGCAACCTTGAGGCAAGTTACAACTTAATTTTAAATAATTTAAGAGACATTTCAGAAACTGAAGATTTTTATTTTAAACCTATAAAACCAAAACTATCTGATATAGAGTTGATTGGTTTGATTATTTTGGCTGAATTTAAGTCCATTGATTCTGAACATCAACTTTTTAGAGAAATAAAAGGTTTTGAAATTGAACCAAAAATTGAAAGAAGTGTTTATAACAGAAGGAAGCGAAAACTATTCCCTTTTATCGAAGAAATAAGAATGAAAATGGTGGATAAATTGAATGAATCTGAAAATTACTTTGTAGTAGACAGCATGCCTTTGGAAGTATGTAAAATATCTCGTTCTTCCAGAAGCAGGATTTGCAAGGATGTAGATTATGCTTATCCCAACAAAGGATTTTGTGCTTCGCAGAACCTGCATTTTTATGGATATAAACTACATGCTGTCTGTTCCATTTCTGGGGTTTTTCAGAGTTTTGATATTTCTCCCGCATCCGTTCACGACATCCACTACTTGCAAGATATAAAACTCCAAATGTCTGACTGTGTGTTGCTTGGGGACAAAGGCTATTTGTCTCAAACCATCCAGTTAGACTTATTCAATGAGGTAAATATAGAATTAGAAACTCCTAAAAGGAAAAATCAAAAAGACTACAAGCCACAGTTTTATCAATTCAAAAAATATCGGAAAAGAATCGAAACGTTATTTTCCCAACTTTGTGACCAATTTATGATTAGAAGGAACTATGCCAAAACTTTTCAAGGTTTTAAAACCAGAATTTTGGCTAAAATTGCTACACTTACAACTATTCAATATCTGAATAAATTTCTTTTCGGCAGAAATATAAACAACCTAAAAATAAATCTCGCGTGATAATGCACTACGGGTTATTTTATTAAAAAATTAGATACAAACGTAAAACTAAAAGCTGGCTACGTCCTTTCAGAATTTAAAAATATAGTGAATGATTCAGGTATTAGAACCGTGAATACCACCAACTATAATTATGGTTTTGAGATTAAATCTGTATTCCGTGGAGTTTTTAACTTTGATTTGGGAAGCAATTGGATTAACAATAAAATTGAAGCCACATCAACGAACAAGTTTTCCGATAATGTTACTTTTCTTGATCTCAACTTTGCTTTTAGTGAGAAATTAAATTTTGATATAAGCTCAGAGCGTTATTACTTTGGAAACTTAGAAGGCAAAAATGCATATTACTTTCTTGATTTTGACATCCGATATAGATTAAAGAAAAATAAATTGACGTTGATGCTTTCTGGGAAAAATCTTTTTAATACAGATACCTTTAAAAGTATATCTATTAGCGACATTAGTACTTCAACTAGTGAAGTTAGGTTGTTGCCTAGATATGTGCTTTTAAAATTAGAATATCGTTTTTAGTAGAAAAATTTGCTGGCAAATACTTAAATCTACAATTTTTTTTGCAACCTACTCTTCTCTTCTCAGCTCATAGCCCAAAGTTCACATTTCGTGAATTCATATATTTGGTTGACAAGATGTTCAGATTAGCAGTAGAAATTTTCAAGTTATAATTTCCATTTTTCACTTTAATTCTTCATTTGAATTTAAAAGCCAAAATTCTTAAATCAAATCCATTTATCTTTATCCAAGCTACGATATTGTATAGCTTCTGCCAGATGATGCGACTGTAGATTTTCTGCCTTATCTAGATCTGCAATGGTTCTTGCAACCCGCAGAATTCTATCATAAGCTCTGGCTGAAAGATGAAGTTTGTCCATCGCTTTTTTAATTAAATCTTGTGAAGTTTCATCCAACTGACAAAACGTATCCAATTCCTTTGGACCCATTTGAGCATTGTAATGTACATACTCTAGGTCAGCGTATCGCTCTGTTTGAATATGTCTCGCTGCTTCAACGCGACTTCGTATAACTTCACTTTTTTCACCATTTCTCTCAGAAGATAATTCTTCAAATGGAACTGGTGTAACCTCTATATGCAAATCAATTCTATCGAGTAATGGACCAGATATTTTGTTTAAGTATCGCTGCATCTCCATGGCTGTTGAGGTATTCTGTGGATCATCTGGAAAATATCCGCTCGGACTAGGGTTCATAGAGGCTACCAACATAAAACTCGCGGGATAAGTCACTGTAAACTTAGCTCTAGAAATCGTAACTTCTCTGTCTTCTAGCGGCTGTCTCATTACCTCTAAAACACTTCTCTGAAATTCCGGCAGTTCATCTAAAAACAAGACACCATTATGTGCTAAAGAAATTTCTCCAGGTTGTGGATAACTTCCGCCACCAACCAAGGCAACATCTGAAATCGTGTGATGAGGCGATGCAAATGGCCGCGAAGTCATTAAAGATGAATTTTTATTTAATTTTCCAGCTACCGAATGAATCTTTGTAGTTTCTAATGCTTCTTGTAGACTCAAAGGCGGTAAAATAGAAGGAATTCTTTTCGCTAGCATCGTTTTGCCGCTTCCGGGAGGTCCAATCAATAAAATATTATGACCTCCTGCCGCAGCTATTTCCATGGCACGTTTTACATTTTCTTGACCTTTAACATCCGCAAAATCAAAAGGAAAATTAGCCAAATTGTCGTAGAATTCTTTTCGCGTATCTACAATGGTTTCCTCCAACGCTATAGATTTATCAAAGAAATCAACTACTTCCTTAATGTTATCAACACCATAAACCTGGAGATTATCAACCACAGCAGCTTCCTTAGCATTTGCTTTAGGTAGAATAAAACCTTTAAAACCTTCTGTTCTGGCTTGAATAGCTATTGGTAAAACACCTTTTATTGGATTTAAGGTTCCATCAAGTGAGAGTTCACCCATTATAATATATTCAGAAATATCATCGGCTTGTATTTGCTCCGAAGCTGCTAAAATTCCCATGGCAATGGTTAAATCATATGCCGAACCTTCTTTGCGCATATCTGCCGGCGCCATATTGATGGTGATTTTTTTCTTGGGAACTTTATAATCAATATTAGCTAAGGCAGCATTAATCCTATGCGCACTTTCTCTTACCGCGTTGTCGGGTAGGCCCACCAAAAAATAACCAACACCTTTACTTCCGATATTTACTTCAACCGTTATGGTGGTGGCGCTGATTCCAAAAAGAGTACTTCCGTAAGTTTTTACCAACATATTAGCTAATTTCTCCTATAAAAATAGAAATTTTATCGTTAACAGAGTAGTAAATACATAAATATAAGCTTCAATTACATTCATAAAGGCTTTTTTAGTGTTCTTAAATTAAGAATAATGAAAACTGCTTGTGGTTTATTCTACATTTAACTAAATTGCAATTCCTAAACATAAACTTTGTGTGCATAATAAGTTAAAAAAATGTACCTTAGTTTAGATTTACAGAAGGTTATGACAAAGAAGAAAGTGAGTTTTGAATATGAGGAGTTATCTTCCATAGAAACCTGTGACCAAAACATTCAATCATTATACAAAGAAGCTATCAAGGCAAAAGAAAGAGCATATGCTCCTTATTCTAAATTTAAGGTAGGAGCGGCTTTATTATTAGAAAATGGAGAGGTTTTTACGGGAAACAATCAAGAAAATGCAGCTTATCCATCTGGTTTATGTGCCGAGCGTGTCGCAATTTTTGCTGCTAAGTCTATCTATCCCGATCAAGCTATTAAATCATTGGTGATTGTGACCAGTGCCGAAAACGTTCAAGCACCAATTTCACCTTGTGGCAGTTGTAGACAAGTTTTGGTGGAATATGAATGTGCACAGAAAGAAGCATTTGATATTTATTTACAAACAAAAGATGAAGGATTAATAAAAGTTGCCTCGGCAAATCATCTTTTACCCTTTAGTTTTAACTCAGATATGCTAAACGGATAGGCAAAGATTTGTCCGTTTAACACTTATCTCGTAATTTTGCTAATCTATATAATTCCGCAAGGAAATCTTGAGTTCACAATATGAAAGAAATTACCAAAGAAACCTATTTAAAGTGGTTTGAAGAGATGTCTTTTTGGAGACGTTTTGAAGATACGTGTAGATCAATGTATTTAAAACAAAAAATACGTGGATTCTTACATCTATATAACGGTCAAGAAGCTTTACCTGCAGGTTTAGCTCATGCCATGGATATGACCCAAGATAATATGATTACAGCTTATCGTTGTCACGTATTGCCTATGGCGATGGGAGTAGATCCTAAGCGTATCATGGCTGAATTCTTCGGAAAAGTTGACGGTACATCACATGGAATGGGAGGATCTATGCACGTTTTCAGTAAAGAGCACCGTTTCTATGGTGGTCACGGAATCGTGGGTGGGCAAATTCCATTGGGAGCAGGAATTGCTTTCGCTGATAAATACCATGATAGAAAAGCTGTTACCATTTGTTTAATGGGAGACGGAGCGGTGCGTCAAGGTGCTTTACACGAAACATTCAACATGGCTATGAACTGGAAACTTCCAGTAGTTTTCATTTGTGAAAACAATAACTATGCGATGGGAACTTCAGTACAGCGTACGGCTAACCATGAAGATATTTATAAATTAGGTTTAGGATATGAAATGCCTTCTGCACCAGTAGATGGAATGAATCCTGTAAAAGTAGCTGAAGCGGCTTATGAGGCTATCGAAAGAGCTAGGCGCGGAGACGGACCTACTTTCTTAGATATCAAGACCTATCGTTTTAGAGGTCACTCTATGTCAGATGCAGAGCCTTACAGAACTAAGGATGAGGTGAATCACTTCAAAGAAGATGATCCTATCGGAATGGTAGAGAGAAAAATCCTAGATAATGGTTGGGCTACCGAAGAGCAATTAGACGAGGCAATGGCAAATGTGATTGAGAAAGTTAAAGAATGTGTTGATTTCGCAGAAAACTCTCCTTATCCAGAAGCTGAGCAAATGTATTCAACAGTATACGAACAAGAAGATTATCCTTTTTTAGATAAAATTTAAAATAAGAAACAAAATGGCTGAAGTGATAAAAATGCCTCGATTGAGTGATACAATGGAGGATGGAAAGATAGAAGTATGGCACAAGAAAGTAGGCGATAAAGTTGCTTATGGAGATATTTTGGCCGAAATCGAAACCGATAAGGCAGTTCAGGAATTCGAATCTGATGTCGATGGAGTTTTATTATATATTGGTGTAGAAGAAGGACAAGCCGTGCCCGTAGAAAGCCTTATGGCGATTATTGGTGAAGAAGGCGAAGATATCTCTGCTCTAATCGATGGCAACGATGAGTCTAATAAAGAGGATTCAGTAGAAGAGCCTAAAGAAGAAGTGGCATCTAATTTCGAAGAAGAAAAAGTTGAAGATGCATCAGCAAATGAAGCTTCTTCAAGCGAAATTCCAGATGATGTACATGTGGTTACTATGCCAAGGCTAAGTGATACCATGGAAACGGGTAAAGTTGTTTCATGGTTCAAAAAAGTTGGAGACAAAGTAAGTTTTGGTGATATTTTAGCCGAAATTGAAACGGATAAAGCGGTTCAAGAATTTGAAATCGATGTCGATGGTACTTTATTGAAAATTGGAATCGAAGAAGGTGATGAAGCTCCTGTAGATAGTTTATTAGCCATTATTGGACCTGAGGGAACAGATGTTTCGAATGTTTCTGTAGGTGGTAAAAAACCTGCTGAGAAAAAAGAATCAAAAAAGGATGATGCTAAGAAAGAAGAGGTAAAAGAATCTAAAGAAGAATCTTCAGCTAAAACAGAAGAGATTCCTAAAGAAAAATCTAATGATTCGGGTAGATTATTCATTTCTCCATTAGCTAAAAAATTGGCGGAGGACAAAGGGTATGATATTAATCAAATCAAAGGTTCAGGAGATAATGGTCGTATTATTAAGCGTGATGTAGAGAATTTCCAACCTCAAACTGCAGCTAAACCAGTTAAGAGCGAATCGGCTGCGCCGGTAGCTGCTATGGCAATTCCTGCTGGAGAAGATAAGCGTGTAGAAAATTCTAATATGCGTAAAACAATCGCTAAACGTTTATCTCAAAGTAAATATACAGCTCCACATTACTATCTAAATATCGAAGTTGATATGGAGAATGTATTGGTAGCAAGAAAGCAAATTAATGCTTTACCAGATACTAAAATATCTTTCAATGATATTGTAGTTAAAGCGGTAGCAATGGCTTTAAGAAAGCATCCACAGGTGAATTCTACCTGGAGCGATGATGCGATGATACTACATGGAGATATCAATATTGGTGTTGCAGTAGCAGTCCCAGATGGTCTAATGGTTCCTGTAGTTAAGAATACAGATTTTAAATCATTGTCACAAATTAACGCTGAGGTTAAGGACTTAGCAACACGCGCAAGAGATAAGAAAATTAAGGCAGACGAAATGGAAGGAAGTACTTTCACTGTGTCTAACTTAGGAGCTTATGGTATTGAGTCGTTTACATCGATTATCAACCAACCAAACTCTTGTATTTTATCTGTAGGTGCTATTGTAGAGAAACCAGTGGTTAAAAATGGTCAGATAGTAGTCGGAAACACAATGATGCTTTCACTAGCTTGTGACCACAGAACAGTAGATGGAGCAACAGGAAGTTTATTCTTACAAACGCTTCAACAGTATTTAGAAACTCCTATGGCGATGTTTCTTTAATTGAAATTTAGAAACAAATAATTTTAAATATATAAAGATAAAGACACGTTTATCGTGTCTTTCCTTTTTAAAATAGTTTATATGATTCCATACTTTGATAATATGAGCGACGAAAAATTAATTCGTCAATTCAAGTGGGCATGTATAGCCGAAGGAATCACTTGTATTTTGTTGTACCTGATTGCTATGCCATTAAAATATCAATTTGATAATGTATTGTTAATGCCTCCAGTTGGTGCGCTTCACGGTATTGCATTTATTTGGTATATGGGCATGCTATATTATGTGCGTAAACCTCTAAAATGGGACGATGAGGATTTAGTGATTGCAGGAATTGCAGGTTTTTTCCCTTTCCTAACCTTTTGGGTAGAGAAAAAATTAATAAACACAGACTCAACCAATTCTGCTGAATAAGGTGTAATTCCTATTGGTTTTTTTATAATTAAATTCTTAAAATTCAATTTATTAAGGGTGGATATAAACTTGCGCTTAAAGAGTTAAAATGTTTTCATTTAAATCATTCATAGCATTTATGAATGATATTTTCTCATATTTAGCTAAATCATTAATTCGAATAGGAGTCTCAATGAGTTTGTTTTCTGCCAACAATCTTTGTCGTGTAGTTCCATTTAATAGATAGGAGCTAGGAGTAAACCAATCCTTGCCGTCATAAAAAGCAAGATTGGAGTAGGAGGAATCTAATATGTTCGTTTTATTCATGAAGATTACTTCATCTGCCGATGATTTTTCTTTTATCTGCTTAATTTTATTTCGGTTCTCAAATTTGAAATCATAGTCAAAGGCTATTTCCATCAACTCAAAGCTTTGAATCTGTTTGGGAGAGTAGGGTTTAAATTCTATGGAATGTTGCTGGTCGTCGTAAACAATTCTGATTTTATAAAGTCCATCGGTAGGAATATCCTGTATTAAGTCGTTTAAAATTAATATAGGTGAATCGGGATAAAAAGTTTTAAAGGTTTCAATAACCCGTTTTTGATGCCATTCTAAATGAAAAACTTGAGCATCGTTTAGTTTAATGGATTCAATGAACTGGCACATAAATCTTTTGTTTAAGTTCGGCGTATTCATCTTCTAAGTTGCTCATAGCTGTAATTCCACCACCACTTTTGTAAAGCATTCTATTTTTTGTGTTTTCAATAAATCGAATTAATACGCAAGAATCTAGATTTTCTCCGTCAAAAACGCCTGCAATACCTGTATAATACTTACGATCATAATTTTCGGCTTCGGAAATGATTTCTAAAGTTTTATTCTTAGGAGCTCCTGAAATCGAACCCGCAGGAAGCAGCTCTTTCATGATGTTACCAAGATTATTTTGCCAATTTTTGCCTAATTCCCCGGAAATTTCTGAACTCATTTGGAGAATATTTCCTTTTTGCGTTTTGAGCTCTTCTAAATACATAAACTTATCCACCTTCACCTTTTTGGCAACTTTGCTTAAGTCGTTTCTTAGTAAATCCACAATAGTATGATGCTCAGCTTTTTCTTTGATGTTATTTAATAACTTCTCATCTGCATCGGGTAGGTCCGCGTCAATCGTTCCCTTCATAGGAAAAGTAGCGATACGATTTTGTTGGATTTGAACAAAGGTCTCTGGTGAAAAACAAAGCCAATCCTTTTTGAATTTAATTTTATACTTTGCTTGAATCTGATGATAAATTTCTTCTAAATCTAGGTTTAAAGAAATTGGCGTAGCAAAAGTTAAATTAATTAAATAAGTATCACCGCGCTGCAAATGATATTGAACCAAATCAAAGGCAGTTTTATAATCAGTTAATTTAGGATAATCGGCTTCGAGTTGAATTTCTTTGTAGAACGTTTTAGAATCTGAATTTTTAAATTGAGGAAAATCCAACCAAATATGGTTTTCCGCTAGGTTTTGCAATGGAAATATATCAGCATGTTGACCCAAAAAATCGATAAAAAATCCACATGGAATTTTTTGTTTTCCATAGGAATTCAGTTTTTCTATCCAATCCGCCATTTATTCGTGAATAACTGGAGTTGCTTGTTGCAAAATTTTAGAAACTGGACATTTTGTAGCAATTAAATCTAATCTTTTAATCTGCTCTTCGCTTAAGTTGGCAGCATTAGAATAAATCACATTTTGGAAAATTTCTTTCTGGCGATGCTCGTTTTCGGCTGCGTAAATTTCTACTTTTATTTCACCGGTTTCCCATTCTTTGCGTTCTGCATACATTCTAATGGTGATGGCTACACAGGCTGACAATGCTCCATACAAGGTTTCCATCGGGGTTGGGCCCGTGTTGGTTCCACCTACGTCCTCTGGTTCATCAATTTTCCAACAAAAATCTCTTGCTTTGGCAACTCCTGCAAATCCTTCTTTTGGTAATTCAAAAGTAACTTTATTGTCTGACATATGTTTCTATTTTAGAAACTCGAAAATACAAATTAAGAAGCAGATGTCTGTTAACTTTTATAACTTAATTAACCTTTATCTTTATTGAGCTGTATATTTAATTATCCTTAACTTTGGCGGTTAAATGTAGAAGATGATTTTATATAACGTTACGATAAGTATTGACCAGGTAGTTGAAATCCAATTTGTTGAATGGTTGCGAAATAAACATATTCAAGAAGTATTGGAGACAGGTTGTTTTAAAAGCGCCAGATTGACACGTTTAACATCTCATTCACAACCTGATTCTACAAATTACACTATTCAGTATTTAGCTGAAAGCCAGAAGGTTTTAAATGAATACTATAAAGTTCATGCACCAAGATTGCGCGAGGAAGGACAGAAATTATTTGGAGCTAAAATGCAAGGCTTTAGAACTGAATTAGAAGTTTTAGAAGACTTTTTCCCGAATAGAAGTTAATTTTTAAGTTTCTTCGCGCTGAACAATCAAGTACCAATCCTCACCCAATTCTAAATAGCCCATATCGAATACAAAATGGTAAATTTTACCTTTTTGTGTGGTGTAAATATGCGTGAAATAGTGAAAATTAAAGCCTTTTTTCAATAGATAGTCTTTTTTGACCTTCTTGGTTTCTTCGTTTTTTGGGAGAATTTGGGCCAGAATTCGTCTATTTTTGCGTAATCGGTTGCTAATATTACGCATGGTTTTGTTGATGTCGGTATTTTTTTGATTGTTATAACTATTACGACAACTTGAATCGCAGAATTTCTTGTCTGCTCTACCTTTTAATTTCTCTCCGCAGTATAAGCATTCATTTTCCATCGGTTTAAAGATTTATTAGACTTGAAATCAAATCTATAGTTAGGCGATTTTAAGTTCTAATATATGAATTTTTAAGGATTTTTAAATTTAAAATTGTGTACCTAACAAAGAAAATAGATTTAATATTCTGGTTTAAAACAACATTCAATCAACTTGCTTTTAAGGATTAGAATTTTATGTATTTCTTATGCTTTTAAAATGAGATGAAGTGTAGAAAATACTAAAAATGGAAGAATTTAATTAAATAAATCACATTTTATGTCTTTCAACTGCTTGTAATTCAAATTAAAAGTCTTAAATTTGCACCCGCTTTGCGGTATAGAATAAAGCGACTTAATAATAATTTTAATTTCTCTCAATCCCTGGTTGCCGCCATGATTCGATTATATTCATTGAGATACAAATTTTAGTTTATGTCAGAAGACACTAAAAATCCAGAAGTTGAAGTAGAAGAAACTACTGGAACTACAAAAGCAGCGAAAGCTGAAAAAAATCTAGTTAATGCTAACGTTTCTCCAGAAGAATTCGATTGGGAATCTTTTGAAACGGGTCTAGACGAGGATGATCGTAAAGAAAAAGAAGAGCTAGAGGAAATGTACGAAAACACGCTTGAGGAACTGAATGAAAATGAGGTTTTCCAAGGTAAAGTTGTTCGTATGACTGACCGTGAAGTTATCGTTGATATCGATTTCAAATCGGAAGGTGTTATTTCATTAAACGAATTCCGTTACAATCCTGACTTAAAAGTTGGTGATCAAGTAGAAGTAATGGTAGATAAGCGTGAGGACAAAAATGGTCAATTACAATTATCTCACCGTAAAGCTAGAACATTAAAAGCTTGGGATCGCGTAAATGAAATCAATGAAACTGGTGAAATCGTTAATGGTTTAATCAAAGCTAGAACCAAAGGTGGTATGATCGTAGATGTATTCGGTATCGAAGCATTCTTACCAGGTTCTCAAATCGATGTTAAACCTATCCGTGACTATGAGCAGTTTGTAGGTAAAACAATGGAGTTCAAAGTGGTTAAAATTAACCCAGAATTTAAAAACGTTGTTGTTTCTCACAAAGCGCTTATTGAAGCAGATATCGAAGAGCAGAAAAAAGAAATTATTTCTCAATTAGAGAAAGGACAGGTATTAGAAGGTGTTGTTAAAAACATTACTTCTTATGGTGTATTCGTTGACCTAGGTGGTGTAGACGGATTAATCCACATTACTGACCTTTCTTGGAGTAGAATCAACCATCCAGGTGAAGTTGTTGAAGTAGATGATACTATCAACGTAGTAATCTTGGATTTTGATGAAGATAAAACTCGTATCCAATTAGGTGTTAAACAATTAGAAGCTCACCCTTGGGAGGCTCTAGATGAGACCATCAAAGTTGGAGACAAAATCAAAGGAAAAGTTGTTGTATTGGCTGACTATGGTGCATTCGTAGAGGTTGCTCCAGGTGTTGAAGGTCTAATCCACGTTTCTGAAATGTCTTGGTCAACTCACTTACGTTCAGCACAAGACTTTGTACAAGTTGGTGATGAAGTAGAAGCAGTTGTATTAAGCATCGACCGCGAAGAGAGAAAAATGTCTCTTGGAATGAAACAACTTTCTCCAGATCCATGGACAGATATTACATCTAAATATCCTGTAGGTTCTAAACATTCAGGTACAGTTCGTAACTTCACTAACTTTGGTGTGTTCGTAGAACTAGAAGAAGGTGTTGACGGATTGATTTATATCTCAGATCTTTCTTGGTCTAAGAAAATCAAACATCCATCTGAATTCTGTAATGTAGGAGACAAAATGGACGTAGTTGTTCTTGAATTAGACGTAGCTGCTCGCAGATTAAGTCTTGGTCATAAACAATTAGAAGAAAACCCTTGGGATGCTTACGAAACTAAGTATGCTATCGGTTCAGCTCACACAGGTACTGCAGTAAACGTATTTGATAAAGGAGCTAACATTCAATTCGAAGATCTTGATGTGGAAGCTTTTGCTCCTGCAAGAACATTAGACAAAGAGGATGGTTCTAAAGTAAAACAAGGCGAAGAATTAGAATTCAAAGTTATTGAGTTCAACAAAGAATTCAGACGTGTTGTTGTTTCACACTCTGCTACCTATAGAGATGAAGAAATCAAAGAGGCTAAGAAAGCAATGGAGAGCCAACAAGTTCCAGAAAGATCTACTTTAGGTGATCTTGATTCTTTAGCTGAATTGAAGAAGAGAATGGAAGAAGGTAACTAAAAATAGCCTTTCCAAATAATTTTAAAGCCTGCAGAAATGCAGGCTTTTTTTGTGGTGTAAATTCATCTGACCCGGAATGACATAATAAAAAAGGTTATCAACTTTCATAATTCAAATGAATTGCTTGTGGCATGGAGTACTTGGAATACAAGGTCTTGGTATTGTTTTTAATTCTGTTTTCCGCTTATCTTAAAACACACTTTCTATCTCAAAATAATAGCATAAGTATTTGAAAGTTAATCTAAGTCGAAGTCTTAGGGCGACATATTTAGATTACTATCTTTAAGATTAGTTGTATCCTCTCTGCTAACTAGGAATTATGTTTTAAATTTAAATTATTAACACAAAAAATCGGTGCATAATTTCTTATACACCGATCATCTAAATATAATTACTAAAGCAATACTTAAGAAAGCTCTGCTTTAAGTCGTTCTATCTTAGCATTTAATTTTTCTAAAGTTGCAGGATAATCATCGATATGATCCAATTCTGTATGAACAGAGAAATAGAACTTAATTTTAGGCTCTGTACCAGAAGGTCTAGCTGCTATCTTACTACCATCTTCAGTATAGAATATTAATACGTTCGAGGCAGTAATATCTAGTGGTGTTATCTCACCCGTTTTCAAGTTCTTAGACTCCTGAGTTTTATAATCATTTAATACAACTACCGGACTTCCATCGATTGATTTTGGTGGATTAGAACGCCAATCCTTCATCATTTGTTTGATTTCTTCAGCTCCTGAGATTCCTGGTTTAACAATAGAAATTAAGTCTTCTTGATAACATTTTGTCTTAATAAAAGCCTCAATTAATTTTTTGTAAATCGAACTTCCTTCGGCCTTAGCCTTGGCCGCAATATGACAAGCTAATAGGGTAGAAGTAACCGAATCCTTATCTCTCAAGAAATCATCTACCATAAACCCAAAACTTTCTTCACCCCCACAAATAAACTTCTGCTTTCCTTCGGCTTCGCGAATCATCTTACCAATCCATTTGAAACCTGTTAAACCTAACTTGCACTCAATGTCGTAATGTTTCGCTAAATCTAAGAAAATATCCGAAGTCACAATGGTAGAGCCAATGAATTCATTTCCTTGGAATTCGTTATTTGTTTCCAGTTCATTTAATAAAAAATCCGTTAGGATAACGTTGGTTTGATTACCGTTTAATAAAACCATTTTTCCATTTAAATCACGCACCGCAACACCTAATCTATCTCCATCGGGGTCAGTTCCAATCACAATATCAGCTTCTACGGTTTTGGCTAAATCTAATGCCATAGATAAAGCTTCTGGCTCTTCTGGGTTGGGAGATTTTACCGTTGGGAAATCACCGCTGGGCTTAATTTGCTCTTCCACCAAATAAACATGCTCAAAACCTGCTCTGTCCAAAGCTTCTGGAATGGAAACAATCGATGTTCCATGGATAGGAGTAAAGACGATTTTTAATGATTTATATCCATCTTTCTGATTTCGAGAACCGTATTTCACACAGTTTTTAAGAAAAACATCATCTACATGGTTGTCTAAAGTTTCGATTAAATCGGAATTACCATCGAATTTAATATCTTCAACCTTCACAGCTCCTACGCGCTCAATAATAGCTTTGTCGTGTGGAGGAACTATTTGTGCTCCATCGTTCCAATAAACTTTGTATCCATTATATTCTGGTGGATTGTGAGAGGCCGTTAAAACAATACCTGCATCACATCCTAAATGTCTTACTGCAAAAGATAATTCTGGCGTAGGTCTGAAGTTGTCAAAAATAAATACTTTGATTCCGTTAGCTGTTAAAACATCTGCAACAATTTGCATGAATTTACGGCTGTTGTGTCTAACGTCGTGTGCAATCACCATTTTTAATTCCTTGTCGCCATGGAATTCTTTTAAATAATTCGCTAATCCTTGTGTTGCAGCTCCTAAAGTATATTTATTTAAACGATTGGTTCCAGTTCCCATGATACCGCGCATTCCGCCCGTACCGAATTCCAAATCTTTGTAAAAAGATTCTTCTAATAACTTGGGATCATTGTCTATTAAGTTTTGAACTTCATTACGCGTTTCTTCGTCGTAAGCTTCACCTAACCATATTCTTGCTCTATCTAATACATTCATAAATTACTTTTTTAATAGTTCTCCATTGTCCTTAACTTCCACATCTTTCATGGGGTTGCCTTGGTACTCGAGTGTTGAGTTTTGTAAAATTCTTCCAGATAATTCTTTGCCAATTTTGGCCTCTACATCGGCTTCGCCAGCTAAATCGACATCTATAACTCTTACATCAAAATCACTTAGGTCAACTTTTGCATAGTCTTTGGCTTTTAATTTTAAGGTAGAAGTTTCGCCGTGTACTTTTACTTCTGATTTATCTAAGACAGTGATTTTAGCTTCTTTAGCTATAATTCCAAATTGATTCACATTACTAGCTCCAGAGGTTTCTAATTCAAAATCATCGAAATTAATGATGCCTTGGGTTTCTAATAAAACCTTAGCTGCCGTAGAAATTTTATTTAAATCTTGGTGATAGTATAAATAGATAACATAAGATTCAAAAGCTTCTACAGCCGTTTTTTCACCGATATGTAAGGTCTTATTCTGAACATAAATGTCCATGTTTTCAATTAAGTTCTTATGTGTTTGAACACTTACATAAGAAGAATCATTCGGTATTAAAATCATTTTGAAACTCCCATCCGCTTTAATAGCATCAAAGGTTTCAATCTTGAAATCAACCGCCAATCCAACCTCGCCTTCTCCTTTTATTCCATCTGAACATGACGTAAGTATTAGACTAAATATTGAAATTATTAATAAAAATTTGTTCATATCTTAAGCTTGTTTTTAGATTTGGTTTGCTTAGCTAAATGTAAGAATTAACTTAGTTAAAACCCAATGTTTCTTGTACCTCAAAGGTGCTTGCCTCACGGTTATTTCTTACAACTAATTCTCCAATAAACCCAGCTAAAAATAATTGCATTCCAAAAATCATACACAACATAGCGAGGTAAAACCATGGATTATTAGCCACCAAAATGGTTGGAACTTCTTTGTAAAGCATGTATAATTTGCTCGCGCCAATCCAAAAGACCATCAGAAAACCAAAGATAAACATCAGGCTTCCTGCTGCACCAAAGAAATGCATCGGACGATGACCAAATTTTCCAACAAACCAAAGTGTAATTAAATCCAAAAATCCATTCACAAAACGACTACTCCCGAATTTAGAAACGCCATGTTTTCTGGCGGTATGTTGTACTTTTTGTTCTTTAATGTTCACAAAACCTGCATTCTTGGCTAATACAGGAATATATCTGTGCATATCGCTACGTAGCTGCAATGATTTTACAACGTCTTTTTTATAAGCTTTTAAACCACAATTAAAATCATGCAATTCTAATCCACTTGTTTTTCTTGCTACCGCATTAAAAAGCTTAGAAGGAATATTTTTAGTGAAAACAGGATCTTGTCTTTTTTGCTTCCAACCCGAAATTAAATCCATTCCCTCTTCGGCAATTCCTTTATATAAAGACGGAATTTCCTCTGGGAAGTCTTGTAAATCGGCATCCATGGTTATCACTACATCACCTTGTGCCATGGCAAAAGCCGCATTTAAAGCCTGTGATTTACCATAGTTTTTGCGGAATTTAATCCCTTTTACTTCTGGAAAATTGGATTGTAATACTTTAATAATATCCCAAGAATTATCTGTACTACCATCGTCTATAAAGATAATTTCGTAGGTATAATCGTTCTTCAAGACCTTCGCAATACGTTGATGCAACTCTTGCAAAGAATCTTGCTCATTCAATAATGGTATAACGATAGATAGATTCATTTTGGTTTGGGTGTATTCCTAATTTTCCATAAAAAACTTAGCATTAATGCTAGACTGAAGTTAAAGAAAATTAAAATTCCTAGGATTAAAGTAAAGGTTTTGTTATTCAGTAAGTTAGTATTCCTAACTTCAGGAGAATTAATCACTTTCTCTACATCTTCGTAATCTCCATTAACCTTAGCTTGAACTAAGCTATAATCTAAATACTCTGTTTTAAGTTGTTCAATTCCAGATGGATCTACATAATGAAAATAAGCAAAAACACATAGCAAACTTAAAACTCCAGCAATAAAACCAGGTAAAAAGCTAAGCTTGAATATTTTAAAGAAACTAATTCCTGGTTTGTTGTTCCATTTCAATAAATTAGATGCAGCCACAAAAGCATAAATACTTGTAATTACAAATGCATTAGCAATCGATGTTGCAATTATATATTGAAAATCAGAAAACTGAAAAATCTCTTGCGTTTTAAATAAAATCTGCACCACTAAAAACACTACCAGTGTTAATATAAATAGGATAATAGCAGAACGCCTAATGGGCCTTTTGAGCATAGATTGTTTTTAAGAATTGCAAAGATAAGATTTAGTGAATAATTCTGTGGACTATTGGGTCATGACATTGAGTGCCTTAGCAATCATTTCGTCTACCGCTTCTTTATAATTGTCTAAAAATTCTCCAGTAGAACGATTCGCAATTATGCAATTCAATGATAAAGCTTTGTGACCTAATAGATTAGCAAAGGCATAAATTCCAGAAGTCTCCATCTCGAAGTTATCTAAACCATTTTCATGTAATCGATCTAAAAAGTCGGCAGCTAGCGGTTTTAATCTTAATTCTCTCCCTTGTGGACCATAAAAACCAGATAATGAACCTGTATTTCCGCCTACGAAACCTTCACCGAATTTGTCGAACAACTCTTTTGAACCTTCTGTAAAGTATAATAAAGATTCAATCTCATTGTATTTAAAATTAGATAAAAACTCTTTTTTAAACTCAGCACTATCTTTATGTTCTGGATAAAACTTCATTAAACCATCAAATCCAACACTGTATCTGCTTTTTACAAAACTCCCAGCACCAATCTTAGGATTTACAGAACCCGAAGTCCCAAATCTCACTATGTTTAATGAGGTGTGTTCCGGTTTAATTTCTCTGGTTTCTAAATCAATATTCACCAAAGCATCTAACTCATTAACAACAATATCAATGTTATCTGTACCAATTCCGGTTGAAAGTACGGTCAGTTTTTTCCCATTTAATGTACCTGTGTGCGTAACAAACTCACGCTTAGCTTTCTTGATTTCTACACTATCAAAGAACTTAGAAACTCTTTCAACTCTCTCTGGATCACCTACAAAGATGATATCTTGACCAATATCGTTTGGTAATAAATTTAAATGATATACACTGCCATCTTGATTTAATGGCATCTCAGATGCTGCTATTTTTTTTGACATATTTTTTAGTTTTGATTAACCTCCAACGCGTTTTACTTTCATTCCCATATCTTCTAGATACTTCATGATTTTATCTCTAAAATCACCTTGAATAATGATTTCATCATTCTTGGTAGAACCTCCAACGCCTAAATGACGTTTAATGTCCTTGGCCAATTGTTTAAAATCATCATCATTACCAGTATATCCTTTGATAATAGTGTTGGGCTTACCTTTTCTTTTCTCAAAATGGCACTCCACAACATCATCTGGAATCCACAGTCCTTCGTCTTTTGGGGCTTCCTGTGAATCCTCCGAAGGCGCGTGATTAGGAAATAAATTCTTTAGTTGATCTTGTAAATCCATAACTTTCAAATATAATAAATTTTGAATAGAGATCGAAGTAAAGATACGCATTTAAAACTGATTATACTTAGGCTAAAGTACATTTATAAAAGCGTTCTTACTTAAATTTATTGTTAAATAAACAGGCATTTTAAAATTAATTGCAATACCAAAATTCGCGTTTTTAAACTTGAATGGCTTGACTTTTTTCTAAAAATCAAAAACCTGCTGATGCGCAGGTTTTTGATTTATTTTAATCTTAAGTTTAATTGAATTACTTAATCAAACCAATTTCTCTTAATCTTTGCGTTAAGAATTCACCGGCTGTGATGTCATCAAACTGCTTTGGATTATTCTCGTCAATACAATCTTCTAAAACGTCTAATTTCATTTCACTAATAGGGTGCATAAAGAATGGAATCGAGAATCGAGGCTTGTGCCATTCTTCCTTTGGTGGATTTACCACGCGGTGAATCGTAGATTTTAATTTATTGTTGGTGTGACGAGAAAGCATATCACCTACATTAATCACTAATTCATCTGCTTCTGGAATTGCATCCACCCATTCACCATCATGTCGTTGAACTTGTAATCCTCCTGCTGAAGCTCCCATCAACAAAGTAATTAAGTTAATGTCGCCATGCGCGCCAGCTCTAACAGCCCCATCTGGTTCTCCTGTAATAGGTGGGTAGTGGATAGGTCTCAAAATTGAATTTCCATTCTTAACTTTATCATCAAAATAGAATTCATCTAATCCTAAAAATAAGGCTAAAGCTCTCAAAACATAAATTCCAGTTTTCTCTAATTGCTGGTATGTTTCTTTACCCACTTTTGCAAACTCTGGAAGCTCCTCAACATCTACGTTTTCTGGATAATCGAATTTTGCTTTATCAGCTTCGTCCACATATTGACCAAAATGCCAAAACTCTTTTAAATCTCCTTTATTAGAACCTTTTGCATGTTCTTTTCCAAAGGAAGTATAACCACGTTGACCGCCAATTCCAGGAATTTCGTATTTGCTTTTAACTTCTTCATCTAAATCGAAGAATTTTTTAACTTCCTTGTATAAGTTGTCAACCAATTCATCAGAAAGGAAATGGTTTTTAAGAGAAACAAAACCAATCGTTTGGTAAGCATCTCCAATTTCATTCACGAATTTTTGCTTTCTAGCCGGATCATCTGATAAAAAATCAGCTAAATCTACCGACGGTATTCCATTATGACTCATATTCGTTTGTTTTCAAATTTATTTTTTACTTTAATTAGCTTAAAATCAATAGGTTTTAAGTTTCTGCAATCTTCCATAGATAGCATCTTTTCATTCCATAAATCATATCCTTCTAAGTTGAGATGCTCCAAATAAATCTCTGTATCTGAATTATTGAAAATTATATAAATGCTTTCTTCAGAACTTCTACGTTTATATATAATCACATCACCTTTTGTGTAGATAAACTTAAGCTCACCATGCGTAAATACGGGATGGTGTTTTCGTAAATCTATGATTTTTTTATAAAATAAATGTAATTCTTGGTTAAAACCTACTGCTTCATAGATGTTTTCATCTTCATTAAATGGGTTTTGAGTTTCTGGATCAAATGTGTACTCAGGCCACCAAAGCGGCTTTATGCAATCTGGATCATCTGCGCCCCACATACCCATTTCGTCACCTGCCCAAATCTGTGGAGATCCAGGCATCGTAAATTGGAAAACTAAAAAATTTTTCACCCTTTCATAAACTTCTTCGCTAGGTTTACCTGTTTTGTAATTCACATCCTCTAAGGGCTTTGCTAAATATTTATAGATATTTTTATTATTAAACGAACTCAATAATCTAGGCGTGTCATGACTGGCGCTCATCATCATCATGGCCTTAATATTTGCATCTGGAATTCCAGCTACCATAGCGCCCAATTCTTCTTTTAATTGCTGCCCATCTATGTATTCATTTGGTTTGGCAAAGAATGCACGAACGTGCTTATAGGGTTGATAATACATAATAGCATCAAAAACATCATCGCTTATATAGGGTTTTGGATCCATCATTTTGTGAGGCCAATTTTCCCACCAAACTTCTCCCACCAAAAACGCTTCTGGATTGATAGCCTTAACATGCTTTCTGAAATCTCGCCAAAAATCTAAACCAATTTCATCGGCTACATCTAATCTAAACCCATCAATTCCGTATTTCGCATCATAGCCTTTGGGCGCTAGCCAACGCTCTACTACCTTGAAAACATGTTTCTTAACAGACTTGTTTAAATCACCTTGATACGGGAATCCTTTTATGTGATTCGAGTAGTATTTTTTCCTTAATTGAGGAAGTTCTTTTACGCCTGCCCATGAATTAAAATCTAGTTGCCCCATCGGTGAATTTGGGTGATTGAACATATTTATGTCATACCAATCCGCATACTTTGAGTGGATACCATTGTTTAAAATATCTTGCCATGCCCAAAATTGGATTCCTGTGTGATTAAAGGAATAATCTACAATAACGCGCATTCCTTTTTCGTGAATTTTAGCTACCAATTCCAAGAAAAGTCGGTCTGCAGAAGTCCATTGCCAAGTTTCTGGATCGTTGGGATCTTCTTGTGCTATTATTAAATTATCACCTAAGGGATCGGGGCCAAAATGAATGTCGACATGATGAAAATTTCTGGCATCATATTTATGTAGAGAAGGGGCATCGTTGATGGGATTTAAATATATAGAATTTACACCCAATGATTGTATATAATCTAATTTATCTATAATTCCTTGTAAATCACCACCATAACGCCTCGATTGAACTTGGTCATACCATTTTCGGACTTCTTCTTTGTCTTGGGAATGTGGCGCATCCTTATACCAATCACTTGTCCATGCTGTAATTTTCCAATTTTCATCATAGGTGTGTGGCCAAGCACCTTGCATATTTTCAATCTCAGGATCATTACTAGCGTCTCCATTATAGAATCTTTCAACAAAAATCTGATACCAAATCGCTTCTTGCGACCATTTGGGTGGAGTGGTATATTCAGGATTTTGTGAATTGGGCATTTCGTTAGAAGTTGTTGTCTAGCTAATGTTAACAAATAAAGATATTAAATTTTTTATCGTTTAAGCTGAAATATTCATGCTATTTTAAGGTAAAATTTCAAAGACTCTAACGATGGAGAATATTTAAAAAATGTTAGGGTTTTTATTTCATTCAACTCAAAGACAAAAATGGATGGCTTATTTTAAAAGATAAATTTTTAAAACAATAGCTAATAATAAATTGTAAATTTATATTTAAAGTTTAATTCCATGAGAAATTGTGGCTTTTGGTATGAACAAGATTTTCATTTCAAGCAGGTTGAGTAGGTGCGAAATTTTAAACTAATCACTACCTTTGCCGCATGGAAGTACTACCTTATCACAATTTATACGTCGGAATGATAGAAACCTTAGAGTCAATCTTTGAGAAAGGTGACTATTCTGACAAAGCTTTAGAAAGAACATTTAAGAAAAACCGTCTTTGGGGAAGTCGCGACCGTGGCTTTGTGGCGGAAATGGTCTATGATATGGTAAGATGGAAAAGAACCATTGATTTTGCATCTGCTAATGCTTTGCGCAAGCGACATTATTGGGAATTTATCGCTGCTTGGATTGTAATGAACGACGGTAGATTACCAGATTTAGAGGAATTTAAGAAAGTAAAAGCGCAAAAGATTAAAGGTAATTATTTACAGGCTTTAAGAATTCCAGCGATTAAGCATTCGATTTCAGATGAATTATTTGAAATTGGACAAAAGGAATTAGGTGATCAATGGATTACCGAATTAGAGGCTATGAATCAAGCAGCGCCAGCCGTTCTTCGTGTGAATACTTTGAGAACCAATGAGAAGGAACTTAAGGCTGATTTGTTAGATAAGGAAATCAGAATCACCAAATTAAAGCGTTTCCCAGATGCTTATGTGTTGGTTGAAAAGGAGAATTTATTCTTAACCGATGAGTTCAAAAAAGGTTATTTTGAGATGCAAGATGCCAACTCACAGTTGGTAGCACCATTTGTTGAAGTAGAGCCCGGAATGCGTGTAGCAGATGCTTGTGCAGGTGCGGGAGGTAAAAGTTTGCATTTAGCAGCCTTGATGGAAAACAAAGGAAACATTGTTTCTATGGATATTCATCAATGGAAATTAAATGAATTAAAAAGACGCGCCAAAAGAGCAGGAGCTCACAATATTCAAACAAAGTTAATTGACTCAACCAAAGTTTTGAAGAGGTTTAATAAGTCATTTGATAGACTTCTCATCGATGCGCCATGTACGGGATTAGGAGTCCTAAGACGTAATCCAGATGCCAAATACAAATTGGATAAAGCTACTTTAGAGCGTGTATTGGTTGAGCAAAAAGAAATTCTAGAAACTTACAGCAAATTACTTAAACCAGAGGGTATTTTGGTTTATGTAACATGTTCAATTTTACCTTCTGAAAACTCAGAGCAAGTGAAAACTTTCTTAAGTAATCATTCAGAATTCACATTGGTAGAAGAGAAAACATTGATGCCTGCAGAAACTGGATTTGATGGATTCTACATGGCAAAGATGACTAAAAAAGCATAGGTTTAATTAAGCCTAGAGTAGAGGTTAAGCTAAATAATTTGAAGAAATAGAAAAAAAATAAGGCTTTGCATGAATGAATTTCGATTTTGCAAAAGCCTTTTATTTTATACTAAGTTCAATTCTCGAGCTTGTTTTTCTAGTTCTTCTTGATGGTCTGGATGTGCTATAGAAATCAAAAGTTTGGCTCTTTCGCGTAAGCTTTTAGCAAATAAATTCACCACACCAAATTCTGTTGCGATATAGTGAACGTGAGCCCTCGTCGTTGTAACACCAGCACCTACTTTGAGCTGCGGAACAATTTTAGATAACCCTTTCTTGGTTTGTGAGGCTAAGGCAAAAATAGGTTTACCACCTTCGGATAGAGAAGCTCCACGAATAAAATCCATTTGTCCACCCACGCCAGAATATTGATAGCTACCAATTGTATCAGCACAAACTTGTCCGGTTAAATCAATCTCAATTGCGCTATTAATGGCGGTTACTTTAGGATTTCGTCTAATGATCGCCGTGTCATTGGTGTAGCCCGCTTCCTTAAAATGTACCACTGGATTTTCATTTACAAAGTCATATAACTTCTGACTTCCCATAGCAAAACAAGTGACGATTTTACCTGTTTTAATTTGTTTTTCTCTTCCGGTAATCACGCCCGATTCATACAAAGGAAGAACGCCGTCTGAAAACATTTCTGTGTGAATTCCTAAGTTTTTATGATTTCCAAGATTGCTTAAAACCACATTAGGTATTGCGCCAATTCCCATTTGTAACGTTGCGCCATCTTCTACCAATCCTGCGACATGTGCACCAATTTTAATATCGGTTTCGTTGGGTTCTGTCGGTTCTATGCTGTAAATCGGTGAATTACTTTCTACAAAGGCATCAATTCTGCTTTTATGAATGATTCCGTCACCATGCGTTCTTGGAACGTTAGGATTGACTTGTGCAATGATTTTCTTAGCTGTTTCAATGGCGGGTAGGGTGATATCAATGGATACGCCTAACGAACAAAAACCATGTTGATCAGGTGGAGAAACTTGAATCAAAGCCACATCAATTGGTAGAATATTCCTTCTAAATAAAATATGAACATCGCCCAGGAACATTGGAGTATAAGAACCTGCACCAGAATTGACTGCTTTTCGGGTGTTGGCTCCTACAAATAGAGCATTGGTGTGAAAAGATTGATTATAAGGTTCTTGGGTGTATTTCGCTTCGCCCTCGGTGTGGATGTGAATGACTTCTACATTTTTTAACTCTTGGTATCTCAGCGACATAGCATCTACTAATTCCAAAGGAGTCATGGCTGCACTCTGAACAAATACGCGGTTTCTAGATTGAATTTCCTTAACGGCTTCGTGGGCACTTACAAACTTCATAGGCTTTTATTAAGAGGTTTAAAGATAATAGAAAGCCAAGAGTTTTGCAGATTTATATAACTGATAAATGTTAGAGAGTAGATTAATTTTTAAAGCTTTTTAATTCTTTTAATCGTTGTTGGTAGAGTTCAAAAATAGACTCAGCTTGCCAATCTTCTGACTCTGTTTTTCCATGACCTAAAGACATGGTGCTAAGTAGTTCTCCGTTTTGTGTAAAATATTCGCAATTCCAAATGCTTTGAGCGAAATGATTTTTGGGCATCAACTGCTCCTTTTCATTGGCGTAGACTAAATCATTTTCTGATTCAAAATATATCTCTTGAAATAATTCCATCTTTATAAGACTCAATTTTAAAAAGTCTACGTTTTTGATCTAATTCGCAGATTTGCCAAAATTCTGTTGTATCGTTTAAATCAGAAACCACCAAAATATCTTGCACCCACGCTTGAATTCCTTTCTCTACTTTTAATTTAATTTGTGCTCTCAGATTGGTCTTGGTCCCTTGACTAGGCTTTGCTTGAGAACAAGCAGGCGCTAATAAGAAACTTAAACAAAGCATCAAAAAGATAGGTTAAAGGCTTTTCATAAAGTTGATGTTTTAGTTGAGTTTAAATGAAATTAATTTTCGCAGAAATCAATTAGAAAATTTCGCACTTTGAAATTTGTTTTATCACCGATAAGGCTAAATGATTCACAAGCTTTTTTATTTTGTCCTAAGGCTAAAAAGGAAATTCCTGAAATTAAAAGTGCATTTTCATAACTATATTTAAATCTTCTAATTTGATCTGTTTTATCTTTAGATTTTAAAACTTGTGGATACGCATCTACAACATTTTTAAATAAATTTTTATCAAAATCTTTCGTCATTTGTGAAGTTATCTGCGTTAAGTCCTTTTCATCTCTATTGACATAGCCATTGCCCATCTCAACAAAAATAAAATTCTCTGTCATTAATAAATCTCGATCACACTTATTTTTTAATTTCCCCTCTGCTTTTAATAAAGCAGCTATAAATTGTTTGTCAAAGCTTTTGCTGATTCCTGAAAGTATTTCAATGTCTTGAATTTTGTTTTCTTTAGTTAAAACAAACTTAGCTTCAAAGAACTGGTTCGTTATAGAATACCGCTTATAACTAGGGATTTCATTGGTTAAGAATTGATGAAGACATAAATCCCCGGTCATTTCAGCCTGACAGAATTTATTGCTTTCAACGAGCATCTGTCCATTATACTCAATAGGTTTAATCTGAAACTCTGGATATTTAGCTAAGTAATTTTCTTTGGTAAGGAAATAATATAATTTATTATCATCGCTATCACGAAATATTAGTTGATCATCTTTTAACTCATAAAATATCTTTCGATATTGAGTCTTAATATATTTCTCTTTGATACTTGCTTTAGCAGCGCCATGTGAACTTATGAGAACATCTGGTTTTATTTCATAGCTTAAGAAGTTGGAGTAATTGTGATGGTTTATTTCTAATTTATCTCCATTTTCATAAGTGATTTTATCTAGAATCCATTCATTATACAAATCAGGATTTTGTGCTATTAGAAAACTAGAAATTAAGATAAAACAGAGGTAAAAAAGCTTTCTCATCATTGGGTGATTATGTTCTTATATTTATTAAAAATATAAAAACTCTATAAATGGGCATTGCTTTCCATCAGATTTCTTTAATAATGCTCAGGCTAAAAAGCAAAGTACAGTCAAAAATCGTTTGGATTTAAGACTGTACTTTTCATTTAGCTTGACTAATTAGCTTGTTTTCAGCTCATATTTCTACGAACTTCTTCTTCAATTTTATAGTTTTTCATTTGTTGTAAAACTTGCTTAGCCATGTTTTGGTATTTACTTGCATTGGCTTCATCGCCTAGTTTTTCATAAGTTCTAGCCAAGCCTCTCAACGATGGCAAGTGCGTAAAGTTAAGCTTTAGGGCTTCATGGTATAAATCAATGGCTAAATTATAGAAACCATCTTCATAAAGCTTTTCTGCAGCTTCAAAATGCTCGTCTAAGTCCTGCGAAATTAATTCAAACTCAAGGAAATCTTCTTTTTTGGAAGTGATGAATGAGGTAAGTACTTCTCTGGTTACTTTTTCTGTTACACTTCCTAATAGGATTTTATTGATACCAGATCTTCCGGTAGTTCCCATTAATAGCAAATCGATTTGATGAGCTTCAATAGCTTTTAGGATTTCTTGTGATGGACTTCCACCGGCAACTTCTTGACTATAGTCTAAATCAATTAGGTTATGCTTGTCTAAGAATCTCTTTAACTCCAGTTCTTGATCCTGCTTACGTTGACGATTCACTTCATCTGGGTCTATGCGTGTTATCGTTTGCTTAAACTCAGTATAGACACTCAAAATAGTCAATTTTGCTTGGAACATACGTGCAATCGCAATAGCATTTTTGAGTGCATTGCTAGATTCATCAGAAAAGTCAACAGGGCAAAGGATGTTTTTAATTTGGCTTAAATCCTGTCCATTTTTAATCACAAAAACGGGAACTTTGCTTTTTTGCATGACTCTACCAGCCGTGGTACCGAGCTGAACACTATCTTTTCTGTGTTTCTCTCCGGCTCCAAGGATGACCAAATTAGCACCTATCTTTTTAGAAGCAAATGCGATTCTATCACTATAATTGCCAAACATAATCATAGCGTCACCCGTCTGAATATCTTCTTGTCTAAACCTTTCATTAATTTTTGTTAGTTCTTCTTCGGCGGCTTTTCTTACCAATGAATCAACTTTTTCGTTGGTGGAAGCTTGTGGCAGCACGTGAACAAGCGTTATCTTAGATTTAAATTTTTTGGCGAAAACAAGAGCATTGGATACAAGGTTGTCTGTGGAAGCTCTAAAGTCTACGGCAACTAAAATGTTCTTAATTAATTTCATTGCAAATGATTTTTTTATTCCTCTTAGAGAGGAGTGAGTTGATTTTTAAACTTAATTAATTTGTTTTAATCTGAATTTAATTTAGATCAAAGCAAATGATCTTACAGTCATTGGTTTTAATTTAAAGAGATGAAATTTAATCTTCTTTCACAAACTCATATGATTGCTTTTTCATTACTTAAAATTACAAAATAAAATACGAATTAGAAAGTCTTTAATTGGCTAAAAACATGAGTTTTAATAGCTGTTTTCAAACTATTCACTTGCGTTTTGAGAGATAACTTGTGTGGGCATTATAAACTTTAGCTTTAGGCGCGATAGCCTGCGGCCTGGATTGGCGTGGAAATCCTTTGCTGGGCGCTAGAGCAACAAATAAGGACGACCAAGAGCGACCACCGGAAGCTCCTTGGGCTAGATTGTTTGTCTCTAGCGCACTCAAAGATTGCAACAGAAAGCCAGTTAAGCCGCCCAAAAAATAAAGCCCAAAAAAAAGCCGCACATGGCGACTTTTAAATTTTTTCTATTGAATTGCTTACTCAAACTTGAGCGAGAACATGACGGCTCTCGTGTGCATAGACGAGAAGGCACCTGCCCAAATTGGTGGCGTGTCTGGATCGTCTGCCACTAACTCGTTGTTGAAGAAGAAAATTCCTTTAACTGATGGTGTTAATTTAAATCTACGGAAGTAAATGCTAATACCACCTTCGATTTGGTATGAGAAACTATGTGTTTTTAGTCTAAAAATCCCATCTAAGTTATCATCTTCTGAGCTTTCCTCACTCTGCATGTTAATCATATATCCAACCCCAGCTTGTAAGTAGGGACGCGTGTTAAACCAACGATCACCGTGGATTTGTAATAAAATCGGAATATCGATATAAGAAGATTTAATCTCGCGAATCGAATCATTGGCTGATGCTAAATACGGCGTTCCGTTGTATGGATTGTCATAAATACCACCTTCGTGTATATTGTTGAAATATAGGTTACGCTCTGTGAAGTGAATCCCTGGCTGGATGAATAAATCAAATCTATCGTTTAGTTTTAATTTTCCCATAAGTCCTGCAGAGAAGCCCATTTTGGCTTCAGACTCGACATCAAATCTACCTAGATCGTTGATACCCGTTTCGCTGGGATGCATCTTGAAATCGAAGTAATTCAGTCCCAAAAAGTATCCATAGGATAGTCTTTTCTGGTCTTCAGCGTTATTTTTGTCTTCTTTATCGAAGTTTGGCTTCCATTGCGCCTGGGCAGACACAATAAACATGATAGTGAAAAGGGCAAAAATCTTTCTCATATTTTGATAACGTATTGTTTGGCGATTTATTTTAAGCAACTATAAATACTCGCTATGCCAAAGGTAAGTTTTTTATCTTTAGGTTCAAGAAAATTTACAGATTTCAATATATTGTTCAATTTTTCCCCATAAGGAAAGGCTTGTACCGACTCTGGCAAGTAGGTGTAGGCTCTGTGATCCTTGGAGAAAGTTTTTCCGATAACGGGTAAAATATTCTTGAAATAGAAATTATATAATTGTTTCATCGGGAACTGCTCTGGCTGTGAAAACTCTAAAATCACAAATTTCCCGCCTGGTTTTAGTACGCGATGAATCTCTTTTAATCCTTTTTCTAATGTTTCGAAGTTTCTAACGCCAAAGGCAACCGTAATAGCATCGAATGTGTTGTCCTCAAAAGGCATATTCTCTGCGTCTCCTTGAATCATTTCGATTTGATCGCTCAAGTTTTTCTCTGCTACCTTTAGACGACCGTGCTCCAGCATTCCATTCGATAAATCGAAACCAGTAATCTTAGCTTGTGGATTCTTTTTAGCCAAAGCAATCGCCAAGTCTCCGGTTCCGGTGGCTACGTCTAAGATGGTTTTTGGCTCGGTCTTGGTAACCATTTTAACTACTTTTTTACGCCAGCTGACATCGATTCCAACCGATAATAATCGGTTGAGGAAATCATATCTATGCGAGATGTTGTCAAACATTTGTTCGACTTCATCTTTTTTGCCCATTGTGGAGCCATATGGTTTTACTTGTTCTGACATATTTTTCTAATGCTAATGTGGAGAATTTAGATTATTCGTAATTCTCAAAATAAAATTGTTTAAAATCACCAACTCTAAATATCTTCTTACGTAATGTATCGTTTTCAGATTTTCGTGTAAAAGCTGGGAAGTCTTCGTCTAAGTTATAATAGAAATCCTCGTTATAAATCGTAGAATCTATTTTTACATCACCCAAATAGGTTTTGCCTTGATAAGTTGCTTTTAATTTTCCGAAGATAGAATCTTTATCTACCATTGGACCATAAGGCAATCCATAAATAAAATATACCGAACGTGTCGGATTAATCAATCCTCTTACTCTTTTTACCTCAAATGTGCTTGCTGGAAAATTAAGACTATCTACCTCAGAAGCAACTTCTAATGTGTGTTGCCCTTTTTCTAAATTAATTTTTAATTCCTGACCCGGTGACACAACATATTTATTTTGGTCTATGGTCACGTTCAAAATGGCTTTGGTTGGGTTATCAATTAGGTAATAGCTCTTTTTTAGTATCACCTCAAAATAAACCACCAAACTCAAAATTGTCACTAACAGTGCAATTAAAAATCCTATAAAACTTGGGCTCAATTTTTTCATAAGTGGGCAAAGTTAGGGATTTGCAAACAATTATTTGAATTGTTATTCAATAAAATCACTGCTAACTATAACTTATGAAATACTGCTTTCTAATTGTTTAAGTTGGTGTATGATTTTTAAATGACCTAAATGATGTTCCGCGTGCCATGCATAGTAGGCTAGTAGAAAGAATAAATCTTGTTTTTCGTCGTATTCTGGATGTGTTATAGACTTAGCAAATTCTCTCTCGTTCATGTTTTTTAATAACACGACCCATCTATAGTGTAAGCCAGATAGAATCTGTAATGAAGAGGAAATGCCTGCAAGTTGACAATCTGATAAGTTGGCCCATAGATTTTCTTGGAAGGGTTTAATAATGGGTTCGGTTTCGGTTAAGGCTAATTTAAACCGAATAAAGGCATTCATATGGCTATCTGCCATGTGATGCACTACTTGAATGGCATTCCAACCACCAGGGCGATAACTTTGTTTGAGTTGATCGGGATTTAATTCTAAGGCAGTTTGTGCAAAATAGGGCGGAAGCACATTGAGTTGATGAATATAATGTTTCACCAATTTTTGTTCAAATTTTTCGGGTGTTTTGAATCTACCTATCGGATATTTAAGATTTTCCATATCACGCTACTATATTTGATGCATTAGTATATATTGTCTGAATGCTGAGCTTGTATTCGATGCTTAAAGTTACATAAAAAGAACAAAATTAATCATGACTTCCATCATCGAAAACTTCAATCATAACTTCTTTTTCCACCAAATCGGTGAACTTGCCATTATAGCGGGTTGCCTTCACCATATGATTGTCGATCCAGTGATAGTTTCCGCCACGTGGTTTTCCCATCAGTAGACTATGATATTTAAAACCGTGTTTTTTTAGCCAAGTCTCCGTGTATTCTCTATGTTCTTCTGTTCTTGAAGTAAAGAAACAAATTCTATGTCCCTCGTCATACCATTTGTTGCAAACCTTTAAAGCATCAGGATAAACCTCAGCCGTTAGCATTCTTTCAGGTTCCTCATTGGGAATATCTTCGCCGATAGTTCCATCGATATCGATTAGGTAATTCTTTACATTTTTGGGTAAGACTGGGCTAATAGCTTTACCATCTACGATAGTTTCTTTTAGCGTGATATCTTTCTTTTCTTTCATAGCTAGGTTTTAACTGTAAAGATACGGAATTGTTTTGGGTATTTTTGGAGAGGAAAGCAGAAAGGGTTTAGGGTAGTTGGTATATAGTAGTCGGTAGTTGGGAATTGGTGTAGAGTGTAGGGGGAAAGTTTAAAGTAGAGAGGTTTTCTGTTAGACGTATGTGATGCTGAAAATGTTACAGCATCTTATCTAATTAATCTTTCTTTTTATCCACGTACTTCTCTTGTCTTAGTCTTCGATACAATTTTGTTTCACAAAATCACTCAGACTGACAAGAGAGATTCTGGATCAAGTGCGAAATGACGCTCCGGGTTAGTTTGGGATTTAGAGTGTAGAGTTGAAGGTGCAGAGATTTTCTGTCACATTGAGTGAATTTTTCTTTAGAAAAATTTGTATCGAAATGTTGACAGAAAAGGAGCATGACAACCTTCGTACCTCTCTTGTCTAAGGCTTCGATACAATTTTGCTGTGCAAAATCACTCAGCCTGACAAGAGGTTTTTTAGTCGAAGAGTATAAAGTAAAATGAAGAAAGAGATCATAGTTTAGAGTTGAGAGGTTTTCTGTCAGGTTGAGTGAATTTTTCTTTAGAAAAATTTGTATCGAAACCTCGACGGAAAGCAGCTTCGAACTTAATTTGATTAGGGTTTATTGGAAAAATAAGACGTTTGTCGTGCTGAACTGGATTCAGCATCTAGCACAATTCTAGTTTGAATTTATAAGCAAAGCTTAAATAACTTTTAAACAATTTTAAGCCAAATTAAACCATTTCAACAAGAGACTCTGAATCGAGTTCAGATTGACACTCCGTGTTTTAATTCAGAGGCGAATCTTAAACCACCTTTAAACCACCTTTAAACTATTTAAACAACATTAAACTACTTTAACTATCCTTTTTTCTTCAAAGAGTATAAATCTAATCGGCGGGATTTTAGGTTCTTAACACTTCCTTGTTCGTGTAGTTCTAATAATAAATCTAAATCTACATCTTCAATCAAAATCATCTCTGTGTTGGGTGTAGAGGCTGCCTTGATGCCATCTGCTGGGAAGGCAAAATCACATGGTGTAAATACCATCGACTGGGAGTATTGAATGTCCATGTTGTGCACTTTTGGTAAGTTGCCGACCGATCCCGCAATGGCAACATAGCATTCGTTTTCTATTGCGCGGGCTTGAGCGCAGTATCTCACACGCGAATAACCATTTTTGGTGTCGGTAAGGAATGGAACGAATAATATATCCATGCCTTGGTCTGCCAATAGTCTACCTAATTCGGGGAATTCTACATCATAACAAATCAAAATTCCTATTTTTCCGCAATCGGTGTCGAAAGCTTCTATTTTGCTTCCACCTTGTAATCCCCATGCTTTTTCTTCGTCTGGGGTTGGGTGTAGCTTCTCATATCGCTCTACAGAACCATCTCTGCGGCATAAGAAGCCAATATTGTGCAAGGTTTCATCTACCACTTCTGGCATAGAGCCTGTAATGATATTGATATTGTATTGCACCGCCAATTCAGAGAAACGATCTTTGAATTCCTCGGTATAGTCTGCCAGTTTACGAATTGCTTCTGCCTCGCTCAGGTGGTTGTAATCTGCCATTAATGGTGCATTAAAATACTCTGGAAATAAAGCAAAATCTGAACGATAGCCCGAAAGTGTATTGATAAAATACTCTGCCTGTTCCATAACATCCTCAAAATTAGCGTATGGACGCATTTGCCATTGAATTAAACCTAATCTAACAACGGTTTTGCTGGAGTAAAGCGCGCGCTCCTCATTCTCCTCATAGTAAATATTATCCCATTCCATCAAAATGGCGTTCTTCTCCGATCGCTTATCGTCTGGAAGGTAAGTTCTTAGAATCCTAGTTGGTCGGAAATCATTAGAAATCTGAAAGTTTAGCACCGGGTCATGAATCTCCTTGGTGCTCACTTTGTCTATATATTGTCGTGGTGTTAGTTCGTCTGAATACTCATGATAATTCGGCATTCTACCACCAAAGGCGATTCCTCTTAGGTTTAACTGCTCACATAACTCACGGCGATACTCATAAAGACGTCGACCGAGTTTCATCCCTCTAAAGTCTGGATGAACAAAAATATCTATACCATATAGTACATTTCCTTTGTTGGTATGGGTAGAGAAAGTTTCTTTACCTGTAATCGAATCGTAGGTATGATGGCGATCTACTTTTTTGCCATCTACAATTATGGCTAAGGCGGCCGCTACAATTTCATCGTTCACTTTTAAAACTACTTGCCCTTCTGGGAATTTCTTTATGAGCTTTTTGATTTGACTCTCTTCCCAGACCACATGAGGCATACTTTGATAAGAAGCCTCCATGATAGCGCGTAGCGCTGGATAATCTTTAAGGGTTAGATATTTTAATTCGATGTTTTCTATGTTCTCGTGTTTCATGCCTAGGATAAATTATGGGCAAAAATACGAAAGCAAGTGATGTGATTTTTATTTTAGGTCTAAATATTATGATGGTGGTTGGTAAATGGTAGTCGGTAGTTGGTAATTAGCTTAGGGTGGTTGGTAGTCGGTAATTAGTATTTGGTATTTAGTTTAGCATTTAGGGTTTTTCTGTCACATTGAGTGTTTTTCTCTTTTGAAAAAAATGTATCGAAATGTCGATAGAAAGTAGGTGTTCATATTGTTATTCATATAGACTTTCCTTCTTTTGTCTTGGCTTAGCGCTTCTCTTGTCTTAGTCTTCGATACAATTTTGTTGCACAAAATCACTCAGACTGACAAGAGAGATTCCGATTTCTGTCAGATGGAGTGTTTTTCTCAAAAGAGAAAAATGTATGGAAATTTCGATAGAAAGGAGTTGCAACATATTTGGCTTCAAAAAAAATCTTTAATCTTTACTATTTTCTTTCCAAATAATTCATTGCTTTTAAGCAAGATAATCCTTTGTTATTAAGCTTTGCGTGATGGTTCAAAGTAAACTTTTGATTAAATAGGAAGGAATCTCATTAAAAAACTATAAAATTCATAAAGTTTCCTTAAATTCGTGCCATTAAATTTTTGATAACTAAGTGTTATTTAAATATTTATTCAACCAAATTAAAAGTAAATTACATAACGTAAAAACATTAAGAAATGAAGAGAATTTTATTTTAGTTGGCAGTTTTGGCTACCAGCATTGTATCCAGTCAAGTATTGATTGATGATACGGGAAACACAGAAGCCGAAATCCATGAATCTGCAGCTTTGCAAATTAATTCAGCTGACAAAGGAGTCTTATTATCAAGATTAAGTGGTGCTCCAGCTAATCCTGTAGAGGGATTAATGTATTATGATCAAAGAGCTAAATGCTTTAGAGGTTTTAATGGTGAAGTATGGCAAGCTTTAGGAGGAGAATGTATTCCAATTGAGTATACGGTTTCTATCTCATTGCCAGAAAGAGTTTATGAAGGTGAAGATCAGAACTTTAATGTTTCAATTTCTCCTGCAGTTGAATCAGGAACTTCTATTTCTATTGAGTACGTTACATCTGAGATATCGGGTCTTCCATTAGAGTTTATAGATTCGGCAACAGAAGATGAAGATTATGAAGGCTCTACCGGCATTTTAACTTTTAATGAAGGAGAAACTAACAAAACAATTTCTATTTCAACAAATGATGATGATATCGTTGAAATTACAGAACATTATGCGGTTATAATTTCTTTAGATGAAGTTATAGGCAATGCTAATGTTACGATTAGTCATGATGTTGCAGAAGGTATTATTTTAGATAATGATGAGGAAGGAAGTACTCCAACTGGTGCTATAATCCTAAATGGAGGATTTGAAAGTTGGACGAATGGTATCCCTGATGATTGGACGACTATTGATTCTGGAATAAATCTTTCCCAAGAAACAACTATCTTTAATGAAGGAAATTCTTCTCTTAGAGTTGATGTTACAACAACAAGTCAAGAAAATACTGACCTAAGACAATCTATTGATGTAGAGGGTGGTAAAGAATATTTGATTTCGGTTGATGTGTTTCAATTAAACTCCGATGTTAAAGCCAGGTTATATGTAGCCGATTATGAAAATTATTCTAACTCCTCCGTAATTGGATCTTGGCAAACTATACAAAATACTTATGAACCTTCAGCTGATGGAACTATTGAAATAGGATTAAGGTTTTATGACCAAACTAGTTTTAGTGGGAATGCGGAGATTTTAATAGATAACTTTAAAATTGTGGAGCTTTAAAAAAGTTTAAATTAGAAAACCCAAAACCCCGCGCAGGCGGGGTTTTTCTTTTTAACACCATTAAGAACATCCATTCAAAAAGCTTTAGACAAAAGGTCTGAGGCTTTTTTTTATGAAGTTAAATCGCGATTCTTTACCTGCTTTTAGGAGTTTGAAAGTCAATAATATGCTGGATTTTGTCTTGTGTTCTCAAGGAAAGTAAAACAGCGGTTTAGGGATATGAATAGAAAAGTTGTTTTAAATAAGTCTAATTATTAAATTTAAGTATTGAAAATTATGTAATTTACATAATAATAGCTACATATATATGTATATTTGAATTATCAAATAACTCGACGCAAGGGAAAGGTTTAACTTTAGCTTTACTTTGAACGAGCTATATTTGACTCACTTTTTTTGAACCGATTTTGAAAACGCTCTCTACATACAAAAGAAGTCTATGGCGCTATATATTTTTAGCTCTATGGCTTTGTGGTACGCTTACTACATGGGGACAAACCGTGCTGGAAAGAGGGGATGTGGCAAGTAGCATGAATACGTTAAAGAAAAAAGTATTATATATATTCTCTCTTCTATTTATTTCAACTTTTTTATATGCTCAAATTCCTAATCCAATAAACATTAAATGGGAGTTCCCCGAAAAGCCATTTACAAATCCAACTAGCTTTGAAGGGGATCAAGCATGGTTTTCATCATCATTTAATTCTTATCCAAACATTTTTTCCCCAAAGCAGGCAGGTTTTGGAAGTGGTATAAATTCATCTGGATTAACTTCCGGTGGTTTTGGAAATGCATGTGTTAGCTATGATGGTATTTTAAATGGATATGATGGAAGTTGTTCTACTACTAACTATATTTCTGATTATTCAATAGGTGCAAGAGGTTGGACTAATGAAAATTTTCGAGATATTAATGATTACATTAAAGTAGAATTAGATTTAAATAATCTAGATTGCTATAATTTTGAAAATACACATGTAAGATTGCAATTCCATACTAGGAGATCTAGTTCTGGTCCAAAAAAATTAAGTGTACATGCCTATGCAAATGGTGAGGCGTTAAACTTCTTATCAAATCTACTAGATATTTCATTGAATAATAATAATAATTGGCAAAGCCATGATTTAGATCTGTCATTGATACTACAAAGCGCTCATATTGGCCTTTTAAATTATATACAAACTCATGGATTAAATACCTTAGAGATTAGATTTTATGGATATAGAGCATCTAATGAATCAGGTACACTAAGATTAGATAATATAGATTTAGAATTTCAAAATATAGAGCAATCTGAAGGAATATTAAATTTAGTGTTTGATGATGACTCCGTTTGTTTAGGCGAAACATATGAATTTCCCGATACACAAGGGATTTCAGGAACTTGGAGTCCTGCATCTATTAATACAACAACTCCAGGTCCTTATACGTATACTTTTACACCTAGTGATGCTTGTTATTCAGAAGCTAGTTTTAATTTAACGGTTGTACCAGTCCCTGATAGAGCATATATAATTGGATTAAGTAATTCACAGAGTAATCAAGGCCAACAACCATTTCAATTAAGACAATCCTATGAAATTTGTGGAGAAAATTTGTTTGACTTGCCCTTGCTTGAGCTTCAGGCTCTTTTAGCTCATTTTGATTTGGTTTTAACGAGCCCAACGGGAGTAGAGATAGATTTAACTGATGAATATACTGATTGGGATGGGATTCTTAATTTAATAGCACAAATGCAGAGTTTTGTGGAAGAAGGAGTCTGGCAAGTACAGGTGTTTCATGAAGACGATAATCCAGCTCTGCCTTATAGTGGTTCTACTTGTATTTGGACAGGGAGTTTAGAGCTTATTATTCATAGTTCGCCAGATCCTGGTATTATCAGCGGAGATACAGAAGTCTGTGTAGGCCAAAGTATTAACCTTAGTTCAACAGTTTCGGGTGGTATTTGGTCATCTAATGATGAAGCTATTGCTACAGTAGATTCAAACACCGGTGAAGTGACAGGTGTTGCAGCAGGAGAAGTAGAAATAAGTTATACTGTCGGATCAGATAACTTGTGTCCAGATAGTTCAGAGTCTATAACAATAACGGTCAACCCAGTACCTATAACATCACCCATTGAAATTCTTCCATAAGGATTATTAAAAATTAAAATACTCAACCATGAAAATATTTAACCACAAACTTTATTTCATTTTAATGCTACTAATGTTTAGCATGTCGATGTATGCTCAGGTAAATCAAACTATTTGTTTTAACTCTAGCACGAGTTATTCAGTAGATTCATCAGAGGTACCTAATGGAACGCCAGGCTCTACCTATACCTGGTCGGTTGCAGAAGCCGCATTCGCTGGAACTATTTCTGATAATACTACGAATGCAATTAATATAGATTGGGGAAATACTCCTATCGGTGTTTATACTTTGCAAGTAATTGAAACTACAGGAGGTTGTGAGGGAGAGCCTCAAGAAATTACCGTTGAAATTATAAATGCACCTAATGCAGGAGTTTTAGCTGTTACATCTTCAACGATTTGTATGGGTGACGCAACCCAAAGTGTGAGCAGCGATGGCGATGCCGGAGGAACATGGTCTAGCTCGGATGAAAATATTTTAACAGTAGGTACTGATGGAACAATTACGCCTGTTGGTGTTGGAAATGCAACTATTACATATACAGTAGCAGGAGCTGGAAGTTGTGCAGATAGCACTCAAAATATTGACTTAAATATTGTTGAAGCACCTAATGCAGGAGTTTTAGCTGTTACATCTTCAACGATTTGTATGGGTGATGCAACTCAAAGTGTGAGCAGTGATGGTGATACTGGAGGAACATGGTCTAGTTCAGATGATACTATTTTAACAGTAGCTGCTGATGGAACGATTACGCCAGTGGGTGAAGGAACTGCAACGATAACTTATACGATTACTGGATTAGGTAGTTGTGGAAATGATTCTGCGGATATTTCTGTAACTGTATATCCAATTCCAACAACAACACCAATTGATTTTGATTAAAATTAATAAGTTGACAAGAAACCTAATTAATAATTAAAGATATGGCTTCAATTGTAATGAAATAAGATAGTTAATGTAAAATAAAAGCTATATTTTTGGGCATGTATATAAAAGTCCTTACAAGTTTTCTTGTTTCGATTTTATGCTCAGAAAAGCTTAGCATAAATAGAATCATGAGAAATTCTCTGTACATATTTTTTGGACTGAACATGGCACATGCCAGTGCTCAAAACTACCCTATGACAACGCATGGACAAACGTTTACTACATGCTCAGGGGTATTTACAGATAATGGTGGTGCGACCAATAATTACACTGGAGGAATTAACGGTCGAACGATGACCTTTTGTCCTACGGATTCGAATCAATTTCTAAGGTTTGAGTTTGTACAATTCGCTGTTGAATACTATGGAATGAGTTATTGGGATTATTTAGAGGTTTACTTTGGGAATACAGCAACAGGTACGGCAGATATGGTTTTTGTGGGTGATCTCGATCCGTTTGTGATTGAATCTCAAGCGATGGGAGAGTGTATAACTTTTAGGTTTACTTCTGATAATACAATAACTTGGGAAGGATGGATTGCCCATATTAGCTGTTTTGTTCCATGTAGTCTTCCCTTAGCGGATTTTCAGGTTGATGGTGAAAGCTTGACAGAGCTTGAACTTTGTACTGGAGATGTATCTGATTTATCGCTTGCTTTTGATGCTTCCTCATCCACTTCAACAGATAGCAATGTTATTAATCAATATATATGGGATTGGGGAGATGGGACAAGCACTGAATCGAGTTCTTCAACTATAACCCATAGTTTTCCGAATGAAGCAGGTTTTTATAATGTAAATTTAAAAGTAAAGACTTTTAATGATACTGGAGTAGAGGGATGTACAAGTACAAACGAGGCTTCACTTTTAGTAAAAGTAGTTCCACCTCCAACTTTTGAAGGCAGTAGTAGTGGTCCTATTGAGATAAATTGTGGTGAGAGCATAAGTCTGACGGGTGTTGCATCCTCTCAAAGCATCGTTGAAGATCTACCTCCAGGTTCAGGCTCAAGTGCAGCATTGCCAGATACAACCCATACGCCATTTGAGTCTAGCATAGATCTTACAGGTTATTTTCCTGCTGGGTCTAAAGTTAGGGCCAGTTGCTTGCCAAAAGTGACCCTCAATTTAGAGCATTCATGGGCAGCAGATTTACAAATTTATTTAATCGCACCATCTGGTCAACAAATTTATTTATTTAATGGTTATGGTGATGATAGGATTGGAAATGAATTTTTTGGCTACTGTGTAAAAGGATCAGAGGGTACAGGTCCCGGTTGTCCTGCGCCATATCATATTCAGCAAGATGGTCAATATAATTGGTATGACAATAATGCATTAACGACTTTTAATCAAGCCTGTTCGGACTATGCAGGGCCATGTCAAACAGGAAGTTATTTCAAACAAAATCAAACCTATAAGCCTTATCAAGACTTTACTAACTTAATCGGTGCTGATTTAAATGGCGTTTGGACTTTAAGAATCATTGACAATATGGGCTTAGACGATGGACATTTAGAATCATGGATGTTAAGTTTTCCTTCAGAATGCTATTCAGATCAAGAAGTATTAACGCCTATTTTAAATGAGGCTATTTGGACGAACGCTGGAGCTGGGCCTGATGTGCCAAATACACAAACCCCAACGGATGAGGTTCATGTGACAACGGGTCTAGATAATTGTCCTAGTGGAGTGACTTGCGAAGGTAATCGTTTAACGAATACGGTTGATATTGGGCCTTTTAATGCGGCTGGAAACTATATCTATACCTATCAAGTGACCGATGAATTTGGGTGTGTGTATTCGCATGAAGTTGAAGTTTTGGTCTTAGAAGGTGAAGAATTAGAAATGCCTGATTTTCAAGTGAATTATTGTGAAGATGAGGAGGCAGATATGTTGCCAACTTTTTCAAATAATAATATACCAGGTGTTTGGTCACCTGCAGCCATAGACACGAGTATAGTAGGGCAAGCCACCTATACTTTTACACCAGAAGCTTGTGCACAACCCTTTGAATTAATAGTGACAGTAGAGGAAGGCCCTGCATTTAGCGAAATTAATTTTGATTATTAGTATAAGTTTAAGGTGTTAGGAATGAGTCGAGGTATAGCAAATAAGGTTTTTAACAGCCATCATAGATATTTTATATTTATGATGCTGTTTAGCATATTGCTATTCAGTAAGCTCAACGCGCAAGTTTCACAAACTATTTGCCTAGAAGACGCTATGTCTAAAACCTATAAGGTGGATTGGGAAGAAAATGGAGGAGAAGGAACTGCAGGTTCAACTTATACATGGGAGATATTAGGAGGTTCTTATAATGCATTAATTCAACCTACTACAACTTCAGGAAATCAAATAGAAATTGATTGGTCTACTGTTCCCGTGGGGACTTATACTTTGGTGGTGACAGAAACCACTCAGGCTGGTTGTTTTAATCAAGAAGAGCTAGAGGTTGTATTAGAAAACTGTGATTGTGATACTCCAGTTAGTGTAAATATAACTGATATTGACCCTATTTGTGAGGGCGAAGCCGTTCAATTATCGGTTGAAATTACTAATGCTTCTACTGTTCAATGGTCTACTAATGGAGACGGCGTGTTTGATGATAGCACGAGTTTTACGCCTGTATATACGCCAGGTCTAGCTGATATTGCAAATGAAAGTGTGACGATTTCTGTAGTAACAGAAGATCCTGATGGTGTTTGTGAAGCTGGAAGTGCTTCCGTTGAAGTAATTATTAATGCGCTTTTAGAGGTTGATATGAGTTCTGTGGACATCCAACATTGTGTGGGAGGTAATTATGACTTACCAACGACGATTGATGGAGTAGATGGGACTTGGCAAAATGAAGCCGGAGATATAGCTACACAACTTAATACCTCAACCATTGATGATGATTTAGTATATGCCTTTATTCCAGAAGATGGTCAAGGTTGCTATCAAGATTCGACCTTGAGTTTTGTGGTAGAAGCTTTAAGTGACTTAAGTTTTGAAGGATTACCCGAGGAAAATGTTTGTGATGTAGCGGATCTGCCATTGATAGAAAGCTTACCAGCTGACTCGGCAGAAGGAATTTCAGGAGTTTGGACTCAAGTTGACAATTTAGATGGAACATATACTTACAGCTTCACGCCAACTGATACTTGCTACAATGAGTTTAGTTTTGTTATAACGCTAACAGCTTCAGTTGACACGGTTTTCGCTTACGAAGATTCATCTGTCTGTGATGTTTCAGATCTTCCTGATGTTACAACTTTAGACACTCAAGATAATAATGGTGTTGAAGGAACATGGTCAATGAATCAAGTTGACAATGTATATACTTATACATTTACGCCAACAGATTCTTGTTATAGCG
>JBLWWH010000023.1:0-39686 GCA_048268105.1 Weeksellaceae bacterium
TACATGAAATAGATTTCTGGAAATATGCAGATTTATCTCAAAACGAGATTATAGCATATGCAGATGATCTCATAGAAATAGTGCCGGTGGTGAAAGGGAAGTATCAGTATAAGTACAACGGGAAAGAACGCCAAGATGAACTAAGCCTAAACTGGGACAGCTTTAAATGGCGAAATTATGATTATGCGATTGGTAGGTTTATGTCCGTTGACCCATTAGGGGGGCAAACAGGACAGGCGTATATTGGCATGGGGAATAACCCCGTGAATCTTATTGACCCTACGGGTATGGCACCTGAGGATTGGTATAGAAATGGAGATAAGGTAAAATGGTTTGATAGTTCTGCTTCGTCTGTTACTGATGCGGATGGAAATATGTGGAGTCATTTTAGTGATGGCTATAGTAACAATACGTATAATTCAGAATTAGGACTTGTTAGTTTAGGACCAAACGGAGCGGGAGACTGGAGTTTACAATCTAACCGTTCAGTAATGTTTGATGCTGAAGGTCCAGATACGTCAAATCAAATTTTGGCAAATATTAATAGTCAAATTTCAGATGTAGCAAATAACTTACAAGTTCGAAATGAGTATATAGTTTCTGAAAGTACAGCCAAGGCTTATGAAAGAGCATATCATCAATGGTTTCCTTCTGCAGGAGGATTGGGTAATAGTTTTGCTTATGGTGGAAGTATGCTTTTACCAGAGATAGGTTTTGCTAGAGGAGCGTGGTATTTAGCGCAAGGATATAAAACGTGGAGTGCTACTAAAGTGTCTGGCTTGGTGCCAAGAGCAATTAATTATAGTGATGAAGCGTATAGGATTACCCAATATCCAAAGTCTCCAGTTACTGGACGTTTTGTAGAGGGAAAGCAATCTTTTCTTTCATATGGACGTGGTTCAGTGCCATCATTAGCACCTTCCCCAATGCGTTTAGGGGTTGGTTATACTTATGGACTAAATAGTAATGCATCTGTTGCGACTAAATGGGGTATGGCTATAGGAGGAACCACGGCATCACAAGTTTCCCTATATTTATATTATCAGCAATTATTTAAAATAAGTAAATAATATGTTTAATTTTTTTAAAAAGAAAACAACCAACAACTTAATTAAGGCTCTAACAGATTTTGAGAAACTTAATTCATTTGAATTTTCTCAATTGGATATTGTTTTTGAAAAGCATCCTATAATTGAAATTTTTCATAGCGGGTTTGTTGACTCTTGGGGTATGGATATTGAAACAAAACAAGATGGTCTGGTACTGTTTATAGTCTTTTCAGAAGAAAAACCGAATAATGAGATTTACTTAAATAACTTTAAGAAGTCTAGTATATTCACAAAAGTTAAAAGAAGTTACCAACTTTTTCCCGATAAGAAAACATATTACTATAATTTCCCTAATAGAAAAGATATTGATTTAATAGAAAGAGATATTTATATATTTTTAACTGAGATTTATAAAATTGAAAGTAGTGATTTTTTCAATATTTATATTCGAAATTAGCATCTATTTTTATTATAGTATAGCTTTTTAGATAAATATAAGTATCAAAGAATAGCTTTATCATTCATAGCATCGCCACATTTTTATTAAAGAAGTCTTTAAATTTAGTTTTGGTAAGCATGCCGTCAATAATACGGAAAATAGCGTTTTTGTCTTCGTCATCCAGTTGAGCGATGAGCTTTAGGCGTTCATTGGTGGACTTATCTACACTAGTGAAATTAATATTATAACTTCCCCAATTAGAACTGCTTATTAAATCAGTGTTTAAAATATTTCAAACAAAAAATAGCGCCTTAAATAGATAAATAAGGCGCTATAATATTTTTTAGCCTGAGCTTTTAATTTTGTTTAATCAAGCCATTAGCCATCAAGTATTCTGCAATCTGAATGGTATTGGTGGCAGCTCCTTTTCTAAGGTTATCTGCAACAATCCACATATTCATCGAATTCTCCTGCGAGAAATCACGTCTAATACGCCCTACAAAGACATCATCCTTGCCTTCTGAATAAAGTGGCATAGGATAGATTTGGGTGTCAGGGTTGTCCTTTAAGACGATTCCAGGCGTGTTATGCATCAACTGCCTAACCTCTTTTAAGTCAAAATCATTTTCAAATTCAATATTTACAGACTCAGAATGTCCACCTTGCACCGGAACGCGAACTGCTGTCGCCGTTAATTGTATAGTATCGTCAGATAATATCTTTTTGGTCTCATTGGTGAGCTTCATTTCCTCCTTGGTGTAGCCATTATCCCCGAAAACATCGCAATGTGGAAGTGCATTTTTGAAGATTTGATAAGGATAAACCATGTTAGGTTTTTCATTTCTAATTTCGCCTTCTAGCTGTTCAACCGCTTCTTTTCCGGTTCCTGTTACAGACTGATAGGTAGAAACAATGACACGTTTAATTTTGTATTTATCGTGCAAAGGTTTTAATGCCATGACCAATTGAATGGTTGAGCAATTTGGATTGGCAATAATTTTATCCTCTGCTGTAAGTTGAGAGGCATTAATCTCAGGAACAACTAATTTAATGTTTTCATCCATTCGCCAAGCAGATGAGTTATCTATAACCGTGGTGCCTTGGGCAGCAAATTTTGGTGCATATTCCAAAGAAATTGAGCCACCTGCCGAAAATAGGGCAATATCACATTTAGCATCAACTGCATCCTCTATAGAAACTATAGCAACTTTTTCTCCTTTGAAATCAATTGTATTACCAACAGACCTTTCTGAAGCTACCGGAATTAATTCCGTGACAGGGAAGTTACGTTCCTCTAAAATTTGCAACATGATTTTACCAACCATTCCGGTGGCGCCAACGACAGCTACTTTCATTGAATGAATTTATGTTTGAAATTAAAAAAAGGTTAAGTAAGATAATTTAGTATTTTGAAAATAGTACTAACTACTATCAAAACTTTTTTAAATACATCTTACTTAACCCAATAAGTAAATTAACAATACTCGTTATAAGCTTGTTGTAAGTTTTCTGAAATCATTTGTGGAGAATGCCCTTCGATATGATGACGCTCTAGCATATGAACTAATTCACCGTCTTTGAACAAAGCAACTGATGGTGAACTAGGAGGAAAAGGCATCATAGCCGCACGCGCTGTATTCGTAGCATCGATATCAAATCCTGCGAACACAGTACCTAAGTTATCTGGTTTTTTATCTCCTGTTAATGAGTGAACCACACCTGGGCGAGCTCCACCTGCAGCACAACCACACACGCTATTTACCACAACTAGGGTAGTTCCTTTCTTTTGTAAGAATTCTTCTACTGCCTCAACCGTACTTAAATCAGTAAACCCATTTTCTGTTAATTCAGCCTTCATTGGCATAACTAAATCTTCTGGATACATATATCTTGTTTTTTTAAATTAAATTTGTAATTGCTTAATTGCAATCGACTACAAAATTACGAAAGTTATTTGTACTTATTCTAAATTTGGATAAGTGGATTTAATACCACAATTAAAAGAAGATATAAATTTTGAGAAATACCTTTAAGAAACACGAAAGATTAAAACGAAAATGCTATTTCGATACCTTGTTTTCTAAAGGTAAATCTATCAAAGCTTATCCCATTAGAGTCATATATCTTGAGTTTACTCCTGAGAACTTCCAAGATTGTAAAAATATTGCTGAAAATACGCAGGTAACTTTTTCTGTGCCGAAAAGAAGGTTTAAGAATGCAACCGATCGAAATAGGATTAAAAGACAAATGAAGGAGGCTTATCGCTTGAATAAATCTACATTAGACAAAAATATGGCGATGGTTTTTGTTTATCTTCCGACAGAAAAGCCAGATTATGTAGTGCTAGAAAGAGCAATGAAAAAACTGCTTAAAATTCTTAATTAAAAGTATAATCTTTAATAAAACAAAAAGTCCCACTTCAGCAGAAATGGGACTTTAATTTTATAATTAAGTTCTAGTCTTATTGTTCGCTAGAAACTTTTGCGCTTAAGTATTCGCGATTCATTCTTGCGATATTCTCTAAAGAAATACCTTTTGGACATTCAACCTCACAAGCTCCTGTATTACTACAGTTACCAAATCCTTCGATATCCATTTGTTGAACCATATCTTGAACACGTTTGGTAGCTTCAACTTTACCTTGTGGTAATAAAGCATACTGAGAAACTTTAGCACCCACAAATAGCATAGCTGAACCGTTTTTACAAGCTGCAACACAAGCTCCACATCCAATACAAGCTGCAGCATCAAATGCGCGGTCTGCATCAAATTTAGGAACTGGAAGTGCATTTGCATCTACCGTGTTACCAGTTGTGTCAACAGAAACATATCCACCTGCTTGTTGAATTCTATCGAATGAGCTTCTATCAACAACTAAGTCCTTGATAATTGGGAACGCAGCCGAACGCCAAGGCTCGATATAAATAGTTTCTCCATCGTTGAACATTCTCATGTGTAATTGACAAGTTGTAATTCCTGTGTCAGGTCCGTGAGGACGCCCGTTGATATATAGAGAACAAGTTCCACAAATTCCTTCACGACAGTCGTGATCGAACGCTACAGGATCTTTTTTCTCAGCAATCAATTGTTCGTTTAATTGATCTAACATTTCGAGAAAAGAACTCGCTTGAGAAACACCGTTCAACTTATAAGTTTCAATTTTCCCTTTAGATTTGTCGTTTTTTTGACGCCAAATTTTGAGTGTAATATTTATGATTTTATCAGCCATATTAATTCTTATTTATATGAACGTTGTTTCAACTCGATGTAGTTAAACTCTAATTCTTCTTTAAAAAATTCTTCTTTTGAAATATCTGGTCCGTTATAGTTCCAGCAAGAAACATGCGCATAGTTTTCATCGTCACGTAATGCTTCTCCTTCTTCTGTTTGGTATTCTTCTCTAAAGTGACCACCAGCACTCTCATTTCTTCTTAGTGCATCCATTGCCATTAACTGACCTAACTCTAAGAAATCAGCTACTCTACCAGCTTTTTCCAACTCTGGGTTGAATTCATCTGCTGATCCAGGAACATAAACATCTCTGTGGAATTCTTCTCTCAATTCAGCGATTTCGTGAATTGCTTCTTGTAAACCTTCAGCGTTTCTAGCCATTCCTACCTTGTTCCACATGATTAAACCTAATCGCTTGTGGAAGTGATCTACAGACTTAGTTCCTTTGTTGTTAATAAGTGAATTGATTCTATCCTTCACTTCTTGCTCCGCTTGTTCGAACTCTGGAGTAGAAGTAGAGATAGGACCTGTTCTAATATCGTCTGCTAAATAATCAGCCATGGTATATGGTAGAACGAAGTAACCATCTGCTAAACCTTGCATTAAAGCCGAAGCTCCAAGTCTGTTAGCACCGTGATCGGAGAAGTTTGCCTCTCCAGCTACATAACATCCAGGAATTGTACTCATTAAGTTATAGTCAACCCAAACACCACCCATAGTGTAGTGAACGGCAGGATAAATCTTCATCGGTGTTTCATATGGATTCTCGTTGGTAATCTTTTGGTACATCTGGAACAAGTTACCATATTTCTCCTCAACCCAAGCCTTACCTAACTTAGTTATTTCTTCTGGAGTAGGATTATGGTTACCTTGTGAGAATGCAACCTCTTTACCTTTTTTCTGAATTTCAGTAGAGAAATCTAAGAATACACCTTCATTAGTATCATTATTTTCGATTCCGAAACCAGCATCACATCTCTCTTTTGCACCTCTAGATGCAACGTCACGTGGTACTAAGTTACCGAATGCAGGATATCTTCTCTCTAGATAGTAATCTCTTTCTTCTTCTGGAATATCGGCAGCTTTCTTTCTACCTTCTCTAATTGCTTCTGCATCCTCTTTCTTCTTAGGAACCCAAATTCTACCTGAGTTACGTAATGACTCAGACATCAATGTCAATTTAGACTGATTGGTTCCGTGTACTGGAATACAAGTTGGGTGAATCTGAACAAAGCAAGGGTTTGCGAAAGTTGCACCTCTTTTGTGAATTTTCCAAGCTGCAGTTGCATTAGATCCCATTGCGTTGGTAGACAAGAAGAATACATTTCCGTATCCTCCAGAGGCAATAACCACTGCGTGAGCAGAGTGTCTTTCGATCTCTCCCGTTACTAAGTTTCTTGCGATAATTCCACGAGCCTTACCATCAACTACAACTAGGTCTAACATTTCATGACGATTGTACATGCTAATGTGTCCTAAGTTGATTTGGCGGTTCATCGCAGAATATGCACCCAATAATAATTGTTGACCTGTTTGTCCTTTGGCATAGAATGTACGTTTTACTTGTACACCACCAAACGAACGGTTATCTAACATTCCACCGTAATCTCTAGCGAATGGAACACCTTGCATAACGCATTGGTCGATAATATTTCTTGACTCTTCTGCTAATCTATGTACGTTGGCTTCGCGTGAACGATAATCACCACCTTTTACAGTATCATAGAAAAGACGATAAACAGAGTCGTTATCACCTTTGTAGTTCTTAGCAGCATTAATACCACCTTGTGCCGCAATAGAGTGTGCACGTCTAGGTGAATCTTGATAACAAAATGCTTTAACTTTATATCCTAATTCTGCCAAAGTAGCAGCAGCTGAACCACCGGCTAACCCAGTACCAACTACAATAATATCAATTTTATCTCTATTGTTAGGAGATACAAGGCGAATGTTTGCTTTGTGATTTGACCATTTGTCAGCTATATCTCCTTGAGGAATTTTTGCGTTTAATTTCGTCATGTTCTACTACTTATTGATTAAGGAAATGATATACAGCGATAAAGATGAACCCTAAAGGGATTACGATGGCGTAAACTTTACCGAAACCTTTAATTAAACCATTGTACTTTCTATGATTCGCACCCATTGATTGAAAAGCAGATTGGAATCCGTGTAACAAGTGCATCATTAATAATACAAAAGCTACTACGTATAATCCTACTCTCACTGGATTATGAAATTTTTCTGCTAATTCACCAAAGTATCGTGTTTCATCTGCAGGAAGTGCATTTACATATTTGTGCGTTATTTCTGGTAACCAGAAGTCATAAAAGTGTAAACCTAAGAAAGCCAAAATCACTAGACCACTCCAAATCATATTTCTCGACATCCAAGTAGAGTTTTGTGAAGGGTTTGATTTAGCATAAGCAATAGGTCTTGCTTTTTTGTTTTGTAATTCTAAGATAAATCCTAAAACAAAGTGTAATACAATACCCGCTATTAGGATCGGTTGCATTGCAAATTGTATAAATGGATTTGTTCCCATAAAATGGGATACAGAATTAAACAAATCTTCTGAGAAAACAGATAATATGTTAATTAAGAAATGCTGAAGTAAAAAAATCAGCAAGAAAAAGGCCGAGAGTGCCATTGCAAACTTTCGTCCAATTGATGAGTTAAACAGTCCTTTAGCCATTAGTTTCTTTTTTTAACTTTTGGTATTGGACAAATTTAAAGAATCAATCGACTAATCACCAATGAAATTCATCATATCCATATAATTCAATTTGAATCTAAATAAGAGACATGAAAAAAACCACCATCCCAATAGTTATCGGGATAAGTGGATTAAATTAAATGTTATTATTTGGTTTTATAAAATTTCGTAAGTTGCTGTTATCACTCCTCTACCTGCTGTGGCAATCTCGTGGAATGCTGCCTTACTAAGATCAAACTTTCTACTCCCAACAAATGGTCCTCTGTCGTTTATGGTAACAATTACAGATTTATTATTTCTAATGTTTGTAATTCTAACCTTGGTTCCAAATGGTAATTTCTTGTGTGCTGCTGTGAAATGATTCATGTTGTAAACTTCACCACTAGCGGTTAATCGACCATGGAATTTGCCTCCGTACCAAGAAACTCTAACTTCTTCGCTATTGTTCTCTGGTGAATTCATGTTCGCTAAAGAAAAATTTAGACTCATGAACAGAATAAAAGTATAAAATAAATTGCGTTTCATTGCTGTAACTTTTTATTTACGGGGGCAAATGTAAACTCGAAAGCTCAAACCAACCTTATACTCATTCTAAATAACTCAACTCTGATCGCTGAAGATTTACGCTAAGCCGTATTGATAAACGCTAGAATAGACCTTGTTAATCTTAAGTTAAAAATTTTTAAAAATGTTAAAATTCACTGATTACTAGGCGTTTAGCTGTTTTTTAACTTCTCCAGCAATTGCTTTTCCTTCTGCACGACCCGCTAAATTCTTGTTAGCCATCCCTACAACCTTGCCCATATCCTTCATTCCAGAAGCTCCTTCTTGTTGAATAATAGCAGTGATTTCTGCGGCTAATTCATCTTCACTAAGTTGTTGCGGAAGAAATTTTTCTATAATAGCTACTTGTTGCAATTCTTTTTCAGCCATATCATCTCTACCTTGAGAAGAAAATTGCTCGGCAGCTTCTTTTCGCATTTTTACTTGTTTTTGTAAAATACCAATCTCATCAGCTTCTGATAGCTCATCTACTTGTGCTTCTGTTTTAGCATAAGATAGAGCCGATTTTACAGCGCGTAATGATTCTAATGCTACTTTATCTTTGGCTCTCATGGCGGTTTTGATATCTTCCATGATGGTTTTTTCTAAAGACATGTCTTATGTTTTTTGAGGTTAAGCTTCAAAGTTATTGCATTTTAAAAGAAATTTAAAGCTTTATGTTTTTAAATTTTGATTATATAGATAATGCATAAAACTTATTCTAGATATTTTATTGTAAAAACAGAAAGGCCACGAATAAATCGTGGCCTCTCTAACAAACTACATAGTCCTCATGTAATATTTTAATCTACATTGTCATGTAAGAAATTATTTGGTCGAATTTTAATTTCATTAGAAGTATCTCTATCTATAATGTAACCACCTGACTTCTCTCTTTTGTGTTCAGATAATTCAATTTGATTACGTTTATAAGCTGGGATTCTTTCAACTTCATCTACATCATAGTCATTTAATTTATTCTTGAACTTGAAATTAAATTTCTTTAATCTCTCTCTACGTTCTTGAATTTGTTGACTGATATTCGCTGAAATTGGAGCATCAAATGCTTCCTCATCCATCATTTTTTCCTCAACTACTGGTTTTTCCTCCACTTTTGGTGCCTCTTCCATTTTTGGAGTTTCTTCCTTCCAATTAAATTTTGGCTCCTCAGTAATCTCTTCTTCCGTTGATTGATTTACCGAAATAGGAGTGTCCACCTCATCCTCCCAATCATCTTCTAACGTGTGCAAGGTATATTTGCTACTTTGAGCATGTGCTTGTGTAGTATTATCTTTTTTAACTTCTGGAGTTGGGTTAGGATTGTTTTTTGGTTGAGATGGGCTAGATGGAGATTGGAAATCATCATCTAAAGAGAAATTAAAAGATGGTCCATTGTCCTTTTCAGTCGATGGAGTTTTATCAATAGATTTAAATTTAAAATCTAAAATATCATCTTCGTCCTCTTCTTCAAAATTAAATCTTGGCTCCTCAACTTTAGGTTGAACTTCTTTAGGTTCAGTTTTTTCAACTGGAGCAGATTCTTCTTTTTTCTCTTCTAACTTGTTTTCTGGAGAGCTAGTTCTTTTAAATGAAGATCTAATTGGCTCATCTTCTAGGACATGAACGATTTGCTCATCTTCTTTACCATTAAAGTCTTGTTGATCAACCGGGAAACCAGTAGCAATAACAGTTACGCTAATGTCATCACCTAAGTCTTCATCCTCACCGATACCCATAATAATGTTGGCGTTGTGACCAGCTTCTTGTTGAATATAATCGTTGATAGTTCCGATTTCATCCATGGTAACTTCATCGTTACCAGAAACGATTAATAACAATACATTTCTAGCACCCGTGATTTTGTTATCATTTAATAAAGGAGAATCTAATGCTAATTCAATGGCTTTTTTTGCTTTTTGCTCACCATGTGCTCTAGCTGATCCCATTATAGCAGTACCGCTATCTGCCAATACCGTTTTGGCATCGCGCAAGTCAATGTTGGTAGAGTAGTGGTGTGTAATGACTTCAGCAATTCCTTTTGCTGCTGTTGCCAAGATTTCGTCTGCTTTAGCAAATCCTGTTTTATAACTTAGGTTACCGTATAATTCCCTTAATTTATCGTTGTTAATGATAATTAAAGAATCAACGCTATTTCTAAATTTTTCAATTCCTTTTTTAGCTTGTTCAACACGCATTTTACCTTCAAAGTAAAAAGGAGCTGTACAAATACCTACTGTAAGAATTCCCATATCTTTTGCAATGTTGGCAATAATAGGAGCTGCACCTGTACCGGTACCTCCACCCATACCAGCCGTAATGAAAAGCATTTTGGTATTTGTGTCTAGTAAGTTTTTGATATCGTCTATACTCTCCAGTGCAGCTTGCTCCCCAATTTCTGGGTTGGCGCCAGCTCCAAGACCTTCTGTAATAGAAGCACCTAATTGAATTTTTGTAGGAACCGGTGAATTATTTAAAGCTTGATTGTCAGTATTGGATACAACGAAGTCTACGCCCGTTATCCCTTGTTGGAACATGTAATTAACGGCATTACTACCGCCACCACCAACACCTATAACTTTGATAGATGCCGATTTGTTCTTTGGTAAATCGAAATTTATTGTATTAAAATCCATAGTGTAGTTTGTTTGTTAATTTTTTAGTCGGTTTCGTTAATCATTTTAATAAACTTATCTGTCCAAATTTGGAAAATGGAAGATTTAGTTCTCATAGTTTCCTGCGCTCTAACTTTCTTTTTCTTCTCTTCCTCTACAGCTGGCTCAGCTTGTTTTGGAATTTCTGCAGTTGTACTGTTTTCAGGCGTTGGCGCTGGTTTAGAAGTTTCTGTTATTAAAGGAGCCTGTCGAGCCATTTCTTCTTGTAAAAGAATCTCTTCCTCAAATGCATCATCTTCTTGTTTTTCGATCCCTTTCATAACTAAACCAACAGCGGTTGCAAATTCTGGACTTTGAATCAAATCAGATTGTCCTCCTGCAATATGCTCATTGGAATATCCAATTCTAGCATCCATACCTGTAATGTACTCAGTAAGCTGTCTAATATGCTTTAATTTAGATCCACCACCAGTTAATACAATACCTGCAATTAATTTTTTCTTCTGCTCATCACATCCATAGTGCTTAAGCTCCATGTGAATTTGCTCTAAAATCTCATGAACGCGTGCATGAATAATTTGACTTAATTTCTTAAGTGAAATTTCTTTTGGATCACGACCTCTTAGACCTGGAATCGCAACGATTTCAGATTCTTTGTTTTCGCCTGGCCATGCAGAACCAAACTTAACTTTTAGCTGCTCGGCTTGTCTTTCAATAATAGAACATCCCGTCTTTATGTCGTCAGAAATCACATTACCACCAAATGGAATAACAGAAGTATGACGAATGATATTGTCTTTGAAAACAGCAATGTCCGTTGTACCGCCTCCAATATCAACCAAAGCAACACCCGCTTCTTTTTCTTCTTGACTCAAAGAGGCCATAGAAGAGGCTATAGGCTCTAGTGTAATATCTGCAAGATTTAATCCAGCACTTTTAACGCAACGGGCAATGTTTTTAATAGAAGTAATTTGTCCAACAACCACATGGAAATTCGCCTCTAATCTGCTACCATACATTCCCATAGGTTCAGTAATTTCGCCCTCGCTATCCACTTTGAACTCTTGGGGCAAAACATGAATAATCTCTTCCCCAGGAAGCATAACCAATTTATAGACTTGTTGAATTAACTTTTTAAGGTCATTTTCGTCAATGACTTCCTCAAAGTTATTTCTTGTAATATAGTCACTATGTTGCAAACTGCGAATATGTTGACCTGCTATCCCAACGGTTACATCTTTAATTTTGTAACCCGAATCAGCCTCGGCTTGTGCCACGGCTTCTTTGATTGAGTTGATGGTTTGAGTAATATTATTCACTACTCCACGATGAACACCTAGTGACTTTGCGCGTCCTACACCCAAAATTTCTAGTTTTCCATGTTCGTTTTTACGACCGACCATGGCTACGATTTTCGTAGTTCCTATGTCTAATCCTACTGCTATGTTACTTTTCTGTGATTTCATATTATTTGGTTGCAACTATTTGGTTATTAAATCTTAAATTAAACTTCTTGTAAGGTATGTCAGCCGATTTTTGAACATACTCGGTGTGAAATACCTTGAAATTCTCCAATTTTGTTTTAAGATTTTCGAGCTCTCCTATCTCTAGGATATAATCTCCATCGTCAACGAACAAAATAAAAGAATTTTCTCTCTCTTTGCGTATTCCGGCTATGAGGTTTTTCAACAAGTTATCCTCATTGATGTTTTGCGCTAACTCCACCAAACCTTTGTAATCATTAAGATCGATTTCTCCATCTGCAATGAGCACTTTTGCTGAAAATTCTTTGGATAAAGAAATTTTCTTTTTACGTTCTGTGATATAGTATTCCTCCTCGCCATTATGAACACGAAGAATGGGGGTTTCTTGTTTGATTTCTGCATGTAATACACCATCATTTTCTAAATAAACATTAGCATACGAAATATACTCATCTTTATTGAGTAAATATTCCATATCTCTAGCATTTACCCGTTTCATTTGCATGTTGGGGTAATCGGGATGCGCATTTTTTAAAATCGAATCCACTACTTTTTCGGTAATGAAATGATTACCCTGGGCATAATCAATCATTTTCTTAACCGAGTGTACTTCCCTTAGCTCGTATTTCTTGTTCGTAAACGCTAATAGAAATATCAAGCCTGCTAAGAGTAATGCAATTTTCAATAAGATCCACTTCCTTTTCATGCGAAATTGGTTTTAAGCGGTTCATATAATGTATCAATATTTCCAGCGCCCATCAAGAGAATTATATCTGTTGTATGCGCTAGGATTTTATTATAGGCATTTTCTAAGGAAACTACAACTGGGCGATTTCCGTTGATTTTTTCAATTTTATCTGCTAACCATTCCGATGTTACACCCTCTAAAGGCTCTTCTCTAGCAGGATAAATATCAATTAATATTAAATTCTCTAGTTTCGCTAGACTTTTTGTGAAATCATCTGCAAAATCTCTGGTTCTACTATATAAATGTGGTTGAAAAACGCCTAGAATAGATTGGTTCGGATAAAAGTTTTCGGTGGCTCTAATGATGGCATTTAATTCGGTTGGATGATGTGCATAATCATCTATAATCACTTTACCATCTTGGGCAACATGTCTACTAAACCTTCTTTTAATTCCTTTAAACGAAGCTAATGCTTCTTTTACTTGCGTTTCTGTAACTCCAATCTCCATAGACATAGCAATAGCGGCCACAGCATTTTCAATATTGTGTCTGCCAGGAAGCGTCATTTTGATATGATTTATTTTTCCTTTTGGATAAGTTAAATCAAAGGTGAAAAACCCATCTTCTAATTGAATGTTGTCTGCAAAATAATCAGCTTCTTCCTCAACAGCATATTTCAATGCATTAGGAATATCAATGTCTTTTTGAACAAATAATTTTTGTGAAACTATATTGCCAAATTCTTTAAAGCTTTTTTCTAATTCTTCTTTTTTGCCATAGATATCAAGATGATCCGCATCCGTAGAAGTAATGCAAGCAATATCTGGACTTAGCCTTAAGAAAGAACGATCGAATTCATCGGCCTCAACAACAGATATTTCATCTCCATTGAAAATCATATTTGAATTATAATTTTCAACAATTCCACCTATAAAGGCAGTGGACTTCAAATCAGCAACTTTAATAATATGGCCTAAAAGACTAGAAGTGGTGGTTTTTCCATGCGTTCCAGCAACTGCCAAGCAAGTGGTAGATTTAGTTATTAAACCTAAAACTTCTGAACGTTTAAATACACCAAAACCATTTTCTTGGAAATAAACCAACTCTGTATGTGTTTTAAAAACGGCAGGCGTATAGATAACAACCGTGTTTTCTTTGGTGATTTCTGAAGGAATGTTTTCGACATTGTCTGAAAAATGAATAAGCATACCTTCTTCCATCAACTTTTCGGTCAATTTGGTTGGGGTTTTATCATAGCCCAAAACATTTTTGCCCATCAGTTTGAAATAGCGAGCCAAGGCACTCATGCCTATGCCACCGATTCCGATGAAATAATAATATGTATATTTCTTAATATTCATTTAATTTGGCTTCGATTAAATCTACAATGTCTTTGGTAGCGTTTGGTTTCGCTAATTTTTTCATGTTTTCCATCAAGTTTTTTTGTGCTTCTACATCTTGCACTAAACTGATGGCTGTTTGGGGTAAATCATCTTCTGCATCTTTGTCTTTAATCATCAGCGCTGCATCAACTTTCACCAAGCTTTCTGCATTTTTGGTTTGATGATCCTCTGCGGCATATGGGAAAGGAACCAAAATGGTCGGCTTTCCAATAAGTGTTAGCTCCGAAATTGCCATAGCACCAGCTCGTGAAACAATAACATCAGCCGCAGCATATGCTTGATCCATTTCATAAATAAATTCAGTGGTGTGAATCAATTCATGTTGTAAATCTTGATTTGAATTAATCTTATTCCACTCTAATTTTCCCGTTTGCCAAAGCAGCTGAATATCTGTGCCGATAATCTGCTGAATAGCTTTGGTCCAAGTATTATTTAATGTTCTTGAACCTAAAGATCCGCCAACTGAAAGAATCAGTGGTTTGTTCGGATTTAAACCTAGTTTTTCTTTAGCCGATTTTTGTTCTGGTAAATTGCTGAACAATTCTGAGCGAATGGGATTTCCTGTATGATGAATTTTGCTTTTTGGGAAATAATCACTCATATTGTCATAAGCTGTACAAATAGCGAATGCTTTATTCTTTAATAATTTATTGGTTATGCCCGGGAAGGAATTCTGCTCTTGAATTAAAACTGGAACCCCCTTTTGCGCAGCAGCATACATCATGGGGCCGCTTGCAAAGCCACCAGTGCCAATAGCGATATCTGGCTTAAATTCGTTGACAATCTTTCTTGATTTCCAAATGCTATCAATAAGTTTAAGAGGGAAAGAAGCATTGGCTAGCATATTTTTTCGCTCGATTCCAGAAATCCAAAGTCCTTTGATAGGATAACCCGCTTTAGGAACTTTTTCCATTTCCATTTTATCCTTGGCACCAACAAATAAGATATCCGCTTGCGGGAAACGAGATTTAATTTCGTTCGCAATAGCAATAGCAGGGTAGATGTGTCCACCCGTGCCTCCTCCACTTAGGATGATTTTAGGCGATATCTTGGATGACTTCTTCACTTATTTTTTTGGTTTCTAATTCTTCTTTTGTTTTAATTTGACTGCTTACGCTTAATATAATTCCTAATGCTAGGCAGGTAATCCATAGAGAAGTACCTCCAAAGCTAATCATAGGTAATGGTTGTCCTGTTGTTGGGAATAATCCTACTGCGACGCCCATATTAATTACAGCTTGGAAAATGATAGGTATTCCTACGGCAATCACCAACAGGGACCCAAAGTAGGTATGGACTTTTGTGGCGATTACCATGATCCTAAATAAAATCATTAAGAATATAAATATTAAAGCAATGCCACCAATAGAGCCATATTCTTCTATAATTACAGCATATATAAAATCTGAGGAAGCTTGGGGTAAGGTATGCTTAATAGCGCTTTTCCCAGGTCCTTTTCCGAATTGGCCACCTTCTACAATGGCAGCTTTAGCATTGGTTTCTTGCCATTCTTCTATACTATTATCTGATGGATCGACATATCTCTCGATTCGGTTTTTCCAGGTATGTACACGCGTATTTGGCATGTCATCACCATATTTTAATGCCCCCCATACAAATAAGGAACCGCAGAATAGTATAACTCCACCAATCACCAATAAATATTTAAAGGGGTAGCCACCAATAAATAACATCATCATAACCATCGTGAATAAGATGATGGCGGTGGAGCCGTTGGCTGGGAAAATCAATCCAACAACTGTAAATATAGGTACTAACACCCAAATCAATGTCTCTAGGAAAGTAACTTTCTTATCTCGAATGATGGTGCAGTACCGCGCAACATAGATCATTAACACAAGTCCGGCAAAGGTAGAGGTCTGTATGGTGAGCGGTATGCCTGGTATTTTTAACCAACGGGATGCATTCGCACCATCAATGGAATTGTTTTGGAGGAGCGTCCAAACTAATAATATTACAACAATCGGCAGGGCAATTACAGCCATTCCGCCTATGTATTTATAATCGACTACTTGAACAGAAAATAGTATAGCAAGTCCTATGATTAGGAATGCCAATTGTTTACCAAATTGTCCAAATACAGTTCCTGTTTGAGCGGCATACTCAATACTAGAACTGGCAGAGAAACCAGGTAACAAGGAGAATATGGCCAATAACATGATGAATGCTATAAGATATTTATCTCCGACTAATATTTTCTGAAAAAAGTTGTTCACGACTATAGTTTATGTACTTCTTCTTTAAATAATTTTCCTCTGTACTCGTAGCTTTCAAATAAATCAAAACTTGCACAAGCAGGGGATAGCAATACAGTTTCTCCGTTTTTACCTAAAAGATATGCTGTATTTACAGCATCTTTCATGTTGTTGGTTTCAATGATTTGATCAACAAATGGTGAAAATGTTTCAACAATTTTGCTGTTGTCTAAACCAAGACAAACGATTGCTTTTACTTTCTTTTTAACCATAGGAATCAACTCCTCGTAGTTGTTTCCTTTGTCTTTTCCACCAACAATCCAAATGGTTGGTGTTTTCATGCTTTGCAAAGCATAAAATACAGAATTAACGTTGGTGGCTTTTGAATCATTGATGAATTCAATTCCATGTACGCTAATTACTGATTCTAATCTATGCTCTACAGCATCAAATTCCATCAAGCTATCCTTGATAATACTCTTTCTCAATTTCAAAATGTTACCATTCATGGCTGCTGCTAATGAATTGGAAACATTATGCTTACCGTTTAATGCTAATTCCTCTACCGTCATATTAAATTTATCTGGATAATTAATGTTAAAGTTTATGTCGTTGGCAAATGCCGCTTGTTTTTCGTCTGTTAATGAAAAGCCTAGTTTTTGGGCTTTAATGTTGTTCTCTTTCAATAGTTCAGAGATAATTTGATCATCAGCGTTGTAGATGAAATAATCTTCTTCTGTTTGATTTTTGGCGATTCTTAATTTCGCTTGAGCATATTTTTTAATGTCATAGTCATACTCGTCTAAATGATCTGGTGTAATGTTCAAAAGAATCGATACATAAGGTTTAAATGTGTCGATATCGTCTAATTGAAAACTACTCAACTCTAAAACATATAAGTCGAAGTCTTGATCATTCATCACCATTTTAGCGAATGAATGTCCAATGTTGCCACCAAGTCCCACCTTCAAATTGGCTCTTTCGAGCATAAAGGCGATTAAACTTGTGGTAGTGGTTTTGCCATTACTTCCTGTAATCGCAATAATCTTTTTATCAGTGAATTTAGAGGCAAATTCTATTTCAGAGATAATTGGGATTCCAACTTTTTTAATTTGATTAATAATAGCTGCCTTCTTTGGGATTCCAGGGCTTTTAATAATCCAATCAGCGTTTAGAATCTTGTCAGTTGTGTGGCTTCCTGATTCGAAATCAATCCCATTTTGTTTCAATGCTTCGGCATGGGATTCTTTCAACTTGCCGAAATCAGATAAGAACACATCATAGCCTTGCTGCTGCGCCAATAAGGCTGCACCAGTACCGCTTTCGCCTCCTCCTAATATGACAACTCGCTCTTTCAATTATCTGATTTTAAGGGTTATGATGGCTAAAATGGCAAGCATAAATCCAACGATTAAAAATCGATTCACAATCTTGCTTTCGTGATATTTTTGTAATTGAAAATGATGATGTAATGGCGACATTAAGAAAATACGCTTGCCTTCACCCATTTTCTTTTTCGTGTATTTAAAGTAGGATACCTGCATCATAACCGATAGGCTCTCAGCTACAAAAATTCCACATAGAATCGGTAATAAAAGCTCCTTGCGAACGATAATTGCTATAACAGCAATCAAGCCTCCGATGGTTAAACTACCTGTATCACCCATAAATATCTGTGCAGGGTAGGTGTTATACCACAAAAACCCGATTAATGCACCGATAAATGCTCCCGAAAATATCATGACCTCTTCCGCATTTGGGATGTACATGATGTTGAGGTAATTTGCAAAAATGAAGTTACCCGAAACCCATGCAAAAAGGGCCAAAGCTCCTACTATAATTACAGAGGAACCTGCGGCAAGTCCGTCTATTCCATCTGTTAGATTGGCTCCATTGGAGACGGCTGTAATAATAAATATGACAATCGGAATAAAGACAAGCCAAGCATATTTGGCAGCCTCTTCTGGTTCCATCCAAAATAGAAGTGAGTCATAGTCTAGTTCATTATTCTTGAAAAATGGAATGGTTGTTTTGTTCGATTGAGCTGCAGGTTTGAATAGTTCATTAGAATTAACTCTCTCGGTTGTGTTAACAGGATTTTCAATTTTTTCTCTAATGGTTACATTATCATTAAAATACATAATGCTACCCACAATCACCCCTAATCCTACTTGACCTAATACCTTAAATTTACCCGCTAATCCATCTTTATTTTTGCGATAATATTTTAAATAATCATCTAAAAATCCGATAATTCCCATCCAAACGGTGGAGATTAAAAGGATGATGATATAAATGTTATTTAATTTAGCAAATAATAAAACCGGAACAATCGTGGAAATTATAATGATCAAACCACCCATCGTTGGCGTTCCTTCTTTTTCTTTTTGACCTGCTAGGCCTAAATCACGAACGATTTCTCCATATTGCATTTTACGCAAATAGTTAATCATTCTTTTTCCAAAAATTAAAGCAATCAACAAAGAGGTAATCACCGTGATGGCTGCACGAAATGTCGTAGAGCGCATCATGTTGATACCAGGAATATCAAAATAAGTATTTAAGTATTCTAAAAGGTGATATAGCATGGCTTACTTGTTTAAGGTTTTTGCTGTTTCAATGGCAATTTGCATATCATCAAAAGGATATTTAACACCATGAATTTCTTGATAAGTTTCATGTCCTTTTCCTGCTATTAAAATGATGTCACCTTTTTCTGCTAGTTTAAAAGCAGTTTTAATAGCTTCTTTTCTGTCTGCGATTTTCAGATATTTTTTATAATGCTGAGGTTGTACACCAGCTTCCATATCGCTTAAAATCTCATTAGGGTCTTCGGTTCTTGGGTTATCAGATGTTAGGATAGCTTGATCTGCTTGTGATGTAACTACACGCGCCATCTCTGGGCGTTTGTTTTTATCGCGATCTCCGCCGCATCCGGCAAGAACATATAGTTTTTCGTTTCTCGTTCTAATATTTTGAATCGTAGAGATTACATTTTCTAGCGCATCTGGCGTATGTGCGTAATCTACAATGGTAATGATGCCTTGAGGCGAGGTGAAGGTTTCGAATCTTCCTTCAACGTTCTTAAGTTCGCTCAAAGAAGTTAGAATTTCATCTTCATTCCAGCCTAGTAGGTTGGCGACACCATAAACCAATAAAAGATTAGAGGCGTTAAACGAACCCACTAATGTGCTCCAAAATTCCTTGTCATTAAACTGCAACAACATGCCGTGGAATTGGTTTTCAATTACTTTTCCTTTAAAGTCGGCAGAGGTTTTCAAAGCAAAACTATATTTCTTTGCGTGCGTATTTTGAAGCATCACCCAACCATTCTTATCATCGATATTGGTAAGAGCAAAGGCTTCTTTAGATAAATTATCAAAAAATGCTTTTTTAGCAGCAATATAATTTTTGAAAGTTTCGTGATAGTCTAAATGATCATGCGTGATGTTTGTAAATGCCGCGCCCGCGAATCTTAAACCAGCAATTCTATTTTGATGAATTCCATGAGAACTCACTTCCATAAAGGCGTACTCAATTCCTTGTTCCACCGCTTGAGCCAAAATGCGATTGATTTCTATGATATCTGGCGTAGTATGCTTAGAAGGAATTTCTTCTGTATGAATTTTAATATTAATCGTAGATATTAGCGCTGCTGGGTAACCTAATTTCTCACTTAATTCGTATAATAGAGTTGCCGTGGTTGTTTTACCATTCGTACCTGTTATGCCAACTAGCTTTAACTTCTCTGTTGGATTATCATAAAAATTGGCAGCCATAGCGCCTAAAGCAATAGACGAATCTTTTACTTTAATATAAGTGATATGCTCCTGTCTATCTTCAGGTAATGTAGCGCAAACAATTACTTCGGCACCTTTGTTTATAGCTTGATCAATATATTGATGACCATCTACTGCAAATCCCGAAATGGCAACAAAGACATGTCCTTGCTCAACTTTCCGCGAATCAAAGCTTATTGCTTTAATCTCTTGATCGGTTGTGCCGATGATGTCCAAAATTTGGGTTTTATATAGCAGGTCTTTTAACTTCATATATTGTCTAATTCTAAATGTATTTTTTTAACTTTTGGCAGAGCCGATCCTGGTTCAATCGACTGGCTTTTAACTTTCCCAGCGCCAGTATAAGTCACTTCAAATCCAAGGTTTTCTAAGGCAGAAATTACTTCATAACCCTTCTTTCCTAATAAATTAGGGATGGTCTTTTTATTTGAATTTAAATTAAAAGGCCTTTTAGTAGCATAAGTTGTTTTCAGCTGTAACGTATCGGGTATTAAATAAGGCTTTGGTGTGCTAACATATACGTGCTCCATTAAGGCCTGGAAAACAGGTCCCGCAACCGTTGAACCATAAATACCTTTGGTTCTAGATGGCTTGTGAACTACTACAATGACAGAATATTTAGGATCTTCTACAGGGAAATAACCCGCAAAAGAAGCTCTATACTGAATAGGAATATCTTTTCTCCAATATTCAACTCTAGCTGTACCGGTTTTACCTGCTGCAGAATAGTGTTCATTATAGAAGGCTCGTCCGGTACCAGTTTTAACGGTTCCCGCCAACATGTCTTGCATTTTTTTGATGGTGCTATCAGCAGCCATTTTTTTAACACGCACCACAGGTTGGAATTCTTTTACTATTTCTCCATGTTTGCGAATTTGTTTTACAAACAAAGGCTTTAACATGATGCCATTATTCGCTACTCCATTATAAAATGTTAGTAATTGTAAAGGCGTTAATTTACTTTCATAGCCAAAAGAGAAAGAAGATAGAGTCTGTTTACTCCATGATTTTCCATCTGGGTCGGGAATGTATGGCTCTGCTTCCCCTGGAATATCAACATCAAGCTTTTGATTTAACTTCCATCTACCATTAATGATATCCATGAAATCCTCAGGATCTTGTTGCCAAATGTCGGTTACAATTTTAGCCGTACCAATGTTTGAGGATTTTTCAAGAACTTGTTTAGCGGTTAATTCTCCATAACCATAGGAGTCGCTAATCGTTCTTCCAAATAATCTCATTCTCCCACCATGGGTAGCAATGGTGGTTGCTGTATCTACTTTTCCAGTATCTAATGCAGCCAATAAAGATATTGTCTTGATGGTTGAACCTGGTTCGGTAGCCTCACCAACAGCAAAGTTTTGGATGTCGGCATAATTGCCATCATCTAACCTCGTTAGATTTGCAATTGCTTTCACTTCACCTGTTTTCACCTCCATAACTACAACACATCCATGGTGTGCTTCGTAGTCTGTAAGCTGTTGATACAAAGTGTTGTAGGCTACGTTTTGTAAGCCGATATCTATGGTGGTTACCACATCCATTCCCTCTTCGGCGTCAACTTCGGTAGATACACTAATAGGTCGCCAATTTCCGCCACCCATTCGTTGTTCTAACCTCTTGCCGTCGTGACCAGAAAGTAAATCATTATATGCTCCCTCTAATCCTACTTTAATCGAATCACCTTTTACATATCCCAAAGTTCTGGCTCCAATATCTTTAACCGAGCGCTCCCTAATCAATTTATCTTCTACAATAAAACCTCCTTTGATTTGTCCTTGATCGAAGATTGGAAACTTCTTAACACGATTAAGTTGTCTAAAATTGAGATTTCTAGCTAGTCTTAGATATTGCTTTTCGTTATGCTTAGCATTTAAAATAATCTTAGCATAATGCTTTGATTCCTTTCCGAACATATGACTCAACGAATCGGCTAAAGCGTTTAAGTGTTGGTCTATCAAGTCTTGGCGCATAGCTTTAGCGTCAATGGCAATATCATAATGTCGCACAGAGGTTGCTAACAAGCTTCCGTCTGATGCATATAGATTCCCTCTTTGAGCTGGGATAATAGCCTCGCGAAAATTGGTTCGTTGGGTAAAGTTCTCTAGTTTTTCTCTTTGCTCGGGATCTGTCTGAAGGTTGATTAATTTGTAAACAATACCCACAGACATAAGCACCAATAGAAGACCTATGGCGTATGCTTTAAGTAATATTTCTTTTTTACTCTTAATCATTTTTGTGTCAACTTGAAGGGTTGAACGGTTGATTTCTTAATACTATCCTTCAAAACTTTTTCTGCTACAAAAGATTCCATTTTGCTTTGCATTACACTTTTGTGTAAATCTGAATACTCAGATTTCAAATTAGAAACCTCTCTTTGTAGAGTTCTTATTTTCACCACTTTTTTATCTGCCCAATGCGAACTGCTAATACTTATAAAAGCAAGAACCGCTAGGAAAAAGACGAAACGCCAATTCCCAAAAGAGCCTTCTTCTACTAAGAATTTTCCTTTCAGAATATCTTTAATAGAGATGTTAGATTTATTTTTTTTCTTCGGCATGATTTCTAATTCCAATTCTTAATTTAGCACTCCTCGCACGAGGATTTTTTGCTATTTCATCTTCATTAGCCGTCATGGCTTTCGATTGTAATGGCTTAAATGGTGCATACCAATTACCATAAATATCTTTCTCGGGTTCGCCCTCAAACATTCCACTTCTTATAAATCGCTTGGCTAATCTATCCTCTAAAGAGTGATAGGAGATTAGCACCAATCTACCTTCTGGTTTTATGATGTCTGGTGTAGAAAGCAATAGCTCTTCTAAAGCTTTCATTTCATCATTGATTTCAATGCGTAGTGCCTGAAACAATTGAGCGTAAATTTTATTTTTTCTATGATCTGGAATAAATCCAGTAAATAGGTTTTTTAAATCTGTGGTTGTCTTGATTTCGTTTTCCTTGCGTTCGTGAACAATTTTATTGGCCCACTTCTTAGCAGAACGCAATTCGCCGTAATTAGCAAATACGCGAGCAATATCAGATTCATCGGCCTCCATCAAGAAACTTGCTGCGGTTTTGCTTTGTTGTTGGTTCATTCGCATGTCCAAATCACCTTCGAAACGGGTAGAAAAACCACGTTCACCTGTATCAAATTGATGAGAAGAAACCCCCAAATCTGCCAAAAGTCCATCGATTTGTTTGATACCCATGAAACGCAACTGGTTTTTGACATACCTAAAGTTGGACATCACCAACTGAAATCTAGGATCGTCGATGTTATTTTCTTGGGCGTCTAGATCTTGGTCGAAGGCGATGAGTTTACCTTTGTCACTCAATCGCGAAAGAATTTCACGTGAATGACCACCACCGCCAAAAGTTACATCCACATATACACCGTCTGGATTTATAACTAATTGATCGATGCTCTCTTGCAGTAAAACTGGATCATGATATTTCATTGTCATCTTCATTTCCCATTACTTCTTCTGCCAGAGCTGCAAAATCCGTAGCGTCTGGATTTACAGCTTTTTCATACAATTCCTTGTCCCAAATTTCTATGATGTTGATCGCTGATGATACAACAACTTCTTTGTCTATGTTGGCAAATGACACCAAATCTTTGGCGATTTGCACCCGTCCACTGCCATCAACTTCTACGGGTTTCACGCCGGCAGAAAATCTTCTAATAAATTCGTTGTTTTTTTGTTTAAAGCGGTTAAGTTTGCCCACTTGTTGCATCACAATATTCCATTCTCGCATGGGATAAAGTTCTAGGCAAGGCTGAAAAACAGAGCGTTTCAGAACAAAACCTTCGTGTGCAATATCGCCCAATTGTTTGCGTAATCCCATGGGAAGCGCTAGACGCCCCTTGGCATCTACCTTGCATTCATATGTTCCGATAAGATTTAGCACAGTTGATTAATTTCTTCAAAAATAGGAAAGAATTGCAACAATTTCCCACATTTTACCACTTTTTCCCACTTTTGTTGAAAACTTTAACTTAAAGGCGATCAAAAGTATTTAAAAGATGCATGAATAAAAGCTTTATGAGAGATGTACTCATATGGACAATTGGACAATCTATATGTAAAATATTCTCTGCATAATCCAAGTATAATTTCCAAAGAGCAAAGGAATCATAGTAATAAAAATTTCAGAAATAATATTCACATTAAAAATTTTATAATTTTAACAAAATTAAATTAGTTAAAATTTAGTTAATTTAATCAATATATAAAACTTTTAAATATATTTGGACTTAATAATTTATAAATTAATAATCATGAAAAAGTATTTTAAATGTAATGTTATTCTAATTAGTTTCTTAATTAGTTTTTCATCTTGTACAGATGATTTGTATACAAGTTCGGATTCCTAAATAAATAAAACTATTTCCAGTAAGAGTTATGAGCTTTATGAAATGCCTAAAGATGTAATGGGTAGAAATCAAGTGAGTTTTAATGGAAAATTTTTAGCTTTTGATACAGAAGCTGATTTTACTCACCTTTATAATCAATTAGCACTTGAGATGGAGAATAATAGTTTATATATTGAAAGTATTTTAGGTAATGAATCAAATGAAGATAATATCTATACTCTATATGTCCAAAATGATTTAAATGAAAATCTACCTCTTGAACAGTTCGAAAAATCTCTAAATTTTCAAAGTTTAAGAAAGGATTTATTCGAAAAGGAAACTTTATGGTTATCTCAGCAAACAGGAGATTCACTTGATTTATCTTTGAGTCCCGATAATCATAAAATGATTGATCCCATTTTGAGAACGTTGTACAATGCTGATGGTGAGGTTATGATTGCAGGTAAAATTTATAGAATTCAAGACTGGGGTATAATAAAATTTGAGGCTCCAGAGCCATCTGTTTATTATCAAGATTATTTTGAAAATTCTACATGTTCTGAATTAGTGAAAATTATACGTGATTCAAGTTTAAATGGTTTCGAGTGTTCTAGTTATATATCTCCTGTTTGTAAAACAAGAAATTATTATGATAAAAGTTTTTATTATAATAATAATAGCAGAAAATATAGAATCAGAGGGTCAGTGGATTTTGGCTTTAATTATTCTTCCATTAATGCAAGAACAACATTTTATAAAAAAATTGCCGGAGGATGGTTTCATAGACCTGCAATAATTCAAGCGATAATTTTTGGAGAAGGTAATAAGGTATTTAAAACTGTGGTAGATTGTGATGGTGAGGAAATCTGGGTTGAACGAAATGAAAGAAGGAGAAGAGCAGATATTAGTGCCTCTTATATTTTGTGGGGTTCTTATCATCATTTTAGAATTAAAAGGAATGATATTACAAATATTCATCGTGTATGGGATACAAATACGAAAGTAATAGATCTTTATAACGGATCTTATTTATGATAACTTCTATTGTGATTTCAATAAATGTTTAATTACTATGAAATTTAAAATACTTTTGATTTTCTTCGCCACAAATCTTCTTAATGCACAAACCGCATTTGAGGAGGTTTTTGACAACTATTGGCAAATTGGTTTATCGAATAATTATTCATTATACTTTACCTACAATGAGGATAATAGAATTAACTATAAAATAGAAAATACCAAAATGTATGATATAGGTATTGTATATAATATTTATCAATGGAACAAAAATAATATTCAAATAGGAGTTAATTATCAACCTCTTATCTTTACAGAAAAGCTTAGTTATTCTTGGTTAGAAGAAGATACAGGTATAGCTGCTTTGCTTGCGCTAGAGGAATCCGAGGCTAATTATGGGATAATTAAATTTAATATTTTGTTCCAAAGGGAGTTAATTGAAGATATTTATTTTGGTTTAGGTCCAGAATTATCTATTTTAACTATGAATCATATGGAGAATGGTCATTTTTTTATCTCTGATGGAGACGAAACGACAGGTATGTCCTACATCAAGCCTGAACAAGATAAATTACAGTTTGGTATTAATGCGCAAGTTGGGATAATGATTCCCACAAAGAATATTGGTCTTTTTGATTTTAATATAAAAGGTCATTACCACGCCAGTAAAATGACAGAAACCTATGTTACATCACAATTTATTAATGAACCTAGATTTGTCACGAGCAAGCATGGTTATAATGGTCATTATGTTGGGATTGGTTTAAATTATTATCCGAAAAGAAAGCAATCAAAATAAAATGAATATGAGAAAAAGTATTTTTTTAATTGTTGGAATTATAATTCCAACAATTTTTTTAAACGCTCAACAAAATATTGAAGAAGTATTTAAGAATAATTGGAAAGTGGGATTAAACACACAGTTTAGTTATTTTTTCCCTGAAAATTCCAATAATCCTCTAAATTATAATCTAGATGGTTTGGAAGTATTTGATATTGGAATTTTGTGGAATATTAAACAGCACAGAAATAGTAACTATCAAATTGGTATAAGTATTCCTCTGAAATCCAATGGAAAAGTTAGTTATGAGAAATCTATCTCTGATGGTGGTGGAGAAAAAATTTACACTAATAATACAAATTTTTTACAGACCAGGTTTTTCGCTCAGTATGAGTATTATATAAATTTAAGTCCGAAAACATTTATTTATGTGGGAGGTGGACCAGAAGTAAAATATTTTTTCAAAGATCCAGAAGATGATGGCTATTGGCAAATACCTTATAGCGAAAATAGTCCTGATTTCTATGAACTCAATTATTTATCTGAAAAATTTAAAGTGGGGTTGAATGCGGAAATTGGTGTTTTGACTTCATCTACAACCTTAGGTGTTTTTAATCTTTTTGTTAAAGGACATATGTCTTTTAATAAATATTTAGAAACTACAATTAAACCAACATTAGAATCGAGCGAGTCTTGGGAGCAATATTATGCTGGTCACTATGTTGGAGTAGGAATTAAATTGTATCCCAAAAAAATTAAAAAAGAATAAAGGTAATTCAGCCACGGAGGATGCAACAGCGATTGAATGGAAATCCTTTTGTTGGCATGGTGCAACAAAAAACGAAGTAGAAGAGTGGCGTGCTTGCACAAACTCCTTCTACGAGATTTTTTGTCGCCATGCCAACAAAAGATTGGAATGAAAGCGCGGTCTTTTGGATTGTTTTTCGACAAGTTAAGTTTTTGGTAATCAGGTTAAAACAATCCAAAAGAGTTGCCCAACATAGCATAATTAATCTTATGAATGCATAGTTGGTGAAAATAATGTATTTTTGTAGCTTAGTTCCAAACTAACGTGCATGTTATTTAAGATAAAAAAACAGAAAAAGTATAGTTTTATAGAGGAGGGTGAAGGACATCCAATAGTATTACTTCATGGTTTGATGGGAGGTTTGAGTAATTTTGATTCGTTGATGAAATATTTTTCGTCGCGTGGTTACAAAGTTTACGCGCCTAATTTGCCAATCCTAGACATGCCAATTCTGAATACGAATGTGGGGAATATTGCTAAATTTGTTTCAGGTTTTTTGAAAGATGTGGTTAAAGAACCGGCTACTTTGGTAGGGAATTCTTTGGGTGGTCATGTGGGGCTTGTAGTTACGAAGGATCATCCTGATTTAGTTCATTCACTCGTTTTGACGGGAAGTTCTGGTTTGTATGAAAAGTCTTTTGGGGAAACTTTTCCAAAAAGAGGGAGCTATGAATACGTGAAAAAGAAGGCTGAAGAGGTTTTCTACGATCCAAAAGTAGCGACGATAGATATAGTTGATGAGGTTTATGAAACCGTTAATAACTCAAAAAAGGCGATTAAGATTTTATACATTGCACGTAGTGCCATCAAACACAATATGAAAAATGATCTAGAGAACATTAAGGTTCCGGTTTGTTTGATATGGGGAAAACAGGATGGTGTAACGCCGCCTGAGGTAGCTGTGGAGTTTGAGGCAGGATTGCCTGATGCTACTTTACATTGGATAGATAAATGTGGTCACGCGGCCATGATGGAACATCCTGAAGTGTTTAACCAATTGTTGTTCGAGTGGTTAGATCCTAAAGTGAAAAAGGAAAAATGACTATAAAAACCGCAACTTTTGTTGAGAGCAATACGGATTGGTCTAAATGTCCAGAACCGAATATTCCTGAATACGCTTTTATTGGTAGATCCAATGTAGGTAAATCGTCGTTGATTAACTTACTTACGAATCAAAAGAAATTGGCCAAGACATCTTCTACGCCTGGTAAAACTCAGTTAATCAATCACTTCTTGATTAATGAATCTTGGTATTTGGTGGATTTGCCGGGTTATGGTTATGCAAAAGTTTCTAAGAAAGATCGACAGAAATTTGGGAAATTAATCACCAACTATATTACAAAGCGTAAGAATCTAGTCAATGTCTTTTTGTTGGTAGATAGTCGTCATGAACCACAGAAAAGTGATTTGGAGTTTATGGAGTTTTTAGGAAAAAATGCAATTCCTTTTACGATTGTTATGACAAAAATAGATAAGCTTAATTCTGCCAAGCTCGGTAAAAATTTAGCGAAATATAAGTCTGAATTACTTAAATCTTGGGCTGAATTACCACCTTTTTATACCACATCAGCTGCATCTAAATTAGGTGCTGAAAATATTTTAGCAGATATAGACCACTATAATAAACAATTGGTTGAAAGGTTTTAGAGCCAATATTTAGTTTAGGGCTTATGGTTTAGGTTTGTGGCGCACATTTATATATTTGATTTAGTCTAGTAAGCAGCCTACCAATTTAGTTTAGAGAATATGTGTGCCGATAACTATAGGTATTTGTCTGTATGTATCGCTCTCCAATAGGAGGGTTTTTTATGCTTAAAAATCAGGCACAAAAAAAGCCGTCTATTTCTAGACGACTTTTATAAATACAGTTCAATATTATTTAATTTATTTTACCTTTTCTACAATTGCTTTAAAGGCATCCGGGTGATTTAACGCTAAATCAGCCAATACTTTACGGTTCAATTCGATATTGCTCTTCTTCATAGCACCCATAAATTGACTATAAGTCAAACCATGTTGGCGCGCTGCTGCATTAATACGAAGGATCCATAAGGCACGGAAATTTCTCTTTTTGGTTTTTCTATCACGGTAAGAATAAAGCATTGCTTTTTCTACTGCGTTTTTAGCCACTGTCCAAACGTTTTTACGACGTCCGTAGTAACCTTTGGCCTGTTTGATGATTTTTTTACGTCTTCTTCTTGACGCTACTGAATTTACTGATCTTGGCATAATTTTTAATTTTTTGACTGTGGGCGGATGAATTTAATCAACTCTTTTAATTTTTGCCTGCGGTCGGGTTAATATTAATTAATAAACCGGTTGAAATATTATTTCAATCCTAATTGTTGTTGAACACTGTACATATCTGGATCTGCAACCAGTGTCATTTTTGTTAAATTCTTCTTACGTTTCTTAGACTTTTTTGTCAAGATATGGCTTTTAAAAGCGTGTTTGCGCTTAATCTTTCCAGTTCCTGTAAGTTTGAAACGTTTCTTTGCTCCTGATTTTGTTTTCTGCTTTGGCATAATTTCTATATTTATTGAACTGATTTATAATTTAAAAAATGAAGGAACAAGCAATTGAGTCTTGTCCCTTTTTTATTTGTTAATTATTTAAATGGAACTAAAAATTACTTTTTAGGAGCCATCATCATAATCATTCTTTTACCTTCTAGTTTGGGCATTTGTTCTACTTTGCCAAACTCTTCTAATTCCTGTGCTAATTTAAGCAGCAAGATTTCTCCTTGATCCTTAAACACAATAGAACGACCTTTAAAGAAAACATAGGCTTTTAACTTAGATCCATCTTTAAGGAAACTTTCTGCATGACGTTTTTTGAATTCGTAATCATGCTCGTCCGTATTAGGACCGAATCGAATCTCTTTAATCGTTACCTTAGTTTGTTTGGCCTTCATTTCCTTTTGACGCTTCTTTTGGTCGTATAGGAACTTTTTGTAATCCAAAATCTTGGCTACTGGAGGCTTTGCATTTTCAGTAATTAACACAAGGTCTAACTCGTTTTCCTTGGCTAATGCTAATGCATCTTTAGTCTTATAGACACCTATTTTTAGGTCTTCTATATCACCCACAACACGTACTTCTGGAACACGAATGTTCTCGTTAATTTTGTGTTGATCTTCCTGTTTTCTTCTTGGTGGTCGGTATCCACCACGTCTTCTTATTGCGATAATTTATAATGTTTTGGTTATACTCTCATTTCATTTTCGAGACGATTTTTAAACTCTTCCATCGTGAATGTTCCTAAATCTCCCTCGCCGTGTTTCCTAACAGAAACCGTATTGCTTTCTTCTTCCTTTTCGCCTACAATCAGCATATAAGGGATTTTCCCTACCTCTGCATCGCGAATTTTCCTTCCTGTTTTTTCGGCTCTGCCGTCAATCAGCCCACAAATATCGGAATTTTCTATGGAATTTAAAACTTTTTTACTGTATTCTAAGTACTTATCACTAATTGGTAGAATGATAAACTGCTCTGGCGTCAACCACATAGGGAATTCACCTGCGGTGTTTTCTATTAAAATTGCAATAAATCTTTCTAACGAACCAAATGGAGCTCTGTGAATCATCACAGGGCGATGCTTATCACCATCAGATCCAATATAAGTTAAATCAAATCTCTTAGGTAAATTATAGTCTACTTGAATCGTACCTAACTGCCAACTTCTACCTAAGGCGTCCTTCACCATGAAATCTAGTTTAGGACCGTAGAATGCAGCTTCACCATATTCTACAACAGCCTTTAAGCCTTTTTCTTCTACAGCTTGCTTAATAGCATTTTCTGCTTTGTCCCAATCTTCGTCAGATCCAATGTATTTATCTCTGTTGTCATTATCTCTCAATGATATTTGCGTAGAGAAGTCCTCAAAACCTAATGATCCAAATACATATAATACTAAGTCAATAACTTTTTTGAACTCTTCTAACAATTGATCAGGTGTACAGAAAATATGCGCATCATCTTGTGTAAATCCACGCACACGAGTCAAACCGTGTAGCTCACCAGACTGTTCATAACGATAAACCGTTCCAAATTCAGCAAAACGCTTTGGTAAATCTCGATAAGACCATTGTGAGCTTTTGTAAATCTCGCAGTGATGTGGACAGTTCATTGGTTTTAGCATGAATTCCTCGCCCTCGTTGGGAGTCGTAATAGGTCTAAAACTATCCTCACCGTATTTCTCGTAGTGTCCCGAAGTAATGTACAACTCTTTGCCTCCAATATGAGGTGTCACCACCATTTCATAACCCGCTTTTTGCTGAGCACGCATCAAGAAGTTTTCTAACTTTCTTCTCAACGCAGCACCTTTTGGCAACCAAAGTGGTAAACCAGCTCCAACTTTCTCAGAAAATGTGAAGATGCCCAGCTCCTTACCAATTTTTCTATGGTCACGTTTTTTAGCCTCTTCTAGGTTATGTAAATATTCTTTTAATTCTTTTTGTTTTGGGAACGAGATACCATAAACACGCGTTAACTGCTTGTTTTTCTCGTCTCCTCGCCAGTAAGCACCAGCAGCGTTAAGGATTTTAACCGCCTTAACGATGGACGTATTTGGAATGTGTCCACCACGACATAAATCTGTAAAATTGTCATGCGAACAGAATGTGATTTCTCCGTCCTCTAAGTTTTCAATTAACTCCGTTTTGAATGGGTTATCCTTGTACATTTCTAAAGCCTCTGCCTTAGAAACTGGATATAAATTGAATTCGCTTTTCTTTTTAGCGTTTTCAAGCATTTTCTTTTCGATTTTATCGAAATCCTTCTCAGAAAGAGACGTATCTCCAAAATCTACATCATAGTAAAAACCATTATCAATCGCCGGTCCGATGGTTAATTTCGCATCCGGAAAGAACTCCAAAATTGCCTGAGCCAGCAGGTGAGCCGATGAGTGCCAAAATGCTTTTTTGCCTAGATCGTCGTTCCAGGTCAAAAGGGTCAATTGGCTATCTTCGGTGATAGGTGTATGCACCTCAACTTGTTGTTCGTTTACCAAAGCAGAAATTACGTTTCTCGCTAAACCTTCGCTGATGTCCTTGGCTACCTCCATAGGAGTAACCGGACTTTCAAATGAGCGAATGCTACCGTCGGGAAGACTAATGTTTACCATAAAAAATTCTTAGGCTGACAAAGATAATGAGAAAAGACAAAAATAAGGTAAGAATTTACGCGATACTATAGGACAAAGTTTTTGATTCGTAATAAGCTTAATTTTAAATCAAACCTATGGTCTAATAAACAGATGATTTTTAGGGCGAATTTTGGTTTTGTCAATGTTTTGACAAAACTAAAACCGGGCTTTTTGTTCCAATCTTGTGCTGATTCAAAGACAAAAATCGCATAAAAAGAGCTTCTAAGGTCGCTTTTATATTTTGTTTTTTGTATCTCCAAATCAGCAAAAGGATTTTCACGTCAATCCCTTTCGCAGCTTCGCTCTAATAAATCAAAGGCTATAAGTTGTATACTAGCTATTGCTTCTAAAATAATAGGTGATAAAAATAGGAACTGACAACTAAACATGAACCCATGTGTTTTTAAATTACAGCACAGTTTTTGATATATTTGTGTCATATGCTAGAAATCAAAGACGCTCAGTTCGAGCGAGTGGTTTTGGTCGGGTTAATTACGCAAGACCAGCCAGAAGAAAAATTACAAGAATACATGGACGAACTAGAGTTCCTAGCCTATACAGCAGGGGCCGAAACTTTGGCGCGTTACACACAAAAACTTTCTCAACCAGATGCTAAATACTTCGTAGGTAGCGGGAAATTAAAAGAAATAAAAGAATACGTTCAAGAAAACGAGGTAGATACGTTAATCTTTGATGACGAATTGACACCCTCTCAGTTGAAAAACATTGAGAAGTTGATGGAAATCAAGATTATGGATAGAACCAACTTAATTCTTGATATTTTCGCGCAAAGAGCTCAAACCTCTTATGCGAGAACGCAGGTGGAGTTAGCTCAATATGAATATTTATTGCCGCGCCTGACGCGAATGTGGACTCACTTGGAACGTCAACGTGGTGGTATTGGTATGCGTGGACCTGGTGAAACAGAGATCGAGACAGATAGACGTATTATTCGTGATAGGATTACCTTGCTTAAGCAGAAGTTAGAAAAAATTGATAAGCAAATGGCTACACAGCGTAGCAATCGCGGACAGTTGGTTCGTGTGGCTTTGGTTGGATATACCAACGTTGGTAAATCTACCTTGATGAATGTTTTGAGTAAATCTGATGTGTTTGCCGAAGATAAACTCTTTGCTACCTTAGATACAACGGTTAGGAAAGTAGTGATTGGTAATTTACCATTCCTTTTAACGGACACGGTGGGATTCATTAGAAAGCTGCCAACGCAATTAGTTGAATCCTTTAAATCAACCCTAGACGAGGTGAGAGAGGCCGATTTGATTGTGCATGTGATTGATATTTCACATCCAAGTTTTGAAGATCATATTAGATCCGTAAATGAAACTTTAGAGGACATCGATAGTAGAGATAAGCCAACGATTCTTGTGTTTAATAAGATTGATCAGTTTAAACAAGCCAAGAAAGAAGCTGTTGCAGATGATGAAGTCTTAGAAGATAATTATACGCTAGAGGAGTTAAAGAAAATGTGGGTGAATAAATCACAAGATCCAAGTATCTTTATTTCTGCAGTAAAAGGAACGAATTTAGAAGAATTAAGAAAATTGCTTTACGAGGAAATCAAGGGAATTCACGAGACTAGATTCCCTTACAATAATTATTTATTCAATTACTATGATCATTTAGCTGAAGAGCAAGAATAATTAATATTATAATTGAATAGTAGAATTTAAAGCATAAAAAAATCCACAAATCGAAATTTGTGGATTTTTTAGTTTTATATAATTTGTGTTATTCCGCTAGAATAATACATTTATTATTGTTCATTTCAACGATACCACCATTAACAGGTAGAAACATTACTTTAGAATCGCTTGGAGACATTTCTAACATTCCGTCTTCATTGTTATAATCTACAAACTCTGTAGTATGCGTATGAATCTCGATTTTGCCTGCTTCTAAAGTAGAAACAATAGCCGCGTGGTTTTCTAACATTTGGAACTGTCCCATTTTTCCTGGAACAATAACCGAGTCAACCTCGCCATCGAAAATCACATACTCTGGAGTTATGATTTGTAATTTTAATGCCATAATAATTTTATTATACTTCTGCCAACATTTTCTCACCTGCCTCGATAGCTTCTTCGATAGAACCTCTCAAGTTGAATGCAGCCTCTGGATATTGGTCAACTTCTCCGTCTAAGATCATATTGAACCCTTTGATTGTGTCTTTAATGTCAACTAATACACCTGGGATACCTGTAAACTGCTCTGCTACGTGGAAAGGCTGAGAAAGGAATCTCTGTACACGTCTTGCTCTGTGTACAACTAATTTATCCTCTTCTGAAAGCTCTTCCATACCAAGAATCGCAATAATATCTTGTAATGCTTTATATCTTTGTAATATTTCTTTTACTCTTTGTGCTGTGTCGTAGTGCTCTTTCCCAACGATTTCTGGAGTCAAGATTCTTGATGTAGAATCTAATGGATCCACCGCTGGATAAATACCTAATGAAGCAATTTTACGAGACAATACCGTTGTAGCATCCAAGTGAGCGAATGTTGTTGCTGGAGCAGGGTCAGTCAAGTCATCCGCAGGTACGTAAACCGCCTGTACCGATGTAATAGATCCGTTTTTGGTTGAAGTAATACGCTCTTGCATCGCACCCATCTCAGTTGCTAAAGTTGGTTGATAACCTACCGCAGAAGGCATACGACCTAATAATGCAGATACCTCAGAACCAGCCTGAGTAAAACGGAAGATGTTATCAACGAAGAATAATACGTCACGTCCTTGTCCTTCTCCGTCACCATCACGATAGTATTCAGCTAATGTAAGACCTGATAAAGCAACTCGAGCACGTGCTCCTGGAGGTTCGTTCATCTGTCCGAATACGAAGGTAGCTTTAGATTCTTTTAACTCTTCTCTATCAACTTTAGATAAATCCCATCCGCCTTCTTCCATAGATTGCATAAAGTCATCACCGTATCTAATAATACCAGACTCTAACATCTCACGTAATAAGTCATTACCCTCACGAGTTCTCTCTCCAACACCTGCGAATACAGATAAACCTCCGTGTCCTTTTGCAATGTTGTTAATTAGCTCCTGAATTAATACTGTTTTACCAACACCAGCACCACCGAATAGACCAATCTTACCACCTTTTGCATATGGCTCAATTAAGTCGATTACCTTAATACCTGTAAATAAAATTTCTGAAGCTGTCGTTAAATCCTCGAATTTAGGAGCCGGACGGTGAATAGGTAAAGAATTAGTTTTATCTAAGTTCCCTAATCCATCAATAGCATTACCTACAACATTAAATAATCTACCTTTAATTTCCTCGCCAATTGGCATGGCAATAGGTTGACCTGTAGTAATTACTTTTTGTCCTCTTTGTAATCCGTCTGTTGAATCCATAGATATACATCTTACGGTATCTTGACCGATGTGCTGTTCTACCTCTAGAATCAAGTTCTCACCATTTTCTTTTAAAACCTCTAATGAGTCATAAATGTTAGGTAATTCTTCTACTTTATCAAAAACAACGTCGATTACGGGTCCAATAATCTGAGCAATTTTTCCTGTGTTATGTGCCATTTGTATTAAATTAGGTACTTCTATAAAATTTTGTGCAAATATATGGTTTTTTTTGAGTTAACTGAATCCAAAATTAGGATATTTATCATATCCTTAATTTATATCCTTATTAGAAGCCTTAATATCGCGACTCCATCTTATAAATCATTATCCATTAGCTTTAGTGATTATCGAATTCCTATAATAAATTGTTTTTATAATTTTAGAATTGATAAATTTGCCAAGCTTATATGGACGTAATACCACATATTCAAAAGATACCCGAAAATCAAAGGACAATTTTGACCTTGGGAATGTTCGATGGTGTGCACAAAGGCCATCAAAAGATTATTCGATATCTGAATGAAATAACAAAGGATACCAATGCCAAATCTTGTTTGCTCACTTTTTGGCCACATCCAAGACTGGTTTTACATCAAGACTATGATTTAAAACTCCTTACCCTGCACGACGAAAAAATTCGTTTGTTGGAGAGATTTAATCTCGACCTATTATATGTCCAACCTTTTGATCATGATTTCTCTCGAATGTCTTCTATCGAGTTTGTGAGAGATTTTTTAGTGGGGCAATTAAATGTACACACCTTAATAATAGGTTACGATCATCGATTTGGTAGAAATAGAGAAGGAAGTTTTGAGCTATTAGAGGAATTATCAGATTTATATCAATTTAATGTAGTTCAGCTAGAGGCCATTATAGAAGGAGATCGTCCTATCAGTTCAACGAAAATTAGAAATGCGCTATTAGAGGGTAACCTGACTTATGCAAATGATGCCTTAGGCTATGCCTATAGTATAAGAGGTAAAGTTATTCACGGGGATGGTATCGGGAAAACTTTAGGCTTTCCAACGATAAATTTAGAGGTAGATAAGCTTAAATTAATTCCTAAAGATGGAGTTTATGGCGTCCAACTAGAAATAAATCATAAGAATTACTATGGCCTCATGAATATTGGATTCAGACCAACTATAGACAGTATTCAGCATAGGGTAGAGGTATTTATTCTAGACTTCTCTGGTGATTTATATGAGGAGGAGATTCGCGTTGAGCTCATCAGCAGAATTCGTGATGAGAGAAAATTCGAAAGTAAAAATCATCTTGCCGCTCAAATTAAGAAGGATGAGGCCAAATTTAGAGCTACGATTAAATCCTTATAATTCATAATTTATTAGGTAGGTGTTCGATATGCTCAAAAGATTGCTGCTTCCTTTAATTAGAATCTAAATAAATAGCTTTTAAGGGCTTTAATTTCTATTTGAAATATTTTTTAATTTTATTAAAATTTTTAGTTTTGTTTGTAATAGTTTAACATATTAGAATTTTGTAAGATGGCGGATATGGATAATAATGAGAAAAATTCACACGAAGAGATATTCTCAAAATCACTTAGAGCAGGAAGAAGAACTTATTTTTTTGATGTTAGAGAAACTCGCGCCGGCGATTATTACTTAACGATTACAGAAAGTAAAAAGAATTCTAATGAAGATGGGACCTTCTACTTCAAGAAACATAAAATTTATTTGTATAAAGAAGACTTCGAGAGCTTTAAGGAGCATTTAGAAGAGGCAACGGATTTTATTACAAGAGAAAAAGGAGAGGAAGTAATCTCTGAAAGACATCAACCAGATTATAATGAAAAAATTGACTCAGAGGAGACCAATGAAGATTCAAAAGATGGTCTGAATAAGTTTACTGATATTAGTTTCGAAGATATTTAAGCTCATCTTTTAACTTAACTAAAATTCAACTTTAAACCATCATAACCTAAATGCATATGAGGTGGTAGTTCATTTTCCACTTCCTTATAAAAACCCATTTCATAACTGATGTGTGTGAAATAGGTTTTTTTAGCTTTTATTCTCGACGCATACGCAATAGATTCATCCAAAATAAGATGAGAATGATGGCTGTACTCTTTTCTAAGCGCATCAATCACTAAAATATCCAGTCCTTCTAAACGCTTCATTGTTTCTTCTGGAATCTCACTAATATCGGTTAGGTAGGCCATATTTCCAATGCGATAGCCATATATTTCTAAATTACCGTGTTTAACAGGTAATGGAATAATTTCCACGCCACTAATATTAAACTTATCATTAGCGATTGGTTTTAATTTAATAGAAGGAGACCCAGGATATTTAACTGTTGAAAAAACATAGGGAAATCTGTACTCTATGTCATTTAGAACACGTGGCATACCATAGATTGGCATGTCTTTTTTCATTTTAAAATTAAGCGGACGCACATCATCTAATCCGATAATATGATCATTATGTTCATGCGTAATTAAAACTGCATCAACATCGCTCAAATTCTCACGCAAAATCTGCTGTCTGAAATCTGGGCCACAATCAATCAAAATGTGCATGTCCTTATATATAACCATAGCCGAAGCGCGTAGCCTTTTGTCTCTCGGGTCATTAGAGAGACATACGGGATCTGTGCAGCCGATTACGGGAACGCCTTGTGAAGTTCCTGTTCCTAAAAATATAAACTGATTCGAATTATCCGACATAATTTTGGTAAATTTACCCAATATAATTCATTCTAGAAAAGCTATGTCTCAAATTCTTAGAGAGCTAACTCCAAAGCAAAAAGCCCTGAAAATTAATTTAGACCGCAACATCTATGGTACCTTTGCGGAAATTGGTGCTGGACAAGAAACTGTTAGGTTCTTTTATCGTGCGGGTGGAGCATCTGGTACGCTTGCAAAAGCAATGTCTGCTTATGATAAAGATTTTAGTGATGCTATTTATGGTAAAGAGTACGATGGGAGATACGTAACAGAAGATCGACTCAACAAAATGTTAGACCACGAAATTGGTCTTATGGAAGAGCGTTTAGATAAGGAACAACATGCTGGGAAAAGCTTCTTTAGCTATGCCAATACAGTGACAACCATCGACTATGCCAAAAAATATAAAGGTCATGGATGGGTTGGACTTAGATTCCAGGCAGCGCCTAATGAAGGTTACAATAATATCGTGTTACACGTTAGGTTCAAGGAAAACTCAGCTCAATTACAGCAAGAAACATTAGGTGTCTTAGGTGTCAACTTAATTTATGGAGCTTATCATCACACGGACAATCCAAGAGAATTAGTCGTTTCGTTGTATGATACTTTAGATAAAGATCAGTTGGAGATTGATATGATCAATTTCTCAGGTCCTAGATTCCGTTATGTAGACAATCGCTTGATGAGCTTGCACCTATTGAGAAACGAAATGACCGAGGCGGTAATGTTTGGGCCAGATGGTTATAATATTCTTCCAGCGGATTTACTTTACAAAAAGAATATTTTCGCGATGCGCGGAAGTTTCAGGCCGGTAACCAACGTAAATATCGATATGTTGCATAGTGGCTTGGATATGTTTAGAAAAGACCATCCGCAAATTACAGATGAGAATTTGCAAGTTTTATTTGAGGTTACTTTAACCAACCTAAGACAAGAAGGTGAAATCGATGAAAGGGATTTCTTAAATAGAGCAGATATTTTATGTAAGTTGGGATATAATGTATTGATTTCTAATTATCAAGAGTATTACAAATTGGTAGACTATTTCTCTGAATATACCAGAAATAGAACTCAGATTGGATTGGCCATGGGTGTCAATAATTTATTAGCTGTCTTCAAAGAAGAATATTATTCTGATTTGAGTGGTGGAATTATGGAGGCCTTCGGTAAGTTATTTAAACGGAATGTTAAGGTCTATCTATACCCTTACCTTGGAAAAGAATCCAATGAATTGTTAACTGCTCAAAACTTAAAAGTAAGTGATCATTTAAAGGATTTATATAAATTCTTTAAATTAAATGACAAGATTCAAGATATAGA
>JBLWWH010000024.1:0-39208 GCA_048268105.1 Weeksellaceae bacterium
CAATCCTCAGAGAATATACTGTAATCATCATAATACCAACGGTGTGTACCAGAACCACTGGGTTGTGGAACTACAAAGCCTGGATCTATTTGAACACAGGTTAAGTTGGGAACAATTATCAAACCAACATTCATCATGTTTGCATTGTTGCCATTAGCTAAATTAACTTGTGATAAATTTTCATTTTGGGTCATGGTTATTCTTGTTAAAACGGAATTATTAGAAAAATCAGCTTCAGTTAAATTATTAAAGTCAAGCGAAATATTTTCTAAAGCAAAGTTATTTTCAACATTAATTGATGTAAGATTATTACGGGTTATAATAGCCAACTCAACCAATGGATTTGAACTCAAATCTAAAGTCGTTAAGGCCTGTCCACTGAAATTAATTGCTGTAATATTCACAAATGCTTCCAAACCTGTAGCGTCTGTGATGGGATTACCTAAACTCCCCGCATAACCTCCAACATTCCCTGTATATGCTATGGCTTCGTTTACTTGTATTTCATTATCACCATTGGTGTTTATATAATCTTTTGTGATTAACCATTCTTTTAAATTGGTATCTGGAATGTAAACAATATCTTCTTGAGCTAATCCATTTTCTAATATAAATAAACAAGTAAATATGAGAAATATTTTCATAATTTATGCTTTTAATGTACCATCAATTGTTTATTATATATCTGCCCATTATCTGTAGTAATTTGAATAAAATAATTACCTTTTCTCCAAGAATTTACATTTATATTGAAATTATTTAATTCAATATTTTGGCGTGACAAGCTAACTTGGTGTAAATTATTTACTACTTTTATGCTTCCTTTAATTTCTTTGTTTAATTTTATATTAACATAGGAAATAGCAGGATTAGGACTAAGTTCAATTTCAATAGGAGGGTTTACTTGCTGACCATCTGTGCGTTCAAATTCTGCTCCATTCGCATTTTCAACCAATCTTGCAACGATGGATTTCACGCCCGTATTATGATAGGAAGGTAAATGAACATTACCTAAACTACATTCTGGTCCATAATATCCTATAGGATATAAAGTATCAGCAATGGTTGAATCGATAGTCCACATAGGGTGGAAACAATCCGCAAATAATCCCCATCCGTTTTCAAAAACGAGATCGATGGTATTAATATCTCCTCCATAAAAGTTATTCGTATAAGGCGTACTACTGGTATCTAAAATACCATAATAAACCTTTCCGTTATGCGCAGAAAAAGCAGTTTTGTCTCCTGAATTAACATCGTAATCATGTTGATTGGAAAAATCATCTGCAAAAACTGTATAAAGTTTACCATTATTTGTACCCCTACCCGTTCCATAAATCAAATTCTCTCCTAGTGCAGGATCTTTGTCAATGTCAAAATCATCTATGGGATAATCTTCTGATTGTTGGTTTAAAATATTATTAAAAGTAAAGTTATAGGTAGAATTGTTATATACTAAGCCGTAATTGTAGAGCACATATCTTTTATTATTAGAAAAAGTTACAGAACCATTAGTTCCAGCTGGAATAGGATAATTTACACTTGCATTGGACATCGAATTATTATAATATAATGTACCATAATAAATATCTTCACCCAAAACCATTATTTTATCGTCACCAGAAGGAGTAGAGCTTGTAAATTCAATATGATTTTGATAAACAATATTAGTCCCATTATCCTGCAATATCTTTATATATGTAAAAGAATTATTATTATTATAGTTTTTTGTAACCAAAACCAAATTAGTTGATCTCAAAGTATACCCTTCATAAATTGCAAAATCCGAAATAAACCTGTCAGGTAAAGTATTATCATTATTGGTATCATAAATAGATACTAAAGAACCAGTATCTGCTTTTAATTTATATATTTTGCCTTAAAATAGCGCATATACATCGTTACCTTGGTACAATATTCTAGATGAACCCGCAAAATTATAATTCGGTGTTAAATCAGTGTACCATATGGTATTACCATCAGGATCAAGCTTGGTGACAAAGGCACCACTATTTTCACTAAAGGCAGGTTCTTCTTCTGCGGTAACTTGATTTTGGGCACTCCCATTAGAACCTACGATATATAAATTTCTTTCATTATCTTCAATTCCATTGGTGGCAGCATCTTTGTATCCAGAATAGGTTCTAGGCCAAATAGACTGGGCATTTATAATATAATTTGAGATTATAAAAATAAATGCTAAAAAGTAAAATTTTTTCATGTTATTAATTTTAAAATTAATATACAAGAAACTAATATATGAATATATTTTATTTAGAGGAAATTTGTTATGTTAAAAAATTAAGTTGAGTTACAAATATTTATTAATCTGATTAAACGCTTATAGAATCATTGTATATTTATTAATATAGAACTTGTTAAGAATTGGACACTAATTGTCTCGTAGTATTAGTGATTTTACGCAGCAAAATTGTATCGAAAACTAAGACAAGAAAGAGGAAAAATAAGTCATTATAAAAAAATTCCCTAAGGAATATTTTGTGAAAATCTGTTCAACTCGAAGGACCAACGCACGCTTTCTACGTTCTAAGACTATTCTGGAATGAACTCCACCAACCAAGCATCTTTCAGGACTTCTGGGCGAGATAATGGATTGATGAAATCCTTGGTAAGGCGCGTAATTTTGTAATCGTCTACGCGATACGATTTCCCGATTTTCCAATGATTAGATTTTACAGCGTTTGGTTGTTTATCGTACATCATAATCCAGAAAGGTTCTTTTTTTTGTCGCAATTCTTCCAGATTGGTTTTTTGAATGGTTTCTTTTAAATACCAATCCATCGCCCAGCTGTACTGTTGGTCGATCATGTAAATATCTTTAGGATCAATATCTAAGTTAACAGCTGTTCGTCCTAATACAGATCCTGCCTGATATTGCATCAATTGCGGATAAAATGTAGAATTTAAATAAATATTAGCAAACAAAATAAATCCTGCTGTGATGACCACGCTGCGTTCTAAGCGGGTTTTACTTTTATAAAATAAAATAATAACCAATAACAGAGAAACTAGTAAAACAGCAATTGTGGGAACATTATCGAGAGGAAACGCAATTAAACCCAGAAAAGCCAGTAAAATTAAACCAAAAATGACCAGCGTATACTGCGTAATCTGAAAGACTTTTGGATATTTGCTCCGGTTGTTTTTAAAAATATTCACCAGCGTAGCTGCGGTCATAATCGACATAAGCGGTATGACAATGTTTAAATAATGTGGTAATTTAAAAGATGAAAAATTCATTGCGATAATGAAGAGTAGGGTTGTAGCCAGTGTCGAAATTTCTATCCATTTATTTCTTTTCCAGTTGCGAAGTCTGCAAAATAGACTCATATAAAACCACAAACTCCAAGGAAGAAAAGCCCATAAAATCGTATGGAAATAAAACGCATAATCATTTTTACTAGCGCCGCCAAAATCTTCTCCACTAAAGCGTCCTGTGGCTTGCCCATAGGTAATGAATTCTATCCCCTCCATGCCGAATTGCAAATAATAAGCATACAGCATTGGTATAGAGCCGATAATGAATGTGAGTATACCTACTGCTAACTTCCAGCTGAGAAGACGCTGCCAATAGTTCTTGTATAAGACCATAAAAAATAGGAATGATCCAATTACGGCAATGGCTATAATGCCCTTGGTAGAATAAGCAAAAGCCGTAAATAGTCCACCTAACAGAGCTCCCAGCAAAGCCTTTTTATTTAAGAAATAAGTCCATTGCCATATAGCCAAAATACTGAAGGATGTAAGAACGGCATCCGTTCTAACATCGTGTAAACTCAGAACAATGGCCTGAGCCGACAAAAACATTAAAGCGCTCAGCCGAGCTATGTTTTTATTTTGATAAAGTAAATCAGCTAATTTATAAGTTGCTAAACCAGCGCATAGTGTCAACAGCAACGCTGGAAGTCTATAGGCCCAAACTTCGAATCCGAAAAGCTCGAAACTAAAGGCCGACAGCCAAAAGTGCATATGAGGTTTGTCTAAATAATCGTTACCACCTTTCAGGATTTCCCAATAATGATTAGACTGAGCCATTTGCATCGCCATGGTGGCGTGTTGGGCACTATCATTTTCCATTAAAGGCAACATAAGGCCATAGCTAAGAGCTACGCCCAAAAGTAGGTAGAGAATAATATACGTGGTTTTAGAAATCACTTTATTTGGTGATAGATGGTTGTTGTTTTGGTTGATGAGTTTTTCCATCTTCCTCGTCATAAGCATCAATAATCTTTTTCACCAATTTATGTCTAACCACATCTTTTCCATCCAAATGAACAAAAGAAATGTCGTTTACATCTTTGAGGATGTGCATGGCTTCTATTAAACCAGATTTTTGTCTTGGCGGCAAATCAACTTGTCCGGGATCTCCTGTGATAATAAATTTGGCTCTTTTTCCCATACGAGTAAGGAACATTTTCATTTGCGAATGCGTTGTGTTCTGAGCTTCGTCCAAAATCACAAATGCATTATCTAGTGTTCTACCACGCATAAAAGCCAATGGAGCCACCTCAATAACGCCACGTTCTATGTAATTTTCTAATTTCTCATAGTGAATCATGTCTCGCAAAGCGTCATATAATGGTTGTAAATAAGGATCTAGTTTTTCCTTTAAATCACCAGGTAAAAAGCCCAAACTCTCTCCGGCTTCCACAGCAGGGCGAGTTAAAACAATTCGCTTAACTTCTTTGTTTTTTAAAGCTCTAACGGCTAGAGCTACACTGGTATAAGTTTTTCCGGTACCAGCAGGACCAGTAGCGAACATCATATCATTTTTTGCCATTTCATCCACCATTTTTCTTTGGTTGGGTGTTATGGCTTTCACTAATATTCCGCTAACGCCGTGGACTAAGACTTCATCTTTGGGATTCATCTTTTTGGGGGCGTTTTCCAATAATATTAAATCTAAATCGGTTTGATTTAAACGATTATAATATTGAATATGTTGAATGATTTCTTCCATTTTCTCCTGAAAAACATCTAATTCCTCCGTGCTACCTACCGCTGCAACACTTCTACCACGGGCCACGATTTTAAGTTTAGGAAAATGTGAAGTAATATATTCAAGATTTTTATTTTGGCTTCCATAAAAATCTTGAATATTAATATCTTTGAGTTCGATTATTCTTTCGTGCAAATGATTTAGATTTTAATTATTTAAGACAAAAATAAGGAATATATTTGTGCATTCACAGATGTCAGTAATTACTTTAACAACAGATTTCGGAAATAGAGGCTATATGGTAGCCAGCATTAAAGGTGCAATCCTAAAAGAGTTTGAAAATGCCTATTTGGTAGATATAACTCACGAGGTTGAACCTTTCAATATTGCTGAGGCTGCTTTTTTGATTCGTAATGTTTATAAGGATTTCCCGGATGGTACTGTACATATTATCGGTGTCGATTCTTTGCCTAACAAAGTTACCAAGTTACTTGCGGCTAAAATCGATGGTCAGTATTTTATTGCTGCAGATAATGGGATTTTATCACTTATTCTTGCGGAACAGCGGCCAGAAAACATGGTAGAGATCACCTTAGGTAGATTTCATGAATTTAGTAATTTTCCCACAAGAGATATTTTTGTTCCAGTGGCTTGTCACTTATTGAGAGGGGGAAAGCTAGAAGTGATTGGGAATTATACCGAAACTTATAAAGAATTGAATACCATTCGTCCGGTGATTCATGGTGATGATAATATTATGGGTAATGTAATCCATATCGATAACTATGGAAATGTGATAACCAATATTCAGAAAAAATTATTCGAAGAGAAGAGACGAGCTAGGAATTTCGTTATTCAAGTGAGACATCTACCTTTCGAAAAAATCGTAGATCGCTACGCCGATGCCGTTAAGGATTTCGAAAATGAGGTTGACTTTCATGGAGAAAAGATGGTTTTGTTTAATTCTGCTGGTTATTTAGAAGTAGCAGTTTATAAAGGGAATCCTAATAGTTTTGGAGGTGCAAGCAGTTTGCTTGGCTTGAGTGTTGGGGATGTAATTAGTGTAGAATTTAGTTAAATGGAATATTCAATTATAAGAGCCATTCATATTATTTTTGTGGTGAGTTATTTTGCAGGCCTGTTCTATATCGTACGGTTATTTATTTATCATACCGAGGCGCTTTTAGATCAAGATGGTCCTAAAAAAGATATTCTACATGAGCAATTTTCATTTATGGAAGAGAGATTATGGAATATTATAACGGTTCCAGCCTTCATTATAATGATTCTCTCTGGAACTTATATGCTATATCTCGGCAATTGGGCTTATTTAGAACAGGGTTGGATGCATGTGAAGCTAGGTTTTATATGTATTTTATTTGTTTATCATTTTTGGAGTTGGAAGACTTTAAAGCAGTTGCATCGAGCTCAAACTAGAATGTCTTCTACGCAATTAAGAATGATGAATGAGGTGGCGACTTTGATTTTATTTGTGGTTGTTTTTGCTGTAGTGCTGAAAACCATGTTTATAGCCAATTGGTTTTGGGCATTGATTTCGTTTGTGGCGATGGGTGTTTTTATTATGCTGGTCGTTAAAATTGTTAATCGAGGTAAGAATGCCTTAAAATGATTTTATCCAACAATAAATGTTTAATTTTGTGGTTAGGAATTCTGCATGTTTACAATCTTTAAAAAAGAAATAAGAAGTTTTTTTTGTTCGCCAGGGGCATATATAGTAGCCAGTATTTTTGTACTGATTTGCTCGTTATTTCTTTGGTTTTTTGACAATCAATATAATATTTTCAATCTTGGAAATGCTTCGCTAAGTACATTTTTCTTTATTGCACCTTGGGTGATGTTATTTCTGGTTCCAGCTTTAACTATGCGCCAATTATCAGAAGAAAAGCAAATGGGTACGCTAGATTGGTTAATGACCCAACCCATAAAAATTCACCATATTATCTTAGGTAAGTTTTTTTCGGTGTTAGTTTTAATTTTATTTATGCTGATTCCGACTTTAATTTATATTCTTAGTTTGCAACATTTTAGTATCGATGGGCAGGCAGATATAGGTGCGATAGTCTCGGGATATATAGGTTTGTTTTTATTAGGAACCTTTTTTACGGCCATAGGTTTTGCCATGTCTTCTATCACTGAAAATCAAGTAGTGGCCTATGTAGCAAGTGTTTTTATCTGCTTTGTTTTATTTTATGGATTTCAAGGATTGGCGTCCTATAACCTGTTAGGGAATGCCGACTATTATATGCAGCAAATGGGTGCCGAATTTCATTATAATTCTTTTTTGAAAGGTATAATAGATAGCCGAGATGTGATTTATTTCTTAGGCTTTTCTGGACTGTTCTTATATTTCACCTATTTCACATTACAACAACTCCAAAGACAATGAAAAAATATCGTGCGATTATAGGAGTTTTAGTTTTATTAGGCATTTGGTTACTTTCCTTTTTTGTTTATGAAAGATGGGATGTTACCGAAGACCAGCGTTACTCTTTTTCTGAAGGGACGCTTAGTCTTTTAGAAAATATCGAGGAGCCTGTTAAAGTTAATGTGTATTTAGAAGGAGATTTAACAGGGAATTTTAGGGTGCTACAGAATGAAATCCGATTTTTATTAAATGAAATTAGTCGTAAGAACCCACAGGTTCAATATGCGTTTATAAATCCAATCAGTGCTAATTTAAACATTGATTCATTGCGCTCTAGAGGTGTTATGGGTGTTTCGGTGCCAACGCAGGATAAGATACTTCGTGTGTTTCCCTACGCTACTGTAGACACCAAAGGCAAGACAGCTAGTGTTTCTTTGTTATCTAATAAAAAGATTCCTATTGAAGAAAGAGCCTTGGCTTCTGTTGATATTTTGGAAAGCAATTTTGTAATGGAAATTTATCGATTAAGTTTTAAAGAGCGTAAACAAATTGGTTTGATTGTTCATCATGATGAATTATTACCCAATTATCTTGATGGATTGTTTAGAGTTGCGGCAAAAGATTATGATGTGACACCTTATACTAGCCCATTGCAAAATGGAACCGGTAGTTTGCAGTTGTCGGATTTAGATAGTTTAAGCAAGTTTGATGCATTGATTATCGCCAAACCCGTCAAGCCTTTTAGTGATAAAGATAAATTGGTCATGGATCAATATATCATGAATGGAGGGAAGACCTTGTGGATGATAGAGGAGGTGGATGCAGAAATGGATAGTTTGTTTAGATCGGAGAAAATTGTTGCTTTTCCAAGAAATAATAATCTTACGGATTTAATGTTTGCTTATGGAGTGCGTTTATTGCCTTCGGTGATTAAGGATTTGCAATCAAGTTATATTACTTTAGCCATTGGCCAAGCTGGAAATAATACAGCCTATGAACAATTTCCGTGGCCTTACTTTCCGTTGAGCATTTCTAAACAAAATCATACGATAAATAGAAAAATAGCGAACCCTATTCGTTTTGAGTTTGCGAATCCAATTGAGATTTTGCCGAGAGACTCTGTGAACGCTGAGGTGTTGTTGACTACTTCTAGACATGTTCAGTTGCAGAAACCAATGACTTATATTGATTTTGGGGAGATAGAGCAGGTGAAGCCAGAAAATTATCCAGAGCAACCAGGGGTTTATCCTATGGCGGTTTTATTAGAAGGTTATTTCGATTCTGCCTATAAAGGAAGGATTGAATCTCAGGAAGTTTCTAATTTCAAGTCTAAATCTGACTTGAATGAAATGATAGTTATTTCGGATGGGGATTTTGCTAAAAATCATATTTTTAGAGGGGAGCCTTTGGCTTTAGGTGCGGACAAGTATAGCATGCGTCCAGACGTTTCAGATCAGGCTTCGGTAATATACGATAATGCTGCTTTCTTGATTAATTCTCTTGATTATTTAACGGGAGATGATATGATGATTGAGTTGAATGAAAAACAAAGAAAACTTCATATTCTAGATAAGAATACTGTAGCGGCAGACCAAAAGACATGGCGTTGGTATAACATTGTTTTCCCATTAATTTTTATTTGGCTAATAGGCTTGGTAGGCATGTTTATTCGTAAGAGGCGCTATAGTTAGGACTAAGTTTTCTGCGGCCACGATAGCAGTGGAAATCCTTTTCTACAAAAGACATTTACAAAAAACGAAGTAGAAGAGTGGCGTTGGTATACAAACTTCTTCTACAAGATTTTTTGTTGGCTTTTGCAGAAAAGATTGCAACGAATAGCGTGATAAGCCGCCCAGGAATTAAGGTGTTGTATTTTAATAATTTAGCCTGAAGATGGCTAGTTTTTTAATGAAAAAGAGTGTTAATTTACGCCTTAATTTTGATGTCGACAGAGCAATTAACGCAAAAAGGAATATTGTTAACAAAAGTTTAACAATTGAATTTTGTAACATTCCATGAGTCCTTCCGTATATATAGATACGAGAATGAATACACTACCAAGTACATAATCCTATTTTTATTGGAATTTTTTCTGCAGTATCTGCAGTAGATAGTCGTGTGCCTTTTCGTAAATATTAACCCTGAAAATAGAGAACATATAATATGCGTCAGTTAAAAATTACAAAGCAGGTAACTAATCGTGAAACGGCTTCCTTAGATAAATATCTACAGGAAATTGGAAAGGTTGACCTAATTACAGCAGAGGAGGAAGTTGAATTAGCACAGCGTATTAAGGCTGGGGACAAGGTTGCGCTAGAGAAGCTGACCAAGGCTAACTTGCGATTTGTTGTATCGGTTGCAAAACAATACCAAAATCAAGGATTGAGCTTACCAGATTTGATAAATGAGGGTAATTTGGGATTGATTAAAGCTGCTCAGAGATTTGATGAAACAAGAGGTTTTAAATTTATTTCTTATGCGGTTTGGTGGATTCGACAGTCGATTTTACAAGCATTGGCTGAGCAATCGAGAATTGTGCGCTTACCATTGAACAAAATTGGTTCGATCAATAAAATTAATAAGGCTTATGCTTCTCTGGAGCAAGAGCACGAGCGCGCGCCTTCTGCCGAAGAGATTTCGGATCAATTGGATATGACCGAGGATGATGTGAAGGAATCTATGAAAAATAGTGGTCGTCACGTATCTATGGATGCGCCTTTGGTTGAAGGAGAAGATTCTAACTTATACGACGTATTGCGTTCGGGTGAGTCGCCAAATCCGGATAAAGAGTTGATGATTGAGTCGTTGCGTGTGGAGATTGAAAGATCTTTGCAGACATTGACACCAAGAGAAGCAGATTTGATTCGCTTATACTTTGGTTTAAACGGAAATCATCCCATGACTTTGGAAGAGATTGGTGAAACTTTTGATCTTACAAGAGAGCGTGTTAGACAGATTAAAGAGAAAGCTATTCGTAGATTGAAACACACGTCTAGAAGTAAAATCCTAAAAACTTATTTAGCTAGGTAAGCTAGTTTAAAGATCATTTTAAAAGAGGGAGGCGCATAGTCTTCCTCTTTTTTTTATGCTGAAATTTTATCAATGGTAGGAGGTTGATACAAATAAAAATGTCCCAAAATTCATTTCTGAATTTTGAGACATTTGTTGTTCAAATAAATATCTGAACTATATTATTAGTTACCTGGAGTAACTGTCTCTATGTTTACCCCTGGTTGACCTGGTGTAGCATTAGCTGCAGTTCCTTCTGAAATATCAATTAGCTCGATATCGAAAATCAAAGCATCACCTGGTCCGATTTTACCACTTCCCATATCGCCATATCCTAATTCAGATGGGATATAGAACTCATATTTTGATCCTTTAGACATAAGTTGCATTCCTTCTACCCATCCTGGGATTAGTCCACCTGATTGTAAAGTGAATTCAACTGGTTCGCCATTGTTGTTCAGTTCAGTGCTATCAAATACATCGCCATCAATTAAAGTTCCTTTGTACTTAACTTTAATTTTGTCACCTTCTTTTACTTTTGGTCCAGTACCTTCTTTAATCACTTTGTAGGCAAGTCCACTTTCAGTAGTTTTAACTCCGTTTTCTTTTTTCTTTTTTGCTAAGAAGTCTAATCCTTTTTGCTTGTTGGCCGTAGCAGAATTAGCTAATTGTGTTTGATAGAATTCATCCATTACCATGGCAACTGAATCTACAGAAACTTTAAGGTTGTTTTTCTTTAAATAATCCATCATTCCAACTAGGATTTCATCGGTGTCTAAATGACCTTGGATTACATTATTTTCTAAAGCGCCTTTAATTTGTTTACCAATATTAAGACCATAACCATAAGAATCTAGCTTTTTCGAATCTTTAAGGAAATCTTGAATACCTTTTTTAACTTGATCAATGTCCAGTGAATCTTCCAATTGAGGATTTTGGTTGTAGCGCTCAGCATTTTGTCCTAGAGAAACTCCATAGGCATAAGATGCTTTCATATCCAGTTCAGATAACTCTACTTTTTCGCCTTTAGCATCAACACCAGAAACGACGGCGTCTCCTTCTTTTTTACAAGAAAAAACAATGATGCCTAAAGCGGCTGTTAAGATTATTTTCTTCATTTAATTATAAATTTTAATACAATTTTACGAACTTTTGGCTTGACTTCCTAAAAAAAAGAAAACCTCTCCACCGCAGTGGAGAGGTAAACCCTAACTAATCAACCTAAACCTATGAAAAAAAAATTTATTTTTTAATCCCTACAAATATGTTAAGATATAATCACATATACAAATAGAATTAAGTATTAATTATAAAGTTTAAAAATCAAATAGACTTAATTGTCTAAAATTCAATCCTATCACTAATGAATTAAAATTTTGTTAAACTTAAAAGTTTTTAGGTATAACTCGCTGAAATCCGTATCTAGCCTAGTAAAGAGTTATGCGAGAATAGGATATGCATTAATTTTATAGCCTACTCTAATAAATGAATTCTTTTGTAAATAGAATCCTTTGTATCTTTATCGCCATGTCAACATACTTAACAGAACTAAACGATGTTCAACGTCAGGCTGTCGAGGCGTTAGAAGGTCCTGTGATGGTAATAGCCGGAGCCGGATCTGGTAAAACGCGTGTATTAACTTATAGAATTGCCCATTTAATGAATAATGGTGTAGATTCATTTAATATACTTGCGCTCACCTTTACTAACAAGGCGGCTCGCGAGATGAAAGAACGTATTGCCAAAGTCGTAGGCCATTCGGAAGCAAAGAACTTATGGATGGGAACTTTCCACTCCATTTTTGCTAGAATCCTTAGAGTTGAAGCGCCTTTATTAGGTTATCCTTCTAATTTTACGATTTATGATCAGCAAGATGCTTTGTCGGTCATGCGTAAAGTAATAACAGATATGCATTTGGATAAAGATATTTATAAGCCTAAACAAATGTTGAATCGAATTTCTCAGTTCAAAAATAATTTGATTACCGTAAGAGCTTATTTTAATAATCCAGAACTCATAGAAGCGGATGAAGCGGCTATGAAACCTAAGACAGGAGAGGTTTATAGGGCTTATGTAGAAAGATGTTTTAAGTCTGGTGCAATGGACTTCGACGATCTATTATTAAGAACAAACGAGGTGCTAACACGATTCCCGGAGGTTTTGGCTAAATACCAAGATCGATTTAGATATATTATGGTAGATGAGTACCAAGATACCAATCATTCTCAATACTTAATTGTGAAAGCCTTAGCTTCTAGATTTGAGAATTTGTGTGTGGTTGGAGATGATGCGCAAAGTATCTATGCCTTCCGTGGTGCAAATATTCGCAATATTCTAGGTTTTCAAAAGGATTATCCAGATGCTAAGAGCTTTGCTTTAGAGCAGAATTATCGTTCGACGCAAAATATCGTAAATGCAGCAAATGACATTATTGCTAAAAACAAAGATCAGCTGAAAAAAGATGTTTGGACGAGCAATGATGAAGGAAAAACCATTCCGATATATCGTGCATTAACGGATATAGATGAAGCGAGGTTTATTGCTTCTAGAATATTTGAAATTAAAATGCGAGATCAGCTTAATGATAATGATTTTGCTGTTTTATATAGAACCAATGCGCAGTCTCGATCGATAGAGGAGGCCTTAAGAAAGAAAAATATACCTTATCGCATTTTTGGTGGAATTTCTTTCTACCAAAGAAAAGAAGTGAAGGATTTGATTTCTTATTTGAGATTATTGATTAATAAGAATGACGAAGAAGCTTTGTTGCGTGTAATCAATTACCCGAAAAGGGGAATTGGATTAACTACGATTCAAAAGTTGACGGTTTTTGCAGATGAGCAAAAAATGACTTTGTACGAAGTTTTAGAAAACTTATCTCTACATGGTCCAAGAACAGGTTTGAATGGTGGAACTTTGAATAAGCTACATAACTTCATTACAATGATTCAAAGTTTTCAAGTGAAATTGAAAACACATGATGTTTTTGAAGTAGCACTTGAAGTAGCTAAGCAAACAGGCTTGTTGAAGGAATTGAGGGAGGATGATACCCCAGAGGGAATTTCTCGATTAGAGAATATTCAAGAATTGTTGAATAGTTTGCAAGGATTTGTAGAGGAACAGAAACAGCTAGACGAGGGAGATCCATCATTAGCTAACTTTTTAGAAGATGTTGCTCTGGCTACTGATATGGACAACGAAGACGAAGATGCTGATAAAGTGGCGCTGATGACAGTTCACTTGGCTAAAGGTCTTGAGTTTCCAGTTGTATTTATTCCAGGATTAGAAGAGAATTTATTCCCTTCTATGATGAACTTGAATACACGTTTGGAGTTAGAGGAGGAGCGTAGGTTGTTTTATGTGGCTTTAACAAGAGCCGAAAAGCAAGCTATTTTATCTTATTCGGTTTCTAGACAAAGGTGGGGTAAAATTATAGATGCCGAGCCAAGTAGATTTTTAGAGGAAATGGATGATAAATACCTTGATTGGGAAAATCCAACGCCTATGTTGCCAATTAATAACAGTGGCTTGTCAGATGATTTGTTTGGAGATAAACCAGTTCCTAGGTTTAAAAAGAAGTCTCAGCCGATCAAGAAGAAGTTGACGAATACTACTCAAACTTTAAGGCCGCTTAAACAAGCTCAAGTAAATCCTGGTGATGCAGATCATCAAACGATAGAAGAAGGTTACACAGTGGTTCATGATCGATTCGGGAAAGGAAAAGTAATCTCTTTGGAGGGTGAGCCAGATAATGTGAAAGCTAAGATTTTGTTTGATAATAGTGGAGAGAAAAAATTATTATTAAAATTTGCTAAACTAAGAGTCTTAAGTAAAAATTAAACTTCAGTTCTAAAACATAAAAAAAAACCTGAAATCGCTGATTTCAGGTTTTTTTATTTTAGTCTATGGAATTTTATTACATGCTAAATCCTTTGGTGTAAATTCTTCCGTAGCGATCAACAAAATTAACGGATACATTTCCTTTATGTTTTTTAAGGATTTTCTCAATATCATCACCAGAATTAACTTCTTTACCGTTAATCTTTAGAATAATATATCCTTTTTGAACTCCAATATCTTGTAAGATTCCAGTTCTGTTAACATCCGTTACAAGAACACCGCTCTCTATGCCATATTGAACTTTTTGTTTATCTGTTAAAGGTTCAAATTTAGCACCCATCTTCTCCGTAATAGTTAAATCATCTAAAGAACGAACAGTGTCATTACCTTGGAGGTCTTTTAATTTAACCTTATAGTTTCTCATTTTTCCGTTACGTTCAACTTTCACATCTACCAGGTCTCCTGGTTTTTTGGAACCAACCGCAACCGATAATGCGTTGAAAGTTGTTACTTTTTTGCCATCAACTTCTCTAATGATATCGCCTTCTTCGATTCCAGCTTCAATAGCTCCACCGTTTTCTGAAAGTTCAGCTACCATTACACCTTGTGTTACTTTAAGCTCTGCTTTGTTGACACGATTGTAATCTCTAACAGCGGCTTCATTGGTTAGGTCAATTCCTTGAATTCCGATATAACCACGTTGAACCATTCCATAAGTTTTGATGTCATCAACCACCTTTTTAACTAAATTAGACGGTACGGCAAATCCATAACCAGCATTAGAACCAGTTTTTGAATAAATTGCTGTGTTAATCCCAACTAAATGACCATGCGTATTCACTAAAGCACCACCAGAGTTCCCCGGATTAATCGCGGCATCTGTTTGAATAAAAGATTCGATAGGGTGATCACCGTTTTGGCTTAAAATTCCAATACCTCTTCCCTTAGCACTTACAATACCAGCCGTTACGGTTGAGTTAAGTCCAAAAGGGTTTCCAATGGCTAATACCCATTCTCCAACTTTGATTTGATCTGAGTTATAGAATGAAAGATGAGGTAAATTATCTTCATCAATCTTAATTAAAGCAATATCTGTATTAGGGTCAGTTCCAATTAATTTGGCTGTATAAGTTTGTTGATTATTTAAGGTAACCTCCAATTTATCAGCATTAGCAATTACGTGATTATTCGTAACGATATAACCATCATTAGAAATAATTACGCCCGAACCAGCACCGCTTGGGGTATTTTCATCTCTTTGCGGTCTTCTGCCTCTTTGATCGAAAAACTGATCGAAGAAAGGATCATTAAAGAAATCAAATGGATTCTGACCTCTTTGATTAGCAGAAGGGCTACCAAAATTTTTAATACTTACTACAGCATTTACTGATTTATCTGCAGCTTGTGTGAAATCTGGCATTACCGTACCAGAAGATGCATAATTATATGTTGCAAATTTACCATCAGAATCTACTTCTGATTCTACTTGGGTTATTATTGAATTAGAATCACTCAACAAGTTGTTGTCGGATGAATATTGAATTAAGCCGTAGGTTGTTCCCGCACTTAAAACACCCACGAACGCATAAGTTAGAATGTTTTTCATTTGTATATTGTTTATTTGAATGACTAAGAACAAATTTAGTACCAATTCAACTTGCTATACAAGCGCCTTAACAAGGCTTAACATCTTTTATCACATTCTTAGCTAGATTAGGCATCAAAGAACTTTAATAATTCTGAGAACGTCAATTTAAATTGAATTATATGTCAATTTGTCTGATTGAGCTTAAGATATATTAGGAATAAAAAATCAAAATATGGATTTAGATATAAATAATGCTATAAAAAATAACTTTATATTTGACACGCATCCCATAATAATAGATTGGCCATGTTGAACTTTACCTTTTCTCCCAAGAACTACTTTTATACCATAGCTGGAATATTTTTAAGTATTGCTTGTCTTTATTATGGCAAGAGCTTTTTGATACCTTTTAGTTTCTCTTTATTGCTAGCTTTTATATTTGTTCCGCTAGTTCGTTGGTTTGAACGAAAAGGTATTCCTACGGTATTTTCCATAGTCCTAGTGTTTGTTGTTGTGATTGCTGCTGTATTTGGCATATCTTTTTTCTTTGGATCTCAAATAGCTAATTTAATATCGGAGTTTAATAATTTTAGAGATAATTTTCTTCAATTACTGAGTCAAGGAATCGAAAAATATAATTCAACTTTCACTTATTTACCACCGATTGATGTGAGTGTTGTTAGGCAAAAAGTTTTAGGCTTTTTCGAAAATTCTGGAGGCTCGATTTTGTCCTCCACGTTTACACAGACATCTACATTTGTTGCGCATGTTTTTCTAGTTCCAGTTTATGTTTTCTTGTTGTTATTGTATCGTCAAGGAATTAAAAAAGGCATTACATTTTTCTTTCCCATTGAAAAAAGAGAGAAAGTAGAGGAGATTTTATACGAAGTACAAGGAGTCGGTAAGAATTATATTGTAGGTCTTTTCTCGGTTATGCTAATAATAGCCATTATTAATAGTACAATGCTTTTAATAATAGGTGTTGATTATGCTATCATGTTTGGTTGTTTAGCTGCCATCTTAATTATTATACCTTATATCGGGACTTATGTCGGCGCAGCATTACCTATTTTGTATGCGTTGGTAACCATGGATTTAACGCATGCATTTATGATCTTAATTGGGTTTATTGTAGTTCAAGTAGTAGAAGGTAACTTTTTAACTCCTAAAATTGTTGGAAGCAACACCAGTGTGAATGCGCTTACCGCTTTTGTGGCATTAATTGCTGGAGGTTACATTTGGGGAATTGCTGGCATGGTATTATCAATTCCATTTATAGCGATGCTTAAGAAGATTTTCAGACATGTTTCTGGTCTTCAACCGTTAGCTCTGCTAATGGGAGAAGAGTTATATGAAGTTGATATCGATGTTCCAGATCATGTGGACTTAAGCGAAACTGAGATAAGTTTAACACCGGCAGAACCAGAAACACCACGGATAACAATTTTAGAAAAACTAAAAAATATTTGGCGAATTTGGTTTGGCAAAAAGAATCAGGATAATGATGATATCTAGCCCTAAAGCTTGAAATTTATTTTCGATTAAATCCCTAAAAATAATCTGGCAACCAAAAAGTAGATAGAAATTCCAATCACATCATTACTTGTAGTGATAAAGGGACCGGTTGCAATCGCTGGATCAATACCTTTTTTATCTAAAAATATGGGGATTGTTGTACCTACAATAGCGGCTACAATTACAACAGAAAAAAGTGAAATCGAAATGGTGATACCAGCTAAGAAATCGCCATACATGGTATAGCTAAATCCAAATAAAAGAATTGATAAAGCAAGACCACTGATAAGCCCCATGCCGATCTCTTTTCCTAAGTTTTCCCATAAACTTCCTTTCATGGTTCCACCCGCTAAAGATTGAACGACAATCGCTGACGATTGAACTCCCATGTTTCCGGCAGTTGCCGCAATCAATGGAATAAATAGAATAAGCATTGGAATTTTCTCCATAGCCCCTAAATTTCCATCTAGTATTCTAGAGCTCACCAAACTACCCACTACACCAATAAATAACCAAGGTAATCGTGCTTTGGTTTTGGTCCAAAGATTATCTTGCATATCTACATCCACAGAAATACCCGACGCCATTTGGTAATCCTTTTCTGCTTCGTCTCTCATTACATCCAAAACGTCATCGACCGTAATATGGCCTACTAATCGTCCACGTTCATCTAAAACTGGCATTTCAAAAAGGTCATACTTCTGGATGTCAATGGCAACATCCTCTGCAAGATCTGTAACGTTTACTGCATTAAATCTAGGATTATAAACATCTGCAATCTTCGTATTAGATGAGGTCGTTAAAAGACTTTTTAGGCTTAAAGTCCCAAGCAGTTTATCATTGTCATCTACCACGTAAATAGAATAAACCTCCTCCATTTCTTCGGCTTGTCTACGCATTGAGCGAATGGCTCCTAAAACACTTTTATTATGATTCACCTTCACAAGCTCCTTACTCATGATACCACCCGCGGTGTTTTCATCATAACGTAAAAGGTCAACAATATCCTTGGCGTGTTCCTCGTCTAAAATCTCCGAAATTACCTCTTGTTTCTTGCTATCAGAAAGTTCGGAAATCACGTCTGCCGCGTCATCCGACTCTAACTCCTGGATAACTTCTTCGGCAATTTGTTTGGAAGATAAGTTCTTTAATAAACGTCTACGATACTCCTCGTCCAGTTCAAGTAATACCGCCGCAGAGTCTTCGTTATCTAAAATGGCAAGAATGAATAATTGATAGTCTAAATCCAGCTCTGGAAACAACTCAGCAATATCGGCATTGTGCAATGTTGCGAGTATTTCGAGGGTAGCCCTAGCATTTTTTTCTTCTATAAATGGAAGAATTTGATCTAATACATCATTCAAGTTCCATTCGTTCATCCTGTTATTATTTTAGTTAGTTCAATAAAGTCTTCTACAGATAGTTGTTCGGCGCGCATGCTAAAGAATCGGTGATCTTTCTGTGATTCTGGAATACCTATTTGTTTCAACGCATTTCTCAGGGTTTTTCTTCGTTGTCCAAAACCAGCTTTAACTACTTGTTTAAATTTTTTATCATCTACCTCTAAATCTTGCCTAAATCTGTTGATTCTAATAACGCCAGATTTAACTTTGGGTGGCGGTGTAAATACATGTTCGTGAACAGTAAATAAATATTCAACCTTATAATAAGCTTGAATTAATACGGAAATAACACCATAAGTTTTGTTGCCATGCGGAGCGGCAACTCTCTCTGCAACCTCCTTTTGAAACATTCCTACCACTTCTGGTACCAGGTCTTTATGTTCTATGACTTTAAATAGTATCTGAGAAGAAATATTATAGGGGAAGTTTCCCACAACAGCTAATGCTTCCTCAAATTTAATGGCCAAATCCATTTTTAAGAAATCCTCTTCATAAATAGGCAAAACTTCTTTAATTCCGTTATATTTCTCTTTGAGATAGGCAATCGAATCTCGATCTATTTCTACAACTGAAACATTTCTTTTCTGTTCTAATAAAAATTGCGTCAAAACACCCATACCAGGTCCTATTTCTAATACTTGATGATAGTTTTCCCAAGTTAGGGAATTGACTATTTGCTCTGCGATATTTTTATCGTTCAGAAAGTGTTGACCTAAATGTTTTTTTGCGCGAACTGACATAGCGACAAAGGTAACGTAAAATTATTTTTGATGAAGAAAACTTATAAAGTTTAAAACAAAGCTTTTATACAAGTTAAATAAATTCATTATTTTTACCAAATGCGCTCACTTTTACTTTGTCTTATTTGGCTCGGATCAACTTCTTTTCATGAAATCTCTCACAATACAGTTTATATCTGCAATGGAAAATCAAGTAAAAAATATCACTTGAAACCAAACTGCAGAGGTTTGTCAAAATGTTCTACCAAGATTTATAAGGTCACAAAAGACGAAGCTAGAAGACTCAATAGAACACTTTGTGGTTGGGAAGATTAAATTCTTGCGTTTTTAAGATTTAGCTTTAAAGAATTTAGGGTTAATATATAATTTTCCTTCTTTCAATTTCTTCCAATAAACCTTCATGTCCGCATTGATTTCTGGAGCTAAAATATACAGACCAATAATATTAGGGAATGACATTGCTAGAATCATCATATCTGCGAAACTTAAAACTGCACCTAAACTCACAGATGCGCCTAATACCACGAAACCTAAGTACATAAATTTATACACTAACTCGCCTTTTTTGCTTCTGCCAAACAAATAGGTCCACGAGCGCATTCCATAATATGACCAAGAAACCATGGTAGAAAAGGCAAAAAGGAATACGGCAATTGCTAATACAAATGGAAACCAAGAAACTACGCTACCAAAAGCATCTGCTGTTAATTCAACACCACCCATTCCTTGGCTAGATTCGTGCATTCCTGTAAAGATTAAGATCAATGCCGTCATCGTACAAACTACCATGGTGTCAATAAACGGCTCTACCAAAGCAGTGAAACCATCCGCGATTGGATGATTTGTTTTTGATGCACTATGAGCAATTGCAGCCGATCCGACACCAGCCTCACTAGAGAAGGCAGCTCGTTGTAATCCAACAATTAAAACACCGATAAATCCTCCTTTCAATGCATCTGCAGAAAATGCTCCATCTACAATCGCCATAAATGCTGTTCCTAAATGCTGAACATTGGTTCCAATAACTACCAAACAACCTATAATATATAGTAAAGCCATAATAGGAACCACCTTAGCGGTTACTTTGGCGATACTCTTAATTCCACCAATAATTACGGCACCAACTAATAAGGCGAAGCCAATTCCAAACCAAAATCCTTGTCCTTGGAGAATGGGAACTTGTTCTGAGACAATCTTAAAAGCTTGGTTAGATTGAAGCATATTTCCACCTCCGAATGATGCTCCAATACCTAAGAATGCGAAAAATGCAGCTAAGAATTTACCTAATTTAGTTAGGTTTCTTTTCTCTAACCCATGTCTTAAATAATTCATCGGACCACCGAAAATTCTTCCATCATCATCAATGAAACGATACTTTACACCCATGGCACATTCGGCAAACTTCAAAGACATGCCAAAGAAACCAGCTAAGAACATCCAAAAAGTTGCACCCGCTCCACCTAAGGAAATAGCCACTGCCACACCGGCGATGTTACCTAACCCAACGGTTGCAGAAACAGCAGTTGCCATAGCTTGGAAATGCGTAATAGTACCTGGTGCATTAGGATCATCATATTTACCTTTGGCTAAATCGATTGAGTGTAAAAAACCACGAATATTGACGAATTTAAGTCTTAACGTGAAAAATATACTCCCCAAAATGAGCCAGATTACAATAAAAGGAATATTGCTTTTCTTCTTGTCTCCATTAGGATGTAATATCGGACGAGCTTGATCAAACTCAAGTTTTCCTAGTTTTTTAGCTGTGGTTGAAATCGCCTTAGATTCAGAAGAAATTAAACCACCTTCTTCGAGTAAATGTTTTAAAGTAGCATTAGATTTAGCCGAAATGTAAGTTTCTTTTCCACTCTCATCTTCTATAATGGCAATCTCTTGACCTTCTTCTACACGTTCACCACTAGCTACGAGCCATTGCTTGAGATAATATTTCTGTGTTTCTTCATCAATTATTTCTTCGGGAAGATTTATATTTTGGTAAGAAGAATAAACCACAGGATCATAAATGCCAAGACTAGCAAATGGATCCCAAAATAAAATGGCACCTAAAATATCTACTGCAGGCTGAACATTACTATTAAAAATTTCTGTAATTGATTGAGCTTTTAGCTTAAACTCTTTGGTCACCTTATGTCCATTAGCGTCGGTAACGGTTAAAGTATAGGGCATGCCCTCGATCAATCCCTTTGATTCTGCCGAGCTTAAGGGCGTGTTTTTATTGCTCCATTTGTATTGAAATGGTGCTTCTCCACCTATCACTTTTGCTTTGGCAATACCATTATTAATTTCATTCGATGGATTGATTAACTCAAATTCCAAATTCAAAGTATTGCTATCTACTTGCTGAGAGAAACTAAAAACATAGAAAAATGAGAAAACGAATGATAAAACTCGAGTTTTATTAAAATATATAGGGTATTTCATGTAATTTTTATTTGAAAGGTGCCAATCTAACGATTCACAAGAGCTTACCAAAGCTATTTTAATAAATATTTATGATAATGAATAAGTTGAGCTTATTTTTAATAAATAGTTCAAGGAATAGAAGAAAACTAAAAACCTTTTCTGACAATTGAAAATAGATCTATTATAAAAATGAAAGGGTTTATTTCGGATCCTTATAGGTCTCGTACATAGATCCATAATGCGATTCCATAAACAAGTCAAAAGGAATTTCCTCTTGTTTTATGAAGCCTTTATCTTTTAATTTGCCTTCCGATACCAAATCAACAACTGCTGAAATACTACAAGCTGTCGTCCAGCTAATGGCTCTCCAATCTTTATTGTCTAAAGTTATCCTACGGTAAGATTCAGAAAATTCTTTTCTACATAATTTCCCATCAATTTTACCTTCCACAGCCGCATAAACCAACACTATATCTTCATCAACGATAGGCAGAGCATTGTTCAGAATATCCTTTGCTAGCTTTCTATCATTTTTAAGTAATAAATCATATAAAAGAAGCTTCATACCATCTCTATGTCCAGGATAGCGAATGGTTTTGTAGTTTAAGGTATCTACTTCATTTTCTAAAGTTTCGCACATGGTTCCTAAACCACCAGAGGTTAGGAAAGCTTCGTATTGCCTTCCATTAATGTTAATCTTTTCTACATCATCGAGAGAGGCAAGCATTTTTCTTTCTCCGTTATGAATTACTTCAGCGTCGTTAATATATTCGTTGATTACACCTTCAGCACTCCAGGTAAAACTATATCCTAATTGGCCCATAGGATGCAGTGGCAGAGCTCCAACTCTTAATTTCACACTTCTTACTTCAGTAAACTGTTTGTATAGTCCAGCGCCCATAATTCCAATAAAGCCTGGCGCTAGGCCACATTGTGGTGCTAAAACAGAATGGCTCTTTTCAGCCATTTTTTGAATCGCGTGTAGGGTAGGAACGTCTTCCGTTAAATCAAAGTAGTGAACACCCAAATCAACGGCTATTTCGGCAACTTTTATATTTAAAAAGAAAGGTAAACAGGATACGACAGCATCTTTGTCTTGAAGAAAATCTCGCATAAAACTTTCATCGGAAACGTCGCCTGTTGTAGTTTCAAAAGGAAAAGTTTCATCGCTCTTGGCCTGGTCTACACCTATAACTTCGTATTTAGAACTTAGTAAAGTCGCTACTAAGCTTCCTACTTTACCAAGACCTAAGACAGCTATTTTATTTATCATAATTTATTGTTTTTTTAATGGACAGAAAGTTAGTGATTTTATGGAATAAATGCTAAAATGATTCTCAAGATTTTGAGAATTTCACAATTAAATAGTGAAAATTTTAACTGTTGAGTGTATTTTATATTATATCAATTCCTTAATCAGCTGATACTTGCAGAATAGAGATTCTATTTAAGAAAATTTTGATAAAATTTTTGTGTTATAAAATATTTTTTTAATTTCACCATGTTAAAAGCAAATAAATGATGTTGCAGAGCAAAATGAATTGGTGGCAAAACTTTAAACTTTCAGACCGGAGGATTTAGAGCTGTACCATTATTTTGCAAAAATTAATTCAGAAAGCCGTAAGTAATCCTTACGGCTTTTTGTTGTTTTAAACTTAAAAATATAGATATGAATTTAGTATTGAATCCACTTTTATGGCAGGGCTACTGCCGATTAAATTACTTACATCCATCACTTGCTCAGCAGTATAGACTGCATTATCATTACTATTTAAAATATAAAAAACAAAAAACATGAATACTTTTAATATTAACAATACGATTCAAAACCATCCACAAATCAAAGTTCAACCAGTAAAAGACATGCTCAATACGAGTGGTATGTATGGTGATTTTGGAGGAGCTTACGTGCCAGAAGTTTTAGCAAATCAACTCCTAAAGCTTTCCAATTTCTTCGACTCCGAAGTTCAAAAAGAAGCATTTCAAAAGGAGTTTATTGCCTATCTCAAAACCTATGTAGGAAGACCATCGCCCTTATTTAAAGCAGAAAACCTAAGCAGAGAAATTGGAGCGACTATTTACTTAAAACGCGAGGATTTAAACCATACAGGCTCTCATAAAATTAACAATGCCATTGGTCAAATTCTCTTAGCTAAAAAAATGGATGCTAAAGAAGTAATAGCTGAAACTGGTGCTGGACAACACGGAGTTGCAACTGCTACTGCAGCAGCGCTATTAAATATTCCTTGTAAGGTTTTTATGGGAGCTGTAGACGTAGAGCGACAGGCGCTCAATGTGAAGAGAATGAAGTTGCTCGGAGCTGAGGTAGTGGTTACGCACGAAGGAAAGGGGACGCTTAAAGACGCTGTAGATGCCGCACTGGGCTATTATATAGAAAATCCTGAAGCATTTTATCTCTTGGGTTCTCAAGTGGGGCCGCATCCTTATCCTAAAATAGTAGGATATTTTCAAAGTGTAATAGGAGCGGAAGCTTTTCAGCAAATTTTAGTAGCGGAAAATAGATTGCCTGATGCTGTTTTTGCATGTTTGGGTGGTGGTTCGAATGCCATTGGAGCCTTTAGTGCTTTTCTGCCAGAAACCGAAGTAGTGCTTTATGGAGCTGAGGGTGGAGGACAGAATACCTTCAGTAAGACGGCTGCAACCCTAAGTTATGGTAAGGCAACGGTTTTTCAAGGCACATATTCGTATTGCTTGGTAGATAAGGAGAATCAACCTATGGATTCGGAGTCTATTGCTGCAGGTTTAGATTACCCTGGAATTAGTCCACAACATGCTCATCTAAAAGATACGGGTCGAGCAATATATGAGCCTATTACGGATGAAGAAGCACGAGAAGCTTATAGGTTTTTAGCTCAGAAAGAAGGAATTATTCCGGCAATTGAATCAAGCCATGCATTGGCGTTAGCTATGAAGAAATTAAAGAATACAGGTAAATTGGCTATTATTAACTTATCAGGAAGAGGAGATAAGGATATGTCACGTGATTTGTAAACTTTCTAACTCTAACTAAGAAACTCGGGATCACACCCGAGTTTTTTCTTTTAAAATAATTTTTTGTGCATTAATTCAGCTTTTCTACATCTTTTAGAATTATGTCATCTATTTCAGTGTTCTCGCTGCCATGTAAAACAGAAATATCTCCCGTGCTTTCGAATATAACTGCTTTCTCATTCTTCATTTGATGAACATTGGCTTCTCTTAATTTTCCTATTAAATCATCTAAACTAACATTGCATTTCTTTAAATTCTCATCGATGATTTCTCCATTCAACATTAAAAACTGTGGCTTGTTAGTAAGAATCTTTTTAAAGAGTGTGTTCTTTCTAATCAACGTTGAAAAGATGGTTTGCAAACTTATAATGCAGAATAGGGCAAAAGCTCCTTCTGTTAAATTTTGATTTTTATTTAAAATCACACTTGCCAAAATTGAACCTATAGCAATGGTAGATGCAAAATCAATACTACTCATTTTAGCGAAAGTACGTAAGCCAAATATTCGCGTTAATAAGATCATAATCGCAAAAATGCCAAAAACTGAAATGATAATTAATAAGGCGGAATAAAGCGTCATGTTTGAGTATTTTTGGATTTATTAAAATTCAACAAGAAATATTCCATTAGTTCATACTAACGCGATAAGTTGACTCTTTCTCTTGAAAGACTATTGTAGAATACCTTGAGTGAATAGGTTTTCGGAGGAGAATATTACGGCAATAAAAAAAGGTTTTACATTTCTGTAAAACCTTTTGCTTAGTAGCGGGAGTTGGACTCGAACCAACGACCTTCGGGTTATGAGCCCGACGAGATACCGACTTCTCCATCCCGCGCTATTGGACTGCAAATATACAAACGATTTTTGAACTACCAAACATTTCTATGAAAAAAGTTCAATTTATTCAGGGTCTCTACTCCACTAAATACTCTTTAATCTTCATTTTAGAGAAGATTTGTCCTGTTTCTGTGATGTAAATAACACCTTCCTTTATGTCTACAAAATCCTTGTTTACAGCCATTTTGAGAACTCTATTGGCTTTAATTTCATCCCAATTGATATGTTCTTGTAAATGATTTACACTTTTTTCACTTTTTTCTTCATGACTTTGTAAATGAATCAGCAAAGTGAGAAGAGAAATCTCTTGACGCTTTCTTTTATGACGAATTTTTTTGGTGAACCTTCCTTCTAAAGGAGAAAATAAATATACTATTAAAAACATAAAACCAAGTGCCGCCATCATGCTTCCTGCAATCGAAGCGTCTAAACTATGAGCTAGCCAATAGCCAGCAATAGCCGAAACAGCTCCTGAAATCATAGAAATGATTAACATTTGTTTTAAATCGTTGGTAAGTAAATAAGCTATAGCCGCAGGAACAATCATAAACCCAACAACTAACACAGACCCTACAGCATCGAATGCCCCAACTATAGTAACAGATGATAAGAACATTAATAAATAATGAATCAAGATGGGAGAGAATCCTAATGTGGTAGCCAGTCCTGCATCAAATGATGATACTTTTAATTCTTTGTAGAATAAGAGTAGAAGTGAAATGATGAGGAAGAAAACAACTCCCATAACCCAGAGTGCTTTTGGTCCTAAATCTATATCATTCAAGAAAAAACGATCAAATGGAGCAAAAGCTAATTCACCTAATAAAACGGCATCCGTGTCTAAGTGTACATCGCCGGCGCTCCGAGTAATCATTATAATACCAATACTAAAGAGAGCCGGGAATACAATTCCAATAGAAGTATCCTCTTTTACGAGTTTGGTTTTTTGAATCCACTCGACTAAAAAAACCGTAAACATTCCCATAATGGCCGCCATTAAAATTAATAAAGGCGAGTTTAAATCTTCAGTTATGAAAAATCCCAATACAATACCTGGAAGAATGGAATGACTAATGGCATCCGAAATCATGGCAATCTTTCTTAAAACCAAAAATACACCCAATATCGAACAACAAAGCGATACCAAGACAGCAATTAGCTGTATTTCTACTTGTGAAATGCTCATTTTGTATACTGTTTTTGTTTCTCCTTATTTGCGAAATACTTAGCAATTAGACCGCGTTGAGGTGCAAATAATAAAGAAATGAATACGATTACGGAAACGATTAAAACAACCACTGGACCTGTTGGTAAATTTGATTCAGTAGCACTAATATATGACCCGAATATGCCACTGAAGGCACCAATTATTGCTGCGATTCCTAGCATTTTTGATAAGGAATTAGTCCATTGTCTCGCTGCCGCTGCTGGCGCTAATAATAGCGAACTCATTAATACAACTCCAACGGTTTGTAGACCCATTACAATAATTATAACAATCAATAACGTCAACATTAAATTTATTTTGCGAACAGGAATATCTAAGGTTTGAGCATATTCAGCGTCGAATAAGAATATTTTAATTTCCTTCCAAAAGGTGAAAACCAATAATAAGGATGGAATTAAAAATCCTAACATTAACAAAACATCCTTTTGCATTAAGGTGGAAGCTTGTCCAAAAAGGTATTTATCTAAACCAGCCTGATTGGCATCTTCCAAGGATTGAGCATAGGTTAAAAGCATCATCCCAATTCCAAAGAAAACGGATAATATGATGCCTAAGGCGGTATCGGTTTTTAATCTAGAATTCTTAACGATATCATTCACGAAGTAGGATCCTAAAATTCCACATACGATGGCACCTGATAAAAGAACAAAACTTGATTTCTCTCCAGTAAATAAATAGGCTAAAACAATTCCTGGAAGCGCAGCATGGGAAATAGCATCACCTAATAAACTTTGGTTTCTCAGAACGGCAAAGCTTCCTAAAATGCCACTGGTAGCACCTAATAGACCTGTTCCTAGCGCAATAATCCAAAAAGTTCGTTCAAATAAAACTTCCATTAGCTTTCTGGGTTAGTGAGTAAATAAGCAAAAGAATGTTTGCTTCCGTAGGCTTTTTTTAAGTTTTCGGTGTTGAAAGTTGATTCCATCGGACCACAAGCGATCACTTTTACATTTAATAATAAAACCCAATTAAAATACTCAGGAACTGTATCCAAATCATGATGTACCACGACTACAGTTTTTCCTTGTTGTTTTAACTCTTTTAATAGTGCAATTATCGCTACTTCAGTAGTAGCATCTACTCCTTGAAAAGGTTCATCCATAAAATAAATATCGGCATCCTGAACTAGCGCACGTGCTAAGAAAACACGCTGTTGCTGACCCCCCGAAAGCTGTGATATTTGTCGATCTCTAAAATCTAACATTTCTAACTTACGCAAAGCGTCTATGGCCTGTTCTTTCTCCTTTTTTCCAGGTCTTTTAATCCAGCCCAATTTTCCGTATGTTCCCATCATTACAACATCTAATACCTTTGTTGGGAAATCCCAGTCTACACTACCGCGCTGAGGTACATAAGCGATTTTTTTCTTCTGACTATCATAAGATTGACCGTTGATAGTAATGGTTCCAGCAAGTGGGTCGACTAAATTCATAATCGACTTAATCAAAGTAGACTTTCCAGCTCCATTAGGTCCCACAATTGCCATTAATACCCCATGTGGGATTTTTAAATCAATATCCCAAAGTACAGGCTTTTGATGATAAGCAACTGTAAGATCGTCTACTTCAATGGCAAATTTATTCTGTGACATTTAATGCGTTTACAATGGTTGACATATTAGAAAGATACATTCCTAAATAGGTCCCTTCAGGCGTGCCTGAATTACCTAATGAATCTGAATATAAAGTTCCGCCTAAAACAACATCTTTGCCTTTTGATTCTACTGCACTTTTTAAAGCTAGAATGGTTTGTTCTGGAACCGAGCTTTCTACAAAGATGGCGGGTACATCATTTTCGACAATGAAATTTGCTAAATCTAAAATATCTTTGGTTCCTGCCTCGGCGGTGGTTGTAATGCCTTGTAATCCCACAACTTCAAAATCAAACTCTTTCCCGAAATAAGAAAACGCATCATGAGCTGTTACGAGAATCCTTTTGTCTTTAGGCAACTGAGAAGCAATTTCATTTAAATCTTCTTTCAAGGATTTTAACTCTAAATCATAAATTCTTAAATTTTCTTCAAAAAATGCTTTATTCTGAGGTTGTAAAGCAGACAGTTGCTTGGTAACATATTTAGCTGCTAGCCTCCAATTTTCAACTGAAAACCAAATGTGGGGATCATAATTGCCTGCAAAATTGGCTGATGAAATTTTGTTGGCTTCGGGCAAACCATCGCTCAAAGCAAAAGTTTTATGACCAGATTTATTCATTTTTTCAAAAACGTCTACCATTTTACCCTCTAAATGAAGTCCACTATAGAATATGGCATCTGCCGTAGTTAACTTAGAAACATCGCCTTCGCTGGCTTTGTATAAATGAGGGTCTACGCCGGCGCCCATTAAGCCAACAACCTCTATGGAATCACCCCCAATCTGATGCAATAAATCAGATATCATATTCGTGGTGGTAACAACTTTGAATTTTGTATTCTGTTTCTTCTCTTGACAGCTAAGAATAAGCATGATGCAAGAAATAATGACCAAGTAACTAATCGCGTATTTTTTCATCTATATAAAAATTATTCTGCAAATATAATAAAATTGTTAGAGCAATCTAACAATTTTTAAATTTAAAGTAAGCTAGTAAATTAAGTCGAGGTTTTTAAATAGACTTAAAATGATAATTTCTAAAATAAAATATTGATTTAAATTAGTGTTTTAGTTGACTTAATGTTTCCATTGCTTCATCCACTGAGCTTATATTCTTAATTTTAAGGATTAATGAAGGCAAATCACTTCCGCGCACCGTTCTCTCTTTTAAGCTCGCAAAGTTTGGGTTTTGTGCTAAATATTGAATAATATGTTGAAATTGTTCTCCTCGATAAAATGGCGATTGCGTATTGTTGATGAAAAATCCTGAAAGAATTTTTCCTTTTATTATGATCTTTTCTAAACCAAGTGTTTGCGCCAACCATTTCAGTTCAATAGATTTTAATAATTCTACGGCTTCGGTAGGTAAATCTCCGAATCTATCAATCAACTTTTGTCGGAAAGATTCGAGTTGTTCTTGAGTTTCAATCTGGGTGATTTCTTGATACAAGGACATTCTTTCTTCAACCGAATTCACATAATCATGAGGGAGAAGAAGTTCTAAATCCGAATCTAAATTAAAATCAGAAACATAATGATCATTCTCTGGTTCATCTTCGAAAAGATCTTTAAAGTCAGGAGAATATTTTAATTCTTCGATGGCTTCATTTAATATTTTTTGATAGGTTTCAAAACCCATTTCTGCCATAAATCCACTTTGCTCACCACCCAACAAATTTCCTGCTCCACGAATTTCTAAATCTTTCATGGCGATATTAAAACCAGAACCTAAATCACTATATTGTTCAATGGCTTGAAGTCTTTTTCTAGCTTCGCTGGTTAAGGTTACGAGTGGAGGTGTGATTAAATAACAAAAAGCTTTTCGATTACTTCTACCAACACGACCACGCATTTGATGAATGTCTGCTAATCCAAAATTCTGTGCATCTACAATCAACATGGTGTTGGCATTAGGTACGTCAACACCACTTTCAACAATTGTTGTTGAAACCAAAACATCGAATTTACCTGCCATAAAATCAAGCATTGTTTTTTCTAGTTTTTTACCTTCCATTTGTCCGTGACCAATTCCAATTTTGGCCTCTGGAACTAATCGATGAACCATTCCTGCAATGTCTTTTAAACCTGCAATCCTGTTATAAATGATAAAAACTTGACCACCACGCTGTAATTCATAAAAAACAGCATCGCGAATTATCTCCTCGTTTAAACCAATCAATTTAGTTTCAACAGGTTGACGATTAGGCGGTGGAGTTTTAATAATAGATAAATCACGTGCTGCCATCAATGAAAACTGTAATGTTCTTGGAATGGGCGTGGCAGTTAATGTAATGGTGTCTAAATGTGCTCTTAAAGTTTTTAATTTATCCTTAACCGAAACGCCAAATTTATGCTCCTCATCAACAATCAATAAACCTAAGTCCTTAAACTTAATGTTTTTACTAACAATTTGATGGGTTCCGATGATGATTTCAATCTTACCATCTGCCAAATCTTTTAAGATTTCAGTCTTTTGCTTAGCAGTTTTAAATCGGTTTAAATACTCAATTCTAACCGGAAAATCAGCTAATCTTTCTTTAAATGATCTCCAATGTTGAAAAGCCAAAATAGTGGTTGGAACTAAAACGGCAACTTGCTTACCGTCCGTAGCAGCCTTAAAAGCTGCACGAATCGCAACCTCGGTTTTTCCGAATCCAACATCACCACAAATCAATCGATCCATCACCAATGGGCTTTCCATATCAGCCTTAACATCTTCTGTGGCTTTTAGTTGGTCTGGGGTGTCTTCATACATAAAAGAAGCTTCTAACTCGTTTTGCATATAGCCATCTTCCGAAAATTGGAATCCTTTTTCCATTTTTCGCTTAGCATATAGTTTAATTAAATCGAATGCAACTTCCTTAACTTTTTTCTTGGTCTTATTCTTAAGGTTTTTCCAAGCTGGCGAACCTAATTTATTAATGGTTGGTTCTTTTCCGTCTTTGCCAGAAAACTTAGCGACTTTGTGCAACGAATGAATCGATACATATAATATATCATTATCACGATAAATCAATTTTATAGCCTCCTGCATAGTTCCGTTGACATCGATTCGTTTTAAACCACCGAATTTCCCTACACCATGATCTATATGTGTTACGTAATCGCCCACCTGCAAGCCTGTCAATTCCTTAAGCGTGATGCTCTCCTTTTTAGAAAAACTATTTCTTAAGTTGTATTTATGATAACGCTCAAAAATTTGATGATCGGTATAGCAAGTGATCTTTAATTCATTATCTACAAATCCTGAATGAATTGTACTAATAATAGGATTAAATTGAACTTCACGACCAATGTCCTCAAAAATATCTTTAAATCTCTGAACCTGTTTTTCCCCCGAACAGAAAATATAGTTGGTAAAGCCATCTTCTGACTTTTCTTGCAAGTCGTCTATCAATAAATCAAACTTCTTATGAAACGGAGGTTGAGGTGTCTGATGACTCTCGAAAGTATAATGTGGTGTAAGCAAGGTTTGGTTCGATAGTTCAACGACAAACCTGGCATCTAATTCTTTTTTAAATTCAGCTTCTGTGGTAAATAATTCTTCTGGTTCCGAGCGTTGAATATCTTGTGACAAATTCTTAAAAGCATCTATAGCTTTTAAAAAGGTGTTTTCTAAATGCTTTGCAGTTAAGATTAAATTTGTTCCAACAATGCAGGTCGAGTTTGGTAAGAATTCAAGGAAATTTTGTCTTTTTTCAAAGATTAATTTATTCTCAACATTGGCAACAATCGTAATTTTATTTACTTTCTCAATAGAAAGTTGGGTTTCGATATCAAATTTTCGAATGCTTTCTACTTCATCACCAAAAAATGAAATACGATAGGGGTTTTCATCTGAGAATGAAAAAATATCTATAATACCACCACGCACTGAAAACTCTCCTGGCTCGGTTACAAAGTCAACTCGATGAAAATCATAATCAAATAAAACTTCGTTTAAGAAGTCAACAGAAATCTGTTCTCCAACCTTTAGTCTTTGTGTTTTATTAGATAAAGTAGCTTTGGTGACAACTTTTTCTGTGATAGCATTTGAGTTGGAAACAATGATTCGTGGTTTCTTAGAAGATGAAAGTTTATTTAAGACTTCGGTTCTTAAAACCACATTGGCATTATTTACTTCCTCAATTTCATAAGATCTACGATGCGAAGGCGGAAAATAAAGAACCGTGTTTTTATCAAAAATTTCCTCTAATTCATTGAGCGCATATGACGCCTCTTCAGGGTCGTCGTAGATAACCAATATAGATTGTTTTATTTCCTCGAACAGGTTAGCAATCGTGAAGGATTTAGAAGAACCGATTAAACCTTTAATCTGAAGGCTAGCGTCCTTATTTTCTTGATAAAATTCAATAGTTTTTTGCACAAAATCAGATGATTTGTGTAAAGATTGAATTTCTTGCAGTGTAGTAATTTTCAAAACAAGGCAAAATTAAGTAATTTTCTCGTATTCAGAATCTGTTTTTAATGATATAATGGTCTTTAAATAATTTATGTAAAATTAAATCAGGATAATCATTCGGTTTTAAATTTATTGCCCATATAAATTCCAATGATCAGAATAACTAACATTGCTAGCATACTTTTCCATAGTGGGCTCCATTGTAGAGGTTGATTTATCGATTCTGGATAGTAAACAACAAAATAAAATATTGCCGTACCTAGCAACCAATAAATAAAACGAAATATAAGCTTTATCATAATTATTAGAAGTAAACTAAATATAACTAAATTTGATAAGATTTAAAAAACGAAACTCATCTTCCTAGTCCATCTTAAATATTATCCGTTTGCCTCATTTTTAATCCTATACTTTGGTTTAACAAGCATTGTTTTGGCACAAAAAGAGGATAAATCCAAATATCCAGACATTGTAGTAGAAGCTTATTACTCAGGCTATTTTGATGTTTTTGAACAGCTTTATGGCGGTCAAGGTTTGAATTTTCCTATTCGTATGAATCCTGATAAGATTTTAGGAGAGAACAAAGAAAAATGGTTTGTAAGCTTACCAAAAGACAGTTATATCATTCTGGAGTATACCGATAATGAAATTATAGATGCGCCCAATCAACCAGATGTTATAGTGGTGGAGCACGGATGTTGTGATGAATGGGCAGAAATTTATGTTAGTAACGATGGAAAAGAATTTACGTTTTTAGGAGTTGTCAATGATTGTGGTCAAGACAAATTAGACTTAGCGGATATAGGTTATGATAAACCCGTAAGATTCGTAAAAGTGGTAGGGCTGGACGTTAAATGTGCATCACCTGGTTTTGACTTGGTGTCTGTGCATGCATTGCCTGGAGCAAACAAGAGATTATATGTAGGTATGGATCAGGTAGAAGAGTATTTTGAAGAAGAAAAAACAGATGAAATTTTAATTCTTGAGAATGTTTATTTCGATACCGATGAGGATCAAATTCAATATAGCGGAACTGTGGACTTAAATAAGGTAATCAAAAAGCTGTTAGAATTTCCAGAGATAAAAATCAAAGTTTCGGGTCACACAGACAATATTGCGACCGCCGCTTACAATCTTAATTTATCTAAACGAAGAGCAAAAGCTGTAAAGGATTACTTAATCCAAAATAATATAAACGCAAATCGCATAGAAACTGAAGGTTTTGGTTTAACTCGACCACTGCGCACCAATGAAACCGAAGAAGGTAGAGCTCAAAATAGGAGAGTAGAGATCACGCGTTTGAATTAAGGATAAAACTTTAACCCATAAAAAAAGGCAGCCAATTTTGACTGCCTTTTTTATTTAATTTAAATCCTTAGGATTATTTACTCTTATTGAAGTTTTCAATTCCTTCGTCCATCCATTTAATATAGGTGTCGATATTTAACTCAGTTCCCATCGGTTCGTTGAAGTGATTTAAATCCTCGTCAACGATTATATATAATGGCTGTGAATTAGATTGGAATTTCTCAATTTGATAAGCTGACCATTTATCACCAATCGTCTTAAGCTTTCTTCCTTTTGCTTCTGAATAAACTTTTTCCTCTTCTGGTAACTCAATCATTCTATCAACATAAAGCGAAGCTAAAACAACTTCCTCAGAAAGCTTAGCCATAACCTGTGGGTCAGACCAAACATTATCTTCAACTTTTCTACAGTTCGCACAAGCATCTCCTGTAAAGTCAATCATCACTGGTTTTCCTACTTCTTTAGCATACGCAAAAGCGTCATCTATGTCATAGAAAGCAGGGATTTGGTGTGGACCATAATGAGCATTTTCTGGGAGAGCAGCTGCATTGCTTGTTAATCCTCCTCCGCCAAAGAATCCTGTTGGAGACTCAGCATAGTTTTTAGGTGGAGTAAGTCCACTCAATAATTTAAGAGGTGCTCCCCATAAACCTGGAATCATATAGAATACAAACACAAAAGTTAAGATGGCAAACATTAATCTTGGAACTCCAATTTTGTTGTCATCAGAATCTAATGATAAACGGAACGCATTGATTAAATATAATCCCATCACAAAGAAAATTCCAATCCAAATAGATAAGAAAATCTCTCTTTCTAACCAGTGTGCTTGCCAAACTAAATCAGCATTTGATAAGAATTTAAGTGCAAAGGCTAATTCAATAAAACCTAAAGATACTTTTACGGTATTCAACCATCCACCAGAACTTGGTAATGAATTCAACCATCCTGGGAAAATCGCAAATAAAGTAAATGGTAATGCTAATGCCAATGAGAAACCAAACATTCCAATTGCTGGTCCTAATAAGGCTCCTGTGTTAGCTGATTCCACTAATAAAGTTCCAATAATAGGTCCTGTACAAGAGAATGAAACCAAGGTTAAAGTTAATGCCATAAAGAAGATTCCGATTAATCCTCCTTTGTCAGCTCCTTTGTCTGCTTTGTTTACCCATTTAGAAGGTAATGTGATTTCAAATGCTCCAAAGAACGAAATCGCAAAAATGATAAATAATACAAAGAATGCGATGTTCACCCATGGATTGGTTGCCAATGCATTTAATGCGCCAGGACCAAAAATAGCCGTAATGACTAATCCTAGAGCTACATAAATAACGATAATCGATATACCATATATAAGTGCTTTAATGATCCCACTTTTTCTTGTTTTACTTTGCTTGGTAAACATGCTCACCGTCAATGGAATCATTGGGAAAATACAAGGCATCAATAAAGCTGCAAAACCTCCAACGAACCCAAAAATGAAGATCTCCCAAAACGAGCGATTTCCTTTTTTTCCTGGTTCCTTTACGTCAATATTAGTTTCTACATTCGCTGACTCAGTTTTGCCTTCTGTATTTTGATTAGCCGAAGATAAATCTGGCGCAGGTAAACTTATAGCACCATCAGAATCCGAATCATTATCTGTGGTTTCTGAATCATTTGACGTTAATTCATTCTTATCATTTGCAGGCTCTTCATCTTCCTTGTCAGCGTCAGGTGTTTTATTTTGAGTGGTTGATTTTTTAGGTTTAAGATCAAAACTAAATGTTTTATAATCTGGCGCTAAACAACCTTCATCATTACAAACTTGAAACATGATTTCAACCTCCGCCTTGGTGGCTTTGGTTGCCTCGACTTTCTGAATAAATGTAACTTTGCCGCCATAATACTGCTCACGTGCGCTAATCAATTCATTGAAAACATCTAATAATTTCCCCTTCTCTTGAATTTCACCAACCACCTTAATGTCCTTGTTATCCGTCCAAGTAAAGGATGTCGGAATTCCAACACCACCAGAGTCCTCACCCTGTTTTGTAGAGTAAACATGCCAGGTATCCTCTAAGATAGCCGTCATGTGAATTTCAAAAGTGTTGTCGTCGATTTGTTTGGATTCAGAAGTCCACTTGATTGGATTCAGAATTTGGGAAAATGCGAAAAAATGAAGGACAATGAACAATAATGTTAATCCAATTTTTCTACCTGTAACCATATATTTGTTTCTTTATCGGCTATAAAACTTTCATCCCATCGCAGCCCGGGAATACCAATGATTCTATCATCTGCATCACACAAAATCCAAGTATTTTCTTTTTCAATTTTAGATAACTTCAAATCCTTGAAAAATTTACTTACTTTTTTGGATTGTCCTCCCATGCCATTCGGGCGAAATTTATCACCATTTTCACGAATCCGTAAAGATATGGGAAATTTAATTTTTTCGAAGTCCAAATGACGCGAAAAATCCCTCGGTTGAGTTAATCTTTTCTTAAATCGTAACCGAATCGGATTTTCGATATCAGTAATTTCGTGAAAAACGTATTTCTCTAAAGATTTTTCAGAATTTGCATGAAGAAGTAGTTGTCCTCGGTTTTTAATTAATCTGTAATTTTTTGACTGAATTTCTGCGCTTTCTTGACTATTCAATAACTTTTCTATAGATTTAGGATGCCTAAAGCCATAGGGCTCAAATAAATAAAATAGAGCATTGATATACTTTTTTTCTTTCAATAATGAAAGATCAATCTTAAAGTAATCCTGTTCTTGTATAAATAAGCGATTTCTTAGCTCCTGTATATAATCAGAAATTAATTCGGCGTCCTGCTTTAAATGCTTAAGACTAGTAGAAAAACTTTGATTGAAATTTACATCTAAATCTTCCAAAGCCGGAACTACATGGTGTCGAATCTTATTTCTTAAATAATCATCTTCGGCATTGGTAGCGTCTTCACGCCAATTTATTTGGTTGGTATCGGCAAATTTTTCGATTTCCTTTAATCCAACATCCCGCATTGGGCGGATGATATGCTCGTTGTGGTCGATTCCTGTTAGGCCTCGTAGCCCAGTGCCTCGCGATAAATTAATAATAAATGTTTCTATCGAATCGTTTAAGTGATGTGCGGTAACTATATAATCAAACAATTCCTGGTCTAATAAAATTTTAAACCATGCATATCTTAGTTGACGCGCTGACATTTGCAGAGAAATTCCTTCTCTTTCCATATGTTCTGGAACATTAAATTGCTCAGTTAAATAGGGAATATCATAGGTCGCACAAAGTTTTCTCACAAAATTTTCATCTTCTTTAGAAGCAGGTCCTCTTAAGCCAAATTGTGCATGTGCAACCCCGAATTTTAGCTTCAATTTTAACATGATATCAAAAAGCACACGACTATCAATACCACCACTCATGGCCAATAGATATTTTTTATCTACACCAAACGACTCAAACTCTCTATAAATCTTGTCCTTAATATCCATTTTCCTCTTAAAATGAAAACTTTACTTACATTTGTCCTAACAAAAATATACATACCATTTACAAATGAAGAATTATTTATACCTTTTATTTCTTTCGGCCTCATTCTTCTTACATGCACAATCCGCTCCTGCATATTATCAAAGTGTCGATCTTTCGATTGAAGGACAAGCGCTTAAGCAAGCTTTGAGTGGGCTTATCACCAATACACATAATTATACAGTTACCTACAATGAATTGTGGAGTATTTTGAAGCAAACGGATGAAAATCCAGAAAACTCATCAGAGGTTGTCCTTATATACGGTTGGGATAACAACAACGCTGAAGACGACGATGATTATTCGAGAGACAAAGACGCGACTTGCGGTAATGGAAATCCCTGTACAGATGCCACTTGGAACCGCGAACATGTCTTCCCAAAAGGTTTAGATGGCTCTAATTCAGATAATAATGGACCAACGGCAGACCCACATCACCTCCGCCCTTCAGATGTAGAAATGAACAGTGCAAGAGGTAATCGTCCCTTTGGTTTTGGATCAGGAGTTCCATCTTATATTAATTCAAATGGTGATTTTTACCCAGGCGAAAATTGGAAAGGTGATGTTGCACGTATTATTATGTATATGTATTTGCGTTATGGCGAGCAGTGGAATCCTAATTATACAGGAACTGGTTCCAACACATATCACAGCGAAATGCCAGATATTTTCTTAGAGTGGAATGCCGAAGATCCAGTATCAGAGATCGAAATCAATCGAAACGAAATCCTTCAAGCTGTGCAAGGGAATAGAAACCCATTTATCGATAACCCATTCTTAGCATCTGTAATTTGGGGAGGTCCAAGCGCCGAGAATTCTTGGCCAGATACTCTTGGAACAGTTAATCTAACTTCTGCTAAGATTCAAGTATATCCAAACCCAACCACAGAAACGGTTATTCTTTCCGGTTTGACTTCAACTGCGATTATCAATGTCTATAATAGTATGGGACAGTTGATTCAAACTTATAAAGGAGTGGATGAAGTGCCCTTGCCAGCAAAAGGAATGTATATTATTACCACGTCCGACCAAGGGGTTGAGAATAGTTATAAGGTAATTCGCAAATAGTCGAATAGTATATATAATTTAGAAGTGGGGGAGCGTTAGCTCTCCTTTTTTTATTAGGGCGTGCCCTTGTTGCAGGTTTGCGTCATGCTTAAATCATAAATTCTAAACTTTACAAAAACACCTCTTTATAAAAGGTTGGGAGAGGGAGAAGCAACAAGGTCAGGCTGTTTCGGGGTTCCGTCTTCAGCTGGCTGGGACCAATTTAGAGTCAGGTATAACCAAAGCGGCCCTCAACATAAGCTTACAAGTAAGCCAAACTAAGTCCAGCAGAAGACCAAGCCCTGTCCATCCTTCACGCGAAAAACGTACGGCTTGAGGCTCATTTTTATCGTCTAGATTCCTTCATAGTAGAGTAGCAAAAAACCCCAGTTAAAATAAATTTAA
>JBLWWH010000025.1:0-38760 GCA_048268105.1 Weeksellaceae bacterium
TAAATAAATTCATATCTTTATTCTCTGTAATTCAATGCAATATAATACTTTTAGGCGAATTTACGGACATTCATAAATTAGTTTAATTTAAAACAATTAGGTGTGTTAGGTCTTAAGATGTTTTATTGTTGGGGAATGCATAATTTATAATTAAATTATCTATGATGCATTTAGTTTTAAAAAATACGGACTCCCAATCCAAACTCAAGCTTAACTGCTCGCGTTCCTTTTAATCCTTAAATTTAAATTAATTTGAGTATTTTCGAGGCTTTTAAGAATTAGAAATTATCTTTGTAAAATAAGAAAATACGAACATGCAAGAACTTCAACAGATTATCGATGATACTTGGGAAAACAGGGATTTATTGAAAAATAAAGAAAATCAAGATGCCATTAGAAAAGTAGTGGATATGCTAGATTTAGGTGAGCTACGTGTGGCCGAACCTAATTTGGATGGTTGGGCTGTTAATGAATGGGTGAAGAAAGCAGTGGTAATGTATTTCCCAATCCAAGAAATGAAAACCATAGAAGTAGGTCCTTTTGAGTTTCATGATAAGATTCCTCTAAAGAAAGATTATGCAGCCAAAGGAGTGCGTGTGGTGCCTCATGCGATTGCTAGGCATGGTGCTTTTGTGGCTAAAGGTGTTATCATGATGCCATCTTATGTAAATATTGGTGCGTATGTAGATGAGGGTACCATGGTAGATACTTGGGCAACCGTTGGTAGTTGTGCTCAGATTGGTAAAGGTGTTCATTTGAGTGGAGGTGTTGGTATCGGTGGCGTTTTAGAGCCATTGCAAGCTGCACCCGTAATTATTGAAGATAATGCATTTATAGGTTCTCGCTGTATAGTTGTAGAAGGTGTTAGAGTAGGAACAGAGGCCGTTTTAGGAGCTAATGTTGTCTTGACTGCTTCAACAAAAATCATCGATGTAACAGGAGATGAATCAAAAGAAATTAAGGGATATGTGCCGCCTAGATCTGTTGTGATACCAGGTAGTTATACCAAAAAATTCCCAGCAGGAGAGTATCAAGTTCCATGTGCTCTTATTATTGGTCAAAGAAAAGCTTCTACAGATAAAAAGACTTCTCTAAACGAAGCTTTGAGAACACATAATGTAGCTGTTTAAATAATTTCTTGTATCGGTATTTTTGAAGAAGATTTTAATCATACAAAATAAATTCATTGGTGATGTCCTAGCTTCGTCGGTTATTGCCAATAATTTAAAGAAGATTTACCCCAATAGCGAAATCCATTTTTTCTGTTATAAACAGGCTTTGGATGTGCTAAAAGGGAACCCAAATATCGATAGGGTAATCTCTTTTGATGATGTAGAATTAAAAAAGTTTAAGGTTCTTAAAAAATACGCTAGTCTTATTTGTAAGGAAAATTATGACATATTAATTGATCCTTATGCCAAACTCCAAAGCCGATATATCACTTGGCGTTCTGGAGCCAAGCAGCGAGTGAGTTATAATAAGCCCATTTTTAGACATTTATATACAGATTTAGTCAATCAGGCCGACACTACGCAAATGGGTTATTGCAAGGCTTTGGAAGATCGTTTAAAGCTATTAAAGCCTTTTTGCAATGATCTAACACAATTGGATTATAGCTTTAAATTATTCCTTTCTGAAGAAGAAAAAGAAGAAGGAAAGCAGCTCATGCAAGATGCTGGCTTAGACATGAGTCGCCCTACATTTATGTTAGGAATTTTGGGAAGTAGTCCACTCAAATCATGGAGTTTAGAGAGAATGGCTCAACTTATTGATTTCATTCAGGCGAACTATGATGTGAATATTCTATTTAATTATATTCCTAAACAGCAAGATTCGGTTGATTTAATATTAAAGAATTTAAACTCAAAAAATAAAATATATCCTCACTTAATCGGGAAAAGTGTTCGCGAGTATCTGAAAATCATGTCCAACTGTGATGCCTATATTGGAAACGAAGGTGGCGGTATCAATATGGCTAAAGCTTTAAACAAGAAAACTTTCAGTATTTATTCTCCACATAAATTCCCAGAGATTTGGGGATGCATGGAAAGTAGAGTCGAGCATTCGAGTGTTCACCTGAGACAACTGCGCCCCGATTTATATATTAACCCTGATTTAAAGCTATACGAGGAAAAAGCTGCTACCTATTATGATTTGCTAACAGAGGATTTTGTAATAGAAAAACTATCGGAATTTTTAAGTCAGAACTTTCCTGCGTTTGAATCTAAACAGATAGTACCATCGCAGCATCAAAATATATCGGCCTTGGTGATTACCAAAAACGAGGAGGAAAATATTTTAGCTTATCTGTCCGAAGTGGATAAATTCGCAGATGAAATTATTGTGGTGGATTCATTCAGTACCGATAGAACCGTAGAATTAGCCAAAAGAAATCCAAAAGTAAAGGTATACCAGCGCAAATTTGATAACTTCTCTAGTCAGAGAAATTTTGCTTTAGAAAAAGCTCAATATGATTGGGTAACCTTCTATGACGCTGACGAAAGATTACCTCAGGCATTAATTGCAGAAATTTTGCATACGGTTAGAACGGAGAAGAATATCAGTTCGTTTTATAATTACAGAAAATTCTATGTTCAAAATAACCGCTTGAAATATAGTGGTTGGCAAAATGACAAAGCTATTCGCTTATTTAGAAAATCTTGTTGCCGCTATAACGACGAATTCTTAGTACACGAAATTCTGGAATGTGATAAAAAGCCAGGTAAGCTAAAAACAAAATTAGATCACTACTCTTATAAGTCATTTGAAAACTATAAAGAAAAACTCTTCTTTTATTCAAAATTAAGAGCTGAAGAATTGTTTGAAAAGAAAGTCAGGCCTAATTTCTTTCACTTCTATATTAAGCCAGGCTTCAGGTTTTTCCATCACTATATTTTGAGATTTGGTTTCTTAGATGGGCTTGTCGGATTTAAAATGTCTAAATTATTGGCAGATTATGTGCATAAGAGATATGTGTATCTAGATGAACTATGGGAAAACCAATAAACAAGAAAGTAATCTATACCGCCATATTTGGAGATCAATGTGGGCTTGTTCCGCAATCTAAAATAGAAGGTTTTGATTTTATTTGTTTCACCGACCAACCTAATCTTCAGGCAAATCCTTGGAAAGTAGTTCAAGTTAAGCCTTATGATGCTGCGGATTTCACACGTTCTAATCGTCAAATTAAAATTTTAGCACACGAATTTGTAGGCGAATACGAATCAAGTATTTATATAGATGCTAATTTTTTGATTGTTGGCGATATGAATCACTTGTTTCAGAAGAGTTTAGAACATCACAATATGGCAGCATTTAGTCATGCGCAGACTTTTCCAGATAGCAGAAATTGCATTTACGCAGAAGGTCAGGCCATCAAAGATTTACATAATCAAGGTCTATATTTTAAAGATGACTTATCTATTATCGATAAGCATTTAAAATTTTTAAAAAGTGAAAGTTATCCAGCCAATAATGGACTTATAAAAGGTGGATGTTTAGTAAGGAATCATAACCACCCTAAAGTCATTGAATTAATGGAAGATTGGTGGTATATGGTAGAAAACTATAGCAAAAGGGACCAAATGAGTTTTAATTATGTCGCTTGGAAAAATAATTTTGAATTTGCGACGATTCCAGGTGATATAAGGCGAGGAAATCCTTATATTTATTGGTTAGGCGACATGATAAAAAATTGGACAAACAAAATTCGAAAAATATATTTTAAAAGAAAGTTGGGTTTAATCAAGATTCCCAAAGCATGAAAGTTCTACTTATCTCCAGTTATATTTTTGGATACATGGATTTTGCAGTGGAAGAAATGAAACGCCAAGGTCATGAGGTGGAAGTTTTGTACTATGAAGATGCACCGCTTAAATTTGAATACAATAATATCTTTCATAAGATTAGCGCGGGAATAGGGAAGTTGTTTGGCGAAAATGCTAAAAAGAAAGCTCGTGAAGAAGCATTAAAAAAAAGATTTAGAGGAAAATCATTTGACTACACCCTTATTATCCACGGACAATATCTAAATCAAGAAACACATGTTTTTCTCAAGTCCATTTCTAAAAAATATGTTGCTTATTTTTTCGATAGTCTCACTAAAATGCCGGAACAGAGGAAGTTAGCTCATTATTTTGATGAGGTCTTTTCTTATGAACCAGAAGATTGTAAATCAGAATCTTATACTTTTATTCCAAACTTCATTGCAACAGACAAACTAAGGTCAGATAGTCATAAACATCAAATCTTTAATATTTCTGCTTATGATCACAGATGGAATAAACTAAATCGCCTTGCTGAGTACTTGCATCAACATAAGATTGATTTTAAATTCATTATTTTCTCGAAAAAAAGAAAATCATTCAAGTTATTTTCAGTTACTACAGCCAAACTCCCGATTTCAGAAATAGAAGACTACATCAGAGATTGCAAAATTATGGTCGATATCCAACGTAAAGATCAAAAAGGTTTAAGTTTTAGACCTTTCGAAGCGCTTGGGAATCATAAGAAACTAATTACCAATAATCCCGAGATCAAAAAATATGATTTTTATAATGAGAATAACATATTAGTCATTGATCCAGAAAATATTCAAATTCCAAGTGAGTTCTTAACTTCTAATTATCAAAAGGTTCCAATGGAGGTTTATAATAAATATACCAAAGCGACTTGGATTAAAACTATTTTGAGTTAAATTTCAAAAAGCAACTTATTAATTTCTTTCATGGATTGATTTTCTTCAAAGGGCAATTCTGTCGATTGAATTTTTAATTTAAATTTTTCTCTTAGAGCAGGGTTCAATATCATTTCCCCAAGCTTTTCTGCTAAGTCGTTTGGCGTTTTTTCGGTTATAAAACCAAATCCATGCTTGTCTATAACTTCTATAGTTCCAGATACTCTTGTGGAAACAATAGGTTTATTCAAAATTAAATTCTCACAAACGACTACAGGAAAACCCTCGAAGTCGGAGGACATCACAAAAACATCCGACGCTTTAATCCATGGATAGGGGTTTGCTATAAATCCTCTTAATGTTATAAGGGATTCTAAATTCTTAGATCGAATCATCTCCGAAAGTTTTTCCTTTTCATTTCCTTCTCCCAAAATATTAAGATGAAAATTAACAATGCCTTTCTTAACTAAAATCTCCACGGCCTCTATCATACGGTCATATCGCTTCTGCGGATGCAATCTTCCCATGGCGAGAAGATTCACCATGTTTGAATCTAATTCGATTGTCTCCAACTCGCTTTTAGCCAATATTTCCTTATCGTCGATAGGATTATAAATCAACAGGGTTTTACTTGAATCTGCCCCATAATTCTCAAAACTTTCTTTTGACTGCAAAGAAACACATACAGTTTTATCAAAGGAATCAGAGGCTTCTATAATGTCTTTCTTTATTTTTTCTGTTAAATAATTTTCATTAGAAAAATCATTATGAACCCAAGCCACCTTCTTTTTAGTAGGACTCGTCTTTATGGTCGGCATTAAATCATGAAGAAAAGCAACCTCAACATCATATTCTTTCTTTAGTTTATGAGAATAAATGTACCTAGTATTCGCCTTCAACCACTTATATTTCTTTTTCTCAATTTTTCGCTCAATTATTTTCGGTAACCAAGAATCTCCCAAATGCGCCTCGCCTTTTCCCAAATAATATAAGCCAACATCATGCGGAAGATCCTTTAAGTAAATTCCAGCAAGTTGATGCAAGAGTAAATCAATTTCAAATTTATCTCGATCGAGTTTCTTTAATATTGTAGTCAAAACCTTCTCAGCACCACCGCCTTTTAGGTTTGCTATTCGAAATAAAATTTTTCGTTTTGCCATCGATTCCAAATAAAAGCAATAATTTTGCCGTATGCAAAAAGCACTCGAAATTTTACAGAATTCTGGAGTTATTCTTACACCAACTGACACAACTTTTGGTCTGAGTTGTCTTGCTTTTGACCAGAAAGCTATCTCCAAACTCAATCAAATAAAACAAAGACCCAACAACAAATCATATATCTTGTTGGTTGATAACGATGCCAGTTTGCAGAGATATGTAGACGTGCCCGATTTGGCTTGGGACATCATCGATTTGTCCGAAAAACCGGTCACCATCGTTTACGAGAAAATCCTAGAATTACCAGACTATCTATTGTCTCCCGAAGGCACCATCGCCATTCGAGTGGTTAAAAACACTGTCTTACAGCGACTTATTCAACGATGCAAACAGCCATTGATTTCCACTTCTGCCAATATCGCTGGCGATTCAACTCCTACAAACTATCAGCAAATCACAAATCAAATTCTTGAGCAAGTAGATTACATCATGCCCGAAGCCCAAAATTTTATCCCCGAATTTCCATCGTCTTCACTCATTCAAATCACGCACGATTTTCAGGTTAAAGTTTTGAGAACGTAAAAAAAATTGAGAACGTGAAAAAATAAATATGATTTGGGCGGTTGAAGCTGCTTTCCGCGGCAATCTTTCCTTCTTTTGCCAACAAAATATCTCATCCAGAGGAGCTTCTAGGGTCGCTCTCTGTCTTTCGTATTTTGTAGTGTCAAAAGAAAGAAAAGGATTTTTGCTACAATCAGCACCGCAGTCTTTCGTCTAAAATCTATAATTCAGATAACAAATTTATATCTTTGCCCCATGAATTTGAAAGATGCTCTGGAGGAGCCACTTTTTCAGGAAATTGGAAAGGTCGGAGATCAACTAGCCCAAAAAACATTTGTGATTGGAGGATTCGTACGTGATCATATTTTGCAAAGGCCTGGCAAGAAAGATATAGACATCGTAACCGAGGGAAGCGGAATAGAACTAGCGCGCAAAGTAGCTCAGCGTCTACCCAATCAACCCAAGGTTTCTGTATTTAAGCGCTTTGGGACAGCTATGTTTCGCTATCAAGGTGTAGACTGGGAGTTTGTGGGTGCTAGAAAAGAAAGTTATTCAGAAGATAGCCGAAACCCAGCGGTAGAGAATGGAACCATTCAAGACGACCAACTTCGACGAGATTTTACAATCAATGCATTGGCAATTTCCTTAAATCATGAGACTTATGGCGATTTCGTTGATCCATTCAATGGTATTGAGGATTTAAATAGCAAAATCATTCGTACACCTTTAGATCCTGATGTTACTTTTTCTGACGATCCTCTGAGGATGATGAGAGCCATTCGATTCGCAGCACAATTAGGATTCGATATCAATCACACAGAATTCAAAGCTATACAAGACAATGCCGACCGTTTGAAAATCGTTTCAAAGGAGCGCATCATGGATGAGTTCAATAAGGTTCTCATGACAGACAAACCCTCTGTGGGGCTTATTATGCTAGATCAAGCCCAACTTTTAGAGAAATTCTTACCAGAATTAGTGGCGCTAAAAGGAATAGAGGAAATTGAAGGTCAGCGACATAAAGATAATTTTTATCACACCTTTGAAGTGGTAGACAATATTTCAAAACACACCGATAATCTGTGGCTTCGTTGGGCCGCTTTGTTACACGATATCGGAAAAGCACCAACCAAAAAGTTTCACAAGAAAATCGGTTGGACTTTCCATTCTCATGAATTTGTGGGGAGTAAAATGGTTCCAAAGTTATTCAGAAGGCTTAAATTACCAATGGGCCCAGAAATGAAATATGTCAAAAAACTTGTGATGCTGAGTTCGCGGCCGATTGCTTTGGTGAGCGAAACGGCTACAGATGCTGCTTTAAGACGACTTTTATTTGATGCCGGTGATGATTTAGAGGATTTATTTACGCTGTGTAAGGCAGATATTACAACCAAGAACAACAAAAAACAAAAACGTTTTACAGAAAATTTTATTCTAGTTGAACAAAAAATTAAAGAAGTAGAAGATAGGGATCAGGTAAGAAATTTCCAGCCACCTATCAGTGGGGAAGACATTATGCAAGCTTTTGATATAAGGCCATGTCCAGCCGTTGGAAAAATTAAAAACCAAATTAAAGAAGCCATTTTGGAAGGCGATTTGCACAACAATCGCGAAGATGCCTATAAGTATATGATTGCTTTGGGTGAGAAAATGGGAATGACGCAAACAAACAGCAATAAAATCAGCTAATGACAATTACCAAACTAAGAATAATACTAGAAGTAGAAGAAGACGTGTTCAGAGATATTGAAATCAGAGACGATCAAACGCTTCTAGAATTACACCAAGGAATCAAGAAGGCCTTTGAAATGGAAGGAGAGGAAATGGCATCTTTTTATTTATCAAATGATGATTGGTTTCAGGGAAGTGAAATTCCATTAATGGATATTTCAGAAGAAGAAGCAGCCGAAACAATGGCGGACATCACAGTAGGACAAGTAATTCCACAAAAGGGAAATAAAATGATTTTTGTTTATGATTTTCTTTCACTATGGACTTTCTATGTGGAGGTTGTAGAAACTGATGTTATTTCGGTTAATTCTGAATTTCCAGCGGTTGTGTTCAGTTATGGACAAAGACCCGAAGAAGCACCCGAAAAAGATTTATTAGGTGAATTAGATATCGACGATGAATTCGACCTCGACGAAGAAGACGATGATCTTTATGGGTTGGATGATGATTATAGCTCCAATGGCTATTGGTAAAAAGCCTTATCTTTAGGTTGTATTAAGTAATAGAAAATTATGTTTACAGGAATTGTAGAGGAGATGGCTAAAGTAGAGGCCATTGAAAAAGATAAATCAAACACACACTATACCTTGAGCTGTTCTTTTGTAGAGGAATTACAGATTGACCAAAGTGTAGCTCATGATGGTGTTTGTTTAACCGTGGTTGCGCTTACGGATAAAACCTATACGGTAACTGCCATTGAGGAAACTTTACAAAAAACCAATCTTAATGCCTGGGAAGTTGGCGATAATATCAACCTAGAGCGTTGTATCAAACTAAACGATAGACTAGACGGTCATGTGGTTCAGGGGCATGTGGATCAAGTAGGTATTGTGGAGCGTATTACCGACGAAAATGGAAGTTTTAAAATCTATATTTCTTATAAAGCAAATACATTTGTCACCGTGCAAAAAGGTTCTATTTGCGTGAATGGAGTGAGTTTGACCGTAGTGGATTCTGATGATAATGGTTTTTCCATTGCCATTATACCTTATACCTGGGAACATACTAACCTAGGAAACCTTAAAGTAGGAGATCAAGTGAACCTAGAATTTGATATTTTGGGGAAATATGTTCAGAAACTTATGGAGAAAAGGTCATAGCACGATTTTTGAAGCTAGGGCATTATCAAAAAGAAGAATAATTTGAATATCATAGACAGACTTACGCTGCGAATGCGCATTTTCATTGCCCTAGTGGTGATGATTTTATTTACGGCTACCATCATTGGTCTGTTAACTTTCTTCCATTTTCAACAAACTACAAAAGTTTACCACGAAAACAGACTAGCGAGAAAGGAAAAAACCATTATTGAGACCTTAGATTATGCCATTACGGATTATCCAGAGGAAGGAACCGAAGGGAATATTAAAGATATTCTAGAGCATAAACTCTTTGAATTCGCCGATATCAATGATATTCCCATTAATATTTATGATTTAAGCGGGAAATTATTACTTACCTCAGAAGCTAAAATTTCTGATGAAAGACGAGAAGTTCCAAGTTATATTTTAGAGAGAATTAATCCGAGCAATGACAGATTTGAGGTGCGAAGAACAGAAGGTGATAATACTTTCTTAACAACATATAGTCTCATTTACAATATTTTACAGCAGCCGATCGGTATCGTGAGTTTGCCCTATTTGCATGACGATTCTTTCTTGAAAGAAGAATTATTTGCGCTTTTAGAACTCTTTTTAGGGGTTGTGATTGGTGTATTGGTAATTGGTGCCTTGGTTTCTTGGTGGATTTCTAAATCGATTACGGGTAGATTAAATGAAATTGCTGAAATTCTGCAATCTACACACATGATTAAAGGTAACAAACCTATTGAGTATCAGTTTAATGATGAGGTAAAAGTGCTGATTGATTCCTATAATAATATGCTTTCTGAGCTGAATGAACAATCAGAGCAATTGTTGAAGATAGAACGTGAAGAAACATGGCGAGAGGCGGCAAGACAAGTGGCGCATGAATTGAAAAATCCATTAACGCCCATGCGTCTACAAATGCAGAGTTTCCAGAGAAGGTTTGATCCAACAGCGCCTGATGTGAAAGAAAAAGTGGCTGAATTAGCCAAAGGTATTATCAAACAAATAGATACCCTGAGTGGAATTGCTGAGGCTTTTTCTGACTTTACAAGAATGCCACTGAGAAAAGATGAGGATATCAATTTAATTGAAGAAATAGATACCAGTCTAGATATTTTTGATGAAGAGTTGATTGAATTTAATTCAAATCAAGAAGCTGTTTATATTCAGTTCGACCCGAATTATTTGGTAAGAGTTATTACCAACTTGGTTAAAAATGCTATTCAATCGGTTCCCGCTCGTGTAAAACCAGAAATTAAAATCGACGTGGTTAAATCTAAAAAAGTAGTAGAGATTTTTATTAAAGACAATGGTGTTGGAATTGCTGATGACATCGCAGAAAAGCTTTTTGAACCAAAATTTACTACAAAATCCTCAGGTTCTGGATTAGGTTTGCCGATGGTTAACAAAATAATTAAAGATTACGATGGTAATATTCGTTTTAGAAATAATCCCGACAAGGGAACAACCTTTATTATCACATTACCCTTAAATTTACAAGATGAAGATATTTAAATCCCATGTACAAGTTAGATGGAGCGACTTAGATCCAAATATGCACTTGGCGAATCAAGCCTATATGAGCTTTACTTCTTTTGCAAGAATGAAAGCATTAAATGAACTTGGTTTTGATACCAAGCATATGCATATATGGCAGAGAGGTCCTGTTATTTTTGAAGAAAAATTTAATTTCTTTAGAGAGATTTTACCAGATACTACGATTTACATTCATACTAAAATTTCTGGTGTATCAGACGATTTTGTTCTTTTTGAATTCGAACATGATTTATACAACGAGAAAGGTCAACACAAAGCTAAATCTAAGATTTTTGGCTGTTGGTTAGACTTTAGCACACGAAAAATGGCCACGGAACTTCCAAAAGAAATGCTGGAGGTTTTGGAGGCACTAGATACAGAAGGAGCGAAAAAACTGAGCAAGATGGATATCAAAAACTTGGGTGTAGCTTCACAAAATATTAATCCAGAAGATTTAAAATAAAATGCTAGAAGATAAAGAACAACAAAGAACACCACTTAGTGAAATTGGTGAATTCGGTTTAATTCATAGGATTAAAGATTCTGTCCAAATTAAAAATGAAAGCAGTCTAAAAGGTATTGGCGACGATGCTGCTGTGCTTTCCTTTGAAAACGAAAAAGTAGTTTTGTCTACCGATATGTTGACAGAAGGTGTACATTTTAATTTGGGGTATGTTCCCTTACAGCATTTAGGCTATAAAGCAGTTGTCACTAATATAAGCGACATATGCGCCATGAATGCCATCCCATCTCAAATATTAGTGTCAATTGCAGTTTCAGATCGTTTTCCAGTAGAAGCCATCGATGAATTATACAGCGGAATGTTGATTGCTTGTCAAAAATATAAGGTTGATTTAGTAGGTGGAGACACCACTGCTTCTCAGTCGGGATTGGTTATCAATATTACAGCCATCGGACATCAAAAAGAAGAGGAAATTGTTTACCGAACTGGTGTAAAGGAAAATGACTTATTAGTAGTTTCAGGTGACTTAGGAGCAGCCTATTTTGGTCTTCAAATTCTAGAAAGAGAAAACGAAGTTTGGAAAGCAAATCCTGCCGTTCAGCCAGATTTATCCCCTTATAATTATTTAATCGAAAGACAATTAAAGCCAGAAGCAAGATGGGATGTTATACAACTTCTAAAAGAATTAGAAGTTAAGCCAACCGCCATGATTGATATTTCTGATGGATTAGCTTCGGAAACGCTACATTTATCTGAGGAAAGTAAGGTTGGTTTTGTGGTGTATGAAGAGAAAATCCCAATGGACCAACAGGTGATTAGTGCGGGAGAGGAGTTCGATGTCAATGCATCCATTGCAGCTCTAAATGGTGGAGAGGATTATGAATTGCTTTTTACTATATCTTTAGATGATCACGAAAAGATTAAGGCTAATCCTCATTTTACGGTTATTGGTCATGCAACAGCCCTAAGCGAAGGCTGTAACTTGGTGAGTAGAGGTTTTCAAACAAAAGTGCCCTTAACGTCACAAGGTTGGGATTCGTTTCAAAAGTATAAGCAAGATGTGATGAAAGCTAAAGGGGAATCACAATCAGAAGAAGAATAATGCAGATTCAAGATTTAATATTACCTAAAAAACTCTTGGTGGCCTTCTCTGGTATCGGCATTTCTATGATTTTGGGAGCATTTTACAGTGCCTATCAGCAGAATGAGGTTGATACAACATGGCTATATGTAGGTATTGGGTTAAATTTAGTTTCTCTTATAGCAGTGATTATAGATTTAATTAAAAATCCTGTTCAAGATAGATTGATGTGGATATTATTTCTAGCAACCATTCCCATGCTGGCCGTTTTTGTATATTTGGTAGGTAGAGACAGGATTTTAGGCATTAGGAATCAGGATTAAATTATGATTATACATATGGGTGAATAGTCTACCTTTGTAACTTTAAATATTGATATGATGAAAGGTTGGATTTTGCAGAAGCAAGTCTATGGAAAGGAACCTTCGTTCGAAACATTAAAGCTGATTGAAACTGCTAAAAAAGCGGGAATTGAGCTTGAGTTACACGATCCTCGCCAAATAGAAATTATTGTTACGCAAGACGATAGAAAGAGTGTTCTTTTAGATGATAAAATAACCAAATTACCAGATTTTATATTCCCAAGAATGGGAGCTACAACGAGTTATTTTGCCTTGGCAGTAATTCGTCATTTAGAGAGATTAGGTGTTTATAGTGTAAACTCTTCGGAGGCGATTGAAAAAGTGAAAGATAAGCTTTTTCAAATGCAGATTCTGGCAGAAAAATTCCCGGTTCCTAAAACCATTATGGTGAAGTTCCCAGTGAATGCCGAAATTGTTGAAAATAAACTAGGTTTCCCCGTAATTATAAAAACCTTATCTGGTTCTCAAGGAAGCGGTGTGATTTTATCACATGATGCGCAATCTTTTGAGGATTTAGGGAATTTAATTCAAATCACAAATCCTAATGCTGAGATTATTTTACAAGAATTTATTAGCAGCAGCAGAGGACGAGATTTACGCGTTTTTGTCATCGGAAATCGAGTGGTAGGTTGCATGGAAAGATATGCTACGGACGATAGCTTCAAAGCTAATTTCTCTCGTGGAGGTGGAGTTAGAGCTTTTGAGGTGACACCAGAGATTGAGAAGTTAGCATTAAGTGTTACGGCCGAATTAGGATTAGAAATTTCCGGGGTTGATTTACTGTTCGGCAAAGACGGTTATATGATTTGCGAAGTGAATTCATCGCCAGGTTTCAAAGGAATGGAGCAAGCCACAGGAAAAGATGTAGCCCAAGAATTAATAGATTACATTATGTCTAAAGTGAATTAAAGCTACTTGTTAATAAAAAATTAAAGCCACTTTCTAAGGGAGAGTGGCTTTTTTTGTTTTATTTATTAATTTTCCTCTTCAATCCGCCCAACATTTTCTAATAATATCACCGCATTGGTTTGTTCATCAGAAAATAATCTATAATTATATCTTTTATCGTCAGCGATTAATGTAATTCTGGCCGTGTTGGGTGGAACATCACCTAAATTATTAGCCACAAATGTTAACTCATTTCTTTTGCTGGGATCTATTTCCAATTCAAATTCAGCGGCTGTGTGCGTTAAACGAATACCATCTGCAATTATTTTATCATTATAGAAAACCGTAACCGTATCATTATCAATCGTTCCATAGTCCATAATTAATAGAGTTACTTTGTTAGTTTTCAATCTTAAATGTGAAAAAACTTGATTGCTACGTTTCTCTTTCTTTTCGGTAATACTAATTTCAACCTCTTCTTTTTTAGGCTCTACACTTACATAGCCCTCTACTTCAACTTCGTGCAAAGTTTCCTCTGTTTTAATTTCCTCCTCGGGCTTGGAAGCTATAATTTCTTCCTTTCTATTTTCTTCTTCCGTTAAGGCCATTTCTTCCGTTTCATTGGTGGGATTTTTAGGAATCTCAGGACTTTCTGGCCTTGGAGGCTTAGGTCTATTTCGTCTCATCGGAATATCTAAAATATTCGGAAGTGAAATTACATCTGGTGCTTTTTGAAGATCTTTTAATTCACTTAATTTAGCTACTTCTTCCTCATCAAACACTTCTGGAAAAGCGGCTTTTTCGAATAAAATCTGTTCTTCTGTCATCGCCAAAGGCATTTCATCATTATAAATCTTATAATCATCTGAAACCTTCACATAGCGAATCACATTAGGAATTTGTCTCATACGAAACCTTAAATCCATAAGTTGAGATTTACTAGGGCGCATAATACCATTCGGTCGCCAATTATAGGGCATAGGACTCGAAGTTCCTACCAAATATTCTTTACCATTTTCTCCCTTTTCATATTTCAAGATATAGTCTGTGGGGATATGACTGTAGGACTTCTCAATAAGTTCCATATCCAAACCAACAAATTCTTTGGTTTCGGGGTCGTATGTTGCGTCCAACCAATGTCTACAATATCCTCCTTCTTCTGTATCGTAGCAATGTCCGGCATACACATTCTTATCGTTTTGAACTAAATATAACTCGGCATAATACCCAGAATCATAGCCAGTAACGGCCACCCATCTTCCGCTTAAATCTTGTGCCACCGAAAAGCTGGAAATTAGTATTAAAAAATATAATATGTTCTTCATTGAGTGCTTATTCTTAATAAGTTAAATCAAGTAATTTTTTGGTATTAAATCAACTTGAGTTTCTTGCAAATCTTACACCATTCCATGGATGATAGATTGAGTTTAAATATAGTTTAACAGGGCATTATACAAGGAATTCTTAACACATTTTAGTACTTTTGAAGCAAATAATACAATCTTATGTTACAATCCATGACGGGCTTTGGTAAATCTAGTGTTACCATCAACGGAATTCGCTATAATTTAGATATAAAGTCACTGAACAGTAAGAATATAGACTTAAATATTCGCTTGCCGCATTGGATGCGCTCTATAGAGCTAGACATGAGGAAGCAAATCACCGAGTCGCTAATGCGTGGCAAGGTAGATGTGTATGTGAATACCGATGTATTAGATCCTGCTGCGCTCACCAATCTTAATATTAAGGTAATTAGGGCTTATATGAGCCAAATGGATGCCATTTCACATGAGCTGAGCATAGAACAGAAATTTCAAGCAGCTATGACTTTGCCCGATGTTATGCAATCAGATCAAAATGAGTTTTCTGAAGAAGACTGGCAAGAATTCCAAGTGGGATTAAAAGAAGCTTTGGAGAATATTCAGCAATTTAGGCTAGACGAAGGGAAAGTCTTAGAAGCAGAATTTAAGCAAAGGATTCATAATATTATGAATTTGCTGGGACAGGTTCCGGCTTATGAGGAAGAGCGTATTGAAAGATTAAAACAAAGAATTCATAAATCTTTAGAAGATTTCAAAGATGTAGACCAAGATAGAGTAGAGCAGGAGTTTATTTTCTATTTAGAGAAGCTGGATATCACAGAAGAAAAAGTCCGCCTGAGAAATCACTGCGAATATTTCTTAGAAACCATGAATTCAGCAGAAAGTAATGGTAAAAAACTCAACTTTATTTCTCAGGAATTAGGAAGAGAAATCAATACTTTAGGTTCTAAATCCAATCACGCCGAGATGCAAAAATTGGTGGTAGACATGAAAGACGAGTTAGAGAAAATCAAGGAACAAATGTTAAACGTACTATAATGCAAGAAGGTAGATTAATCATTTTTTCGGCGCCATCGGGTGCGGGTAAAACTACATTGGTAAAGCATTTATTAGAGCAAAACGATAATTTATGCTTTTCTATTTCTTGTGCTACGCGCGATAAAAGAAGAGGAGAAGTTCATGGGAAAGATTATTATTTTATTTCTGTAGATGAGTTTAATAAAAAGATAGAAAACAAAGAATTCGCAGAATGGGAAGAGGTTTATCCAGATCACTTTTATGGAACTTTAAACCAAGAAATACAACGGATATGGGCAGAGGGTAAACATGTTTTATTTGATATCGATGTGCAAGGTGGCTTGAGATTAAAGAAACTTTTTGGCGACCAAGCTTTATCTATTTTTGTTCAGCCTCCAACCTTAAATGAATTAGCCAATCGATTGACAGTTAGAAACACAGATAGCCAAGAAAAGCTAAAGATGCGTATTGAGAAAGCTGCAGATGAGTTAGCTTTTGCGGATCAATTCGATAGAATTTTAATCAATGATCAATTAGATGAAGCTCAAAAAGAAGTTCAACAAATTGTAAATCAGTTTCTAGAAGACTATTAAACTAAACGAAACAGACAATTTAAGTTGAGATAATTTTAGGATTCAATCGAGCTTCTTCGTATTCATCTCTTACTCAATATTGATTTTATTTGTCTTCAAAGCCCATAGATGAAGCACAAAACTTAGGCTCATTAGGATAAAAATGAACCAAACAAATGGCATAGGAGTTCCATCAAATAAAATCGCGATCCCGGCGGAGGCTACAGCACCAGAAGCCATTCTAAAACTTCCATTTAAGGCAGAGGCTAATCCTATGTTTTTATCGACATTGTCCATTGCCAGTGCCATAGAATTTGGGTTTAAAAAGCCTATCAAAAACATAATGACAAAGATAGTAATGGCAAAGGCTACCAAATTTACCGTGGTGATATAAAAGGCTATTAATAAACCTAGCATGACCACCAACATAATTACAAAAACTACATTGGTAATATCGATTAAATTAAATTTCTTGAGCAATATCCGATTGATCTGACTACCGAGAATAAGCCCAAATGCGTTCATCCCGAATAGTAAGCCAAAGTTTTGTTGCGAAACCTCATACCAAGTCATGAAAATAAAGGGAATAGAGGCAATATAACAAAACAAAAAACCCATGGCCATACTTCCCGAAATCGTGAATTTAGTAAAGGCTTTGTTTTGAAGTGTTTCATAATAATTCTTAATGCTAGACCCCAATCTTAACTTCACATCAGGCTGATATCCGGTGGTTTCATTGAGTAAAAAATGTACTCCAATTAAGACTAAGGCCGATATAGCAAACAAGAAAAAGAAAATGGCTTCCCATTTAAAATAGTCTAAAAACAGCCCACCCAGCGTAGGCGCAATAACAGGAGCAACACCCATAACCAACATAATATTGGTGAGCATTTTGGCAATTTCTTTACCTTTAAAAATATCCCTAACAATCGACATACTTGCCACCATACCCACACTTGCACCCAATGCTTGCACGAATCTAAATGCAATCATAGTATCGATATTAGGTGAAAAAATTAGACAAAATGAGGCGACAGAATAAATGGCCAAACCTATCAACAAAGGAGGTTTTCTTCCGTATTTGTCGATGATGGGACCATAGATTAATTGTCCGATTGAAATCCCCAAAAAGTAACTCGTTAGGGTATAGGACATCATTTTTAACGAAGTAGATAAATCTTCAGCGATCGCAGGGAATGCCGGTAAATACATATCTACTGTAAAAGGTCCCAAGGCGGCAATACTACCTAATATTAAAACTAATATTAATTTTTCTCTAGATGTAATTTCCACGCAGCAAAGATATAGCAAGCTTTATCGTTAAAGTCAATTTTACTATCCTATTAATTAATTTAATCAAAACTAAAATTTATAGTTTGATGGAATTATTTGCGTGGATGAAACTTCTCGATGTTCTCTCTTAGAAATTTTTTGTCGATATGCATGTAAATCTCTGTAGTGGTAATGCTTTCGTGGCCCAACATTAATTGAATCGATCTTAAATCAGCTCCATTTTCTAGGAGATGCGTGGCAAAACTATGTCTAAATGTATGCGGACTTATGTTTTTTTTGATTCCAGCGAGTTCAACATATTTTTTAATGATCGTGAAAATCATCACCCGGGTCAGTTTTCCACCGCGGTTATTTAGGAACAAATGATCGCTAAATTTGGGTTGAATTTTTTGATGTACACGAACTTGATCTTTATAAATATTAATTATTTTCTGGGTATAAGCAGCAATCGGTATGAGACGTTGTTTATTTCCCTTTCCCAGCACACGAATAAAATCTTCATCGAAAAATAGATCCGAAATTTTAATCTCTGTCAATTCAGATACCCTTAAACCACAGCCATATAACAATTCTATAATGGCTCTGTTTCGCTCTCCATGAGCGGCCGATAAGTCAATGGCCGCAATAATTTTGTCAATTTCCTTGGTAGAAAGCGTATCGGGTATATTGCTGCCGATTTTAGGCGCAGAAATGAGTGTAGTAGGATTTATTTCTATCCACTCTTCTTCAATCATAAATTCATAAAAACTTTTGATGCCAGAGAGAATCCTAGCCTGAGAGCGTACCGCGTATTTCTTTCCGTTTTCGTAGTTGAATTCTCTTACCTGTTCCGAAGTGATTTTATTGGGAGAAACATCAGAAAACATGCTTCTTAACTTTTCAATGTCTCGTATATAGTTAGAAATCGTGTTTTCAGATAAATTTCGCTCTAATTTAAGATAGATACGATACTGTGCAAGTGCCTGGTCCCACTGCATATTAATGGGCTTGATTTAGTTCAATCGCTTTATTGATCATAGGATCGCGTTGATTCCAAATTTTATTATAGGCTGATTCACCATATAAAAATCTTGCCATAGTTGCCTTAATAAAGGTATGAAAGTTCATCATTTCAGCATCACTAAACTGCTTTGGTACTAAGTTGATTTTTGCTAATAATTCTTCTGCTAATTCTTTGGGATTATGAAACGCAATAAAATGTTCTTCTTTAATTTTACTTAAACTTTTATTGTTTTGCTCTATGTATTCAAAAATTCTTGTATTAAAAATATTGCGATGCGCGTGTTCATAATACCATCTTCCGTAGCCTACCGAATCAATCGGAATAAACTCATCGGGAATAATTCCTCCACCGCCATAAACGGTTCTTCCCTTACTGGTTTTAAACATTAATGAATCCGGAACTTTAATGCTGTCTTTATTGAAAACTTCGCCACTCATGTAGCGCGCACTTATATCTCGGTTATATTCTTCGATTCCGTTTAAATAGGGTTTTTGAATCGATCTTCCTGAGGGCGTAAAGTATTTGGCGGTGGTGAGTCTTAATTTAGACCCATCTCCCAAACTAATTTCTCTCTGAACTAGTCCTTTACCATAACTTCTTCTACCGATTATAAAGCCCGCATCATTATCCTGAATCGCACCTGCTATAATTTCACTTGCTGAAGCCGAACCTTCGTCTATCAATACATATAGAGGCTTACCATCCATAGAACCTCGGTTGGTTGCATATCTAAATTCTTTTTTACCTTGATTGTCTTGGGTGAATACAATAAGCTTATTCTCGGTTAAAAATTCATCGGCTATCTTCTCTGCCGCACTCATAATGCCACCAGGGTTTCCTCTCAAGTCTAACACCAATTCCTCCATGCCTTCTTTCTTAAGCTGATTTATGGCTGCACTAAACTCTTCTGCCGTGGTTGAAACAAATTTTGAGATCTTAACATAACCTAAGTTTTTGTTGAGCATAAAATACTCGGTAACGCTGGCTTTGGGTATAACGCCACGTTTCGCAATGAGGGTTTTTTGAGTTCCATCGCGCAGGATGACTAATGATAGGCTTGAATTATTTTCACCTTGTATCATTTCACCTACACGCTCAGCAGCCTTGCCCACTACTGTAGAGTCACCTACTTGGATTACACGATCCGATAATTTAAACAAATCTATATTAGGACTGTTCTTATCTACATGCGTAATAACAATCGTGTCCTTATAGATTACATATTGAATACCAATCCCAACATAATAGCCTTTCATTTCTCTATCCATACTTCTGGATAGTTTTTTTTCTAAATAAACACTGTGGGGATCTAGATTAGACATGACAAAACTAATCGTCTTATCTACCAAACTATCGGTGTTGATATCATTCACATAATGGTTATCGATTAAACTCATCAAGCGACGCATTTTTTGCTCATTTACCGAATAAGAGATAGCTACATATTTATCGTTTTCATCTACCGCAATATCATACCTCTTACCGGTCTGATAGCCAAGTCCAAAAATAATAAGGACCGCTATCAAAGCAAGAATAATATTTAAAGTACGCAGGGTAGAGTTCATAGACGATTTATGCTAATTCTTTGATGCTGATTTGCTGCACCACAACACCAGCGCGATCTAAGAAATCTATACCAGCAGTATCTGAATAAGAGTTGATATAAACCACACGCTTGATGCCTGCTTGGTGAATTAATTTACTACAATCTCTACAAGGAGAAAGGGTTATGTACAAAGTGGCATTTTTGCAATTATGTGTAGAAGAAGCTACTTTCAGAATAGCATTAGCTTCGGCATGCAACACATACCATTTAGTGTCGCCCTCGCTATCTTCACAATGATTCTCAAAACCACTTGGCGTACCATTATAACCATCGGAAATAATCATCCGATCTTTTACTATAAGTGCGCCGACTTGTTTTCTTTTGCAATAGGAAAGTTTTGCCCATTCCATGGCCATTTTCAAATAAGCCTTGTCGTATTTTTTTTGTTTGGAATCCATGCGCATAATTAAAAAATAGTTCGAACCGAAAATACAAAATTTCTACCCGGTGCAGAAATCCCAGAGGAGTATGGACGATACAAATGATCAAAAATATTATCTATACGCCCATGAATTGAGATGTAGTCGGTTAATTTATATTTCGCCGAAAAATTAAAAATATTCCAAGAAGGAGCATAAGGCAAGCCATTCCCGTCTTTGGTATACAAGTAATCCTTATTCCTTTCGCTGGGCGGCATATCTTCGGCCTTTATAGCTTGATTATATTGATAAAGTAATTTTGCTTTAAATTTATTTTTATCATATTCTAAACCTACATTCCCGAACAATGGTGCGGCATGGCGCATAGGTGCTGTAGTACCATCGTCTAACTCTTCTTCGCCGTGGGTGTAATTTATTTTACTTAGTAGTTTAAATTCGGTATTTAAATTAAGCTCCATCTGAAGCATACCACCATAAACCCTGGCACTCGCTGCATTTTGAATCGCTTGAATTTGACTTAATTCTCCATCATACATCATGGTAGATTCACCATTGAGCGTGAAATCTCTTCTCACCAAAGCATCTTCTAACCAACTATAATAGGCGACACCAGATAAATAAAGTGTTTTGCCAAAAGATTTAGAAATTCCAGCTTCAATGTTATAGATATACTCAGGTTTTAAATTTGGATTTGGAACCACAACACTGCCCGGCTCGGAGTCAAAAACTTTAGACATATCATCTATATTGGGCGCTCTAAATCCAGTAGAGAATTGAGCGTTCAATACCAATTGACGAAAAGGCTTGAAATAGGCTCCTAGTTTACCTGTCCACGAACCTGTTTTTAGCTCAGACTCTTCGAAAGGGAAACTATAAAAATCATTAGAAAAATTAGATTTTGAAGTTACATAACCATATCTAATGCCTGAAACAAGATTTAATCTACTGGTAATTTCTCTTATGTATTTAGCATAAATCCCATATTGGTTCCAGGTAGAGCCATCTGGATATCTACTAGGCCCAACTACTTTCTCACCCGAATTTATATTTTCTATGTTGGCTGAAGAATTCACATGATTAAACTTCAAATCAGTTCCATATCGAAGTATGTTTTTATCGTCAATCTTCTTCATAAAGGCATTTTCAAAGCCCCAAACATTTACACGCTCAAATCGATTGTTCTTAAATACTGAATTAAAGTCTCTATCATGTCTGCTTTCTGTAAAATATTGGTGAGATAAAATACTTTGAACCTCATCAAAAAAGAAATTAGACTGATGATAATCGGCTTTAATATTAGTAAATATCCATTGTTGAGGTCCATAATACCATTCGGCCGATCGTAGGTTTTCGCCTCGGTATCTCAACAATCTATCATATCGTGGAACATCTGAGGTTTCCGAAAAAGAAATAGAAGCTGTTAAATCCAAATTCGACGAAGGTCTATAGAGAAATTTTTGCAGTAAATTCTTTTGATTGTAACCGGTCTCTCGCTGGATACGTGGATTATTATTTTCTACTAAAATATCTTGACCATCAACACGGCTCACATAATGCTGTCGCAGATAATCTTGTGGACCATGTTTTCCCATTTTTAAATCGCCATAATCTGTAAAAGTAAAAGAAGTGATAGAAGACCATTTGGGCATAAAAATATCAATATCTGCATGAATTGTTTTCTCCTCCGCCGCCGAGGCATAACGTGCAGTCGCGTCACCTATTACTTTGAATTCTGATGTTGGTAAAACCGATTTGGTTTCAAAGCTAATTACACCTCCAATGGCATCTGATCCATATAACACAGAAGATGGTCCAGAGATTACCTCAATGTTTTTAATCGTAAAGGGATCGATGGCAATAATATTTTGCAAATTTCCAGATCTAAAAATAGCATTGTTCATGTTCACGCCATCTACCGTTAGGAGCAATCGATTGGTAGAAAAGCCTCTAATCATAGGGCTTCCGCCGCCAAGTTGACTTTTCTGGACATAAATTTCATTGGATTGACTTAATAAATCGGCGGTAGTGGGTTGATTGAGAACTTGAATTTCTGTTTCAGATAGAGAAGAAACATAAATCGGAGATTTTTGAGAGTTATTTTTCCAGTTGGTACCTGTTGTAATAACACTTTGTAATCTAAAAATCTCGTTTTTTAAGTAAATCGTATTGAGCTCGTTTTTAGATAATCTACTAGCGGCAATCTTTTTCGGTTCATACTTATCATGGTAGAAACTGATGGAATCTCCTGTGAATTCAGGTAATTGAGCCAGTCCTAAGTGATTGGTAGAAGTAGATTTAGGGTTGTTGGATGTCTTAATTAAAACAGCCTCCAAAGGTATATTTGTGAGGCTGTCTTTTACAATAATATTTTGACCACTTAAGAAACACCCTAGAATTAAGGTAAAAAGTAATAAGATTCTATCGCTCATGATCCACCAATTGACTTGTAGGAAGAGCAAATATTATGCCTTAGATCGTGGTAAATCTTAAAGTGTTCGTAATACCCTTTCTAAATACCGGCATGGCGTTTAAGTTAATCACAAAATCTCCATCCATGACCAGGCCACGTCGCTTCAAGAAACGATTTACTTCTATCACGGTTTCATCTGTACTCTTATCTCCTTGATAGTAGAAAGCTTCTACACCCCAAAGTAAGTTGAGCATACCCAAAATAGTTCTATTGGGGGTAAATACAAAGATATTTGCATCTGGTCTATGCGACGAAATTTGGAATGCGGTGTAGCCAGAATAGGTAATCGTAATAATCGCCTTGGTTTTTGTGTGTTCCGCCATTTTAGCGGCATTAAAGCAAATTACATTGGTAATATGACGTTTCCCTTCAGTATCAGATGGGGTATGTGAAGGAACGCGGATATGTGGATCATTTTCAACTGTCTTACATATATTCGCCATTACCTTAATCACCTCAACAGGGTTTTCTCCCACCGAAGTTTCTCCACTCAACATAACGGCATCAGCACCATCCATCACAGAGTTGGCAACATCGTTCACTTCTGCACGGGTAGGTGTAAGGCTATCGATCATGGATTCCATCATCTGGGTTGCAATGATCACAGGTTTTCTAGCCACTTTTGCCTTATCTACCAATACCTTTTGAATTACCGGAACTTGCTCCATAGGAATCTCAACGCCTAAATCGCCTCTAGCAACCATTAGACCATCACATTGGGGGATAATTTCGTCTATATTCTCAATAGCTTCTGGCTTCTCGATCTTAGCAATAATTGGAATCTTGTGAGGAGAATGCTCGTTGATCAGGTTTTTAAGATCAATTACATCTTGTGCGTGTCTCACGAAACTCAATGCAATCCAATCTACCTCTTGTGCAATAGCAAACTTAGCATCTTCAATGTCTTTTTCGGTTAAAGCCGGCAAAGAAACATTGGTCTTAGGCAAGTTCACGCCTTTTTTTGATTTTAATTCACCCCCTTGAATCACCTTGGCAGTAACTTCTTTGTCTTGATCTGTTGATAATACCTCCAGAATCAGTTTACCATCATCTATAAGTATATTTTCACCTACTTTCACATCTCTAGCAAATTGCTTATAAGTCATAAAGACTTTTTTGGCATTACCGGTCACTTTATCGTTGGTGAAGGTTAATACATCACCAGGATTCAAGAAAGATCCTTCTTCCACTACACCTACACGTAATTTGGGACCTTGCAAATCACCCAAAATACCAATGCTAACATCTTCTTCTTCGTTGATTTCTCTAATCCAAGCCATTTTCTGAAGAACATCTTCATAATCAGCATGCGAGAAATTGATTCGGAATACATTTACACCTGCGTAAACTAATTCACGTAATATTTCTTTTGTATTCGTTGCTGGACCTAAGGTGGCAACGATTTTAGTTTTTTTATTAAATATTTTTCTTTCGATTGTCATATGAAAAATAGTTTTTCTTCTTTGTTAGATAAATCTGTAATTTGGCTATAATTTGAAACAAACCAAGCTTGTTCCAAAGGTAGAGGATTTAATTCACCTGCCTCCAAATGATAGGGAATTTTAAGCAGATAATCAAAACGCTTATGATTTTTGAGAATATGTCTTTGTGAGCCCATGTTTGGAAACAACGAATTTTTGTCTCCTTTGCCTTGATTGGGATGCGAAAGATTTTTGATGATAAAAAATGGATCCTGTTCAGATGCCAAATCACAACTATAGAGAGAGTAGTGAAAAACTTCGTCGTCTACATAGATATCAAAATCCTTGATACGCCCGAATTTAACCTTAAAATTTTTGTTGATTGAATAGATAAACTTGACTTCATCTAGGCGATTAGAGCTTATTCCGAATAGTGTAAACTCATCTTCGAAATCATCCCATAATTGTAGTGCCATATCAATTCATCTTATTTTGTTTGGAGTAGAAAGTACGTTTGGCAGCATTTTCTTCTGCCTTTTTCTTAGATGTACCTCTACCTTTCGCAATCACCGTCTTGTCAATACGCACAATACTCACAAAAACTGTGATGTCTTCTGCATTTTGCTCTTCAAAGGTATTGAATTCTAAATTCACCTTTTGTTTTTGAGCCCATTCCAATATATAGCTCTTGTAGCTACTAATTCTATTTTCTAGCTGATTTAAGTCTACATATCGTTTGATAACTACCCGATCTATAAACTTTTTGGTCACCGTATAACCTTGATCTTCGTAGATTGCTCCCACTAGAGCCTCAAATAAATCTCCCGCCACGTTATTGCTCAGGGCGCTTTTTTGTTTATTGCCCTTATCAATAAAACTAACCAAACCTAAATCATTTCCGATTTCATTCAGATGTCTTCGGCTAACAATCTTAGAGCGCATTTGGGTGAGATAACCTTCTTTTTGTTCGGGCGCTTGGTCGAATAAAAATTCTGCAATCACAGCTCCCAACATGGCATCTCCCAAAAACTCTAAGCGTTCGTAATTGATAGAAATTCCGTTGGCATCGTGAATCTGAGCACTACGAGGTATAAAAGCCTCTTTAAACAAATGAGGTTTAAGAGGCTTGAATTGTAGTATATCTAGGAGTTTAGGAGACAACTCTTCGGTGGAAGCAACATTCTGTTTTGCTCCAATTTTTAGAAATTTCCTAAGCCCAGATAACATTTAATATTTTTTGAATAAAACACATGCATTGTGTCCACCAAATCCAAAGGTATTGCTCATCGCATATTCGATGTCTTTTTCTACTGCCTTATTAAAGGTGTAGTTAAGATCAGGAACGTTTTCATCTTTTTCATGAAGATTAATTGTAGGAGGAACCAAACTATTATAAATAGCTGCCACCGTGGCAATTCCTTCTACTGCACCTGCAGCACCTAATAAATGGCCCGTCATAGACTTCGTACCATTGATTTGTATGTTTTTTGCGTGATCTCCAAATAAGTCAACCACTGCTTTTGGCTCCGCAATATCACCCAATGGGGTTGAAGTTGCGTGCATGTTAATATGATTTACCTTATTCGGTGTGATTTCTGCGTCTTCTAAGGCATTTTTCATTACGCGGAATACGCCTAATCCTTCTGGATGTGGAGCAGTCATATGATAAGCATCGGCGGATAAGCCTCCACCAACAACTTCTGCATAAATTGTTGCACCTCTCGCTAAGGCGTGCTCTAATTCTTCTAGCACCATAGCACCAGCTCCTTCCCCTAAAACAAATCCATCTCTCTCTTTATCAAAAGGACGTGATGCTGTTTTCGGATCATCATTTCTGGTCGACATGGCATGCAAAGCATTGAATCCACCCACACCTGCAGCAGTAACCGCAGCTTCTGAACCACCTGTAATAATAGCATCTGCTTTTCCTAATCTTAGTAGATTATAGGCATCTATCAAAGCATTTGACGAAGATGCACAAGCAGAAACTGTTGTGTAATTAGGTCCCATAAACCCATATTCCATAGAAATAAGACCAGGAGTGATGTCAGCGATCATTTTCGGAATAAAGAAGGGGTTGAATCTAGGAATTCCATTGCCCTTAACAAAGGCAGTAACTTCTTGTTCAAAAGTGGTTAAACCACCAATTCCAGAACCCCAAATAACACCAATTCTTCCCTTATCCGGTTTAGCATCCAATAATTGACTGTGTACTACCGCTTCTCTTGCTGCTACTATTCCTAATTGTCCGCACCTATCCATTTTTCGCGCCTCTTTGCGATCATAATGGTCTAGAGGATCAAAGTTTTTCACCTCACAAGCGAATTGTGTTTTGAAAAGCGAAGCGTCAAATAAAGTAATAGGAGCTGCGCCACTCACACCATTAATTAAACCTTCCCAGTATTCCGAGAATGTGTTACCAATTGGTGTAAGTGCGCCTAATCCGGTAATAACTACCCTTTTGAGCTCCATAAATAATGTTTTATTATTTGTTTACTTCTGTAATATATTGAATAGCTTGACCAACTGTTGAGATTTTCTCTGCTTGATCATCAGGAATTTGAATATCAAATTCTTTTTCGAATTCCATAATTAATTCAACTGTGTCTAGAGAATCTGCTCCAAGATCATTGGTGAAGCTAGCTTCTGTTGTAACTTCGCTTTCTTCTACTCCTAGCTTATCAACGATGATTGCTTTTACTCTTGATGTAATATCAGACATAATTTTACTTTTTAGATTATTGGGCAAAAATAAGAAACTTTATCAATATGGCACCAAATTTTTACAATGTATGCATAATAACCCTTGTAGTGAGTTGGCTACCAACACAATAATTATTAAATCCAATTTTTATTTAATGATTAAAATTAGGGTTTTTTATAATGCTTCTTTAATTGAATCTTCATAAATTTACCTTTCTAAATTAATTATTAAATGGAAAAATTAAAGTCAGCTCTAGAATCTTATGGAATTAAAAATGTCCAGGAAATCATTTACAATCCTTCTTATGATTTATTATATAAGGAAGAAATGCAACCTGGTTTAGAAGGGTTCAAACGTGCACAAGATACCGAATTAGGTGCTGTGAATGTAATGACTGGAAAATTTACCGGACGATCACCTAAAGATAAATTCATCGTTAAAGACGATGTGACTAAAGATACTATTTGGTGGAATTCGCCTGCTGCGCCAAATGATAATAAACCTACCACGCAAGCAGTTTGGAACGACCTTAAAGGTCTTGTAACAGACGAATTAAGTAGCAAAAAATTATATGTTGTCGATGCTTTTTGTGGTGCTAATGAGGATACACGACTAAAAGTTAGATTTGTTATGGAAGTGCCATGGCAAGCTCACTTTGTTACTAATATGTTTATTCGCCCAACCGAAGAAGAACTTAAAAACTTTGGAGAACCTGATTTTGTTATTATGAATGGTTCTGAAGCAGTAAATGATAAATGGGAAGAGCATGGTCTTAACTCAGAAGTATTTATTGTCTTTAACTTAACAGAGAAAATGCAGTTAATCGGTGGTTCTTGGTATGGTGGTGAAATGAAAAAAGGTATGTTCGCTATGATGAACTATTACCTACCATTGAGAGGTATGGCTTCTATGCACTGTTCTGCCAACGTAGGAGAAGATGGTGATACAGCTGTGTTTTTCGGTCTATCTGGAACAGGTAAAACTACTTTATCTACAGATCCTAAAAGAAAATTAATTGGTGATGATGAGCACGGATGGGACGACGAAGGTGTATTCAACTTCGAAGGTGGTTGCTATGCTAAGACCATTAACTTAGACCCAGAAGCTGAACCAGATATTTATGGCGCTATCAAGAGAGATGCATTATTGGAGAACGTTACGGTAGATGAAAATGGTAAAATCGACTTTACAGATGGTTCTACAACACAAAATACACGTGTTTCTTACCCAATTTACCATATTGAAAATATTGTTAAATCAGTTTCTAAAGCTGGACCTGCTAAGAAAGTTATTTTCTTAACAGCAGATGCCTTTGGAGTTATGCCTCCTGTGTCTAAATTAACACCAGAGCAAACAAAATATCACTTCTTATCTGGATTCACTGCTAAGTTAGCTGGAACAGAGAGAGGAGTAGATACGCCAACACCAACTTTCTCGGCATGTTTTGGTGAAGCATTCTTGTCTTTGCACCCGACTAAGTATGGTGAGGAGTTAGTGAAGAAAATGGAAGCTAACAATGCAACAGCTTATTTAGTAAACACAGGATGGAACGGAACAGGAAAGAGAATTTCCATTAAAGATACGCGTGCTATTATTGATGCTATTTTAGATGACTCTATCGAAAAAGCAGAAACTACCATGATTCCTATCTTTAATTTAGAGGTTCCTACAGCATTGCCAAACGTGAATCCTGATATCTTAGATCCAAGAGATACTTACGAAAACCCAGACAAATGGGAAGAGAAAGCTCGTGATTTAGGTCAGAGATTTATTAAGAACTTCGAGAAGTATACAGATAACGACGAAGGAAAAGCATTAGTAGCCGCTGGACCGCAGTTATAAGAATTTACATAGTTTAATTTTAATTAAATCAGCTCGGGATTTTCTCGAGCTGATTTTTTTGTGCAATAAACTTAGCTTTATATTGAATTGAATTTTCAATTTTAAATGTTGAGAAAAGCGAAGTACGTCAAACCCCTTTTCTGTCGACATTTCGATACATTTTTCTCTAAGGAGAAATCCTCCTCCATGTGACAGAAAACTCTACATTCAAAACTAATATATCCCGAAGCGTCATTCCGAACTCGATGCGGAATCTCATGCTCAAGTGGTTTAAGATTGTTTAAATAGTTTAAAGGTGGCTTAAGCAATTCGCATGTATTCAGACCCGAAGCGTCACTCCGGACTTGATTCAGAATCTTTTACTAAAGTTGTTTAATTTAGTTTAAAGTTGTTTAAATAGTTTAACTCGAAGCGTCACTCTGAACTCGATTCAGAGTCTTTTTAGGATTAAACGATAATTACGCAAGATGATGAGTCAAGCTCAGCATGACAAACGTCTTATCTTTCCATTAAATGCTAAAGAGATATAAGGTCGAAGCTCCCTTCTGTCGAGGTTTCGATACAAATTTTTCTTTAGAAAAATTCACTCAACCTGACAGAAAACCTAGATCAATTACCAACTACCGTCTACTAACCACCATCTACTCTATGATCCCTATCTACCTTCCACTTTATACTTTCGTCTAGAATATCCTCTAGTCAGGTTGAGTGATTTTGTGAAACAAAATTGTATCGAAACCTAAGACAAGAGAAGCGAAGCCGATAAAAATAAAGAAAAATTAATAAGCCAGGAATCATATAAAGCTACATCGTTGCATCAAATTAACAAACAAATCTTCAGGTTTCAGTTAGATCACAATAGCTAAGAAACCTTATTTTTTAGGTAAATTTTGAATAAAAATTAGTATCAAAAAGTCATTAATTTAGAATTAAATTGTAGCTAAAAATGACCTTTTTCAACTCAAATCACAGCTAAAATCAAGAAATTTTTCATAGATATTAGGCTTCACAGTAGTTAAAATTCGATGATTTGAAGTAAAAATCAGTTCATCTGCATGAAAATTTATTTCATCTAGATGATAAAAACACTTTATGCGGATGATGTAACAACTTTATGCGGATGAAATTAGCTAAAAAAAATGCCCGAAACAGAGTTTCAGGCAATCATATACTGGTTTTACACAAGTTATCTTAAGTGGAATAATCCCATTTTATAGATTTATAATTCATCTTAGGCGAATAAATTATCAGATGAGTATTCAGAGGAGATTTTGAAAACAATTTAACAGATGAGGAAGTTCTTACAGCGTAAACTTTCTCTTGTAATTTAAATAGCATTTCAGATTCCAGGAATTGAATTAAAAAAATCCTAAATAGAACGAAAGAAGTTATAAGGAGAAGAAGAATGTTTGTACTCATTTCCTTATGAGATTGCTGAATTAGATTATAATTAAGTCTAAGCATCTGAATGAATTATTAGATTCACTACTAAATTAAATAAATCAGCTTAGAGAAAGTAGGAAAATATGAAGAGTTTACTCGTCGTTTTTCCTAGGTATTGATTTTCAAAACATTAAATATAGATAAATTATAAATAATTAGGTTTTTAACACTTGATATCCTCGAAACAACACTCTGCACTTAATGCGGAGAGAAAAGAGGAAAGAGAAAAATGAAAAATGAAGAAAGAGAAAAGAAGAAAGAGCATTTATTAAACCCGAAGCGTCACTCTGAGCTCGATTCAGAGTCTCATACTCAAGTGGTTTAAATTTGGTTTAAAATTGTTTAAATAGTTTAACTCGTAGCGTCACTCCGGACTTGATGTGGAGTCTTTTTAAGCTAAACGATTATTGTGCTAGATGCTGAGTCAAGCTTAGCATGACGAACCTCTTGCTTTTACATTAAATCCTAAACAAATTAAGGTCAAAGCTCCTTTCTGTCGAGGTTTCGATACAAATTTTTCTAATGAAAAATTCACTCAACCTGACAGAAAGCCCTACATCAATTACCAATATAAACTAAAATTAGGCTAGATGCTGAATCCAGCTCAGCATGACAAACGCATGACCGAAAAACTCTCAACTCTAAACTCCACCAATTACCAATTACCGGCTACTAATTACCATCAACCAAATTCTCTTGTCAGGTTGAGTGATTTTGTGAAACAAAATTGTATCGAAACCTAATACAAGAGACAAGAGACAAGAAAAAAATGAAGAATGAGAAATGAACTGAGATTTTGTGTAAAGCAATGACAGACGTCTTTCTTTTCAATGTATATTCAAATTAAACTAAGCTCCTTTCTGTCGAGGTTTCGATACAAATTTTTCTAATGAAAAATTCACTCAACCTGACAGAAAACCCTACATTAATTACCAACTTCTCTCCATCCCAAACAAAAAAAAGACGAAACTATGAAGTCTCGTCTTTACATACGTTATACATCCAAACCCTTAATCTTCTAGAGCGGTTGGATCTGGCTCGTCAAAGCTTACGTCATCGTCAAACGAATAATCTTCGTCTTCCTCAAACATTTCCATTACGTTCTCCAAACGTTGGCTAATTTTTACTAAATAGCTGCTATCTTCGGTTTGAACCTCAACGGCCTCCACCGTTTCTCCTTTAGCATTTTTGAAAACGATTACGTCTTTATCACTGTAGCCATCAGGATATTTCTCAACGAGTAAAGTTAATATTTCGTCGTTCAATTTCTTGAAATCCACGATAACTCTTCTTTTTGGTGCTGGCTTTTTCATTTTTTAGTTAAGTTTTTAATAGTCTAATAAATAGGCGAATATTAATGGCGCAACAATTGTTGCATCTGATTCAATTATAAATTTAGGGGTGTCTACGCTTAGTTTCCCCCATGTGATTTTCTCATTTGGAACGGCGCCAGAGTAACTACCATAACTTGTAGTAGAGTCAGAAATTTGACAGAAATAACTCCAGAAAGGAGTACCTTCTCTTTCTAAATCTTGGTATAACATCGGAACAACACAAATTGGGAAATCTCCCGCGATTCCACCTCCAATTTGGAAGAATCCAATTCCATCTTTAGAGTTGTCAGTGTACCAATCAGCCAACCAAGCCATGTACTCAATACCTGACTTCATGGTTGTAGCTTTTAATTCACCTTTGATCACATAACTCGCAAAGATATTACCCATCGTGCTGTCTTCCCAACCTGGTACAACAATCGGTAAGTTTTTCTCTGCAGCAGCGTACATCCAGCTGTCTTTTAAGTCGATTTCATAGTATTCTTCTAAAACGCCAGAAAGCAACATTTTGTACATAAATTCATGTGGGAAATAACGCTCACCTGCAGCTTCTGCATCTTTCCAAATTTTTACGATATGTTGTTGTAACCTTCTAAATGCTTCCTCCTCTGGAATACAAGTATCTGTAACTCGGTTCAAGCCCTTCTCCATCAAATCCCATTCTTGTTGAGGTGTTAAATCTCTATATTCTGGAATTCTTTTGTAGTGTGAGTGAGCTACCAAATTCATGATATCCTCCTCTAGGTTGGCACCCGTACAAGAGATGATTTGCACTTTGTCCTGACGAATCATTTCTGCGAAAATCTTTCCTAATTCGGCTGTTGACATGGCTCCCGCCAAGGTTACCATCATTTTAGAACCTTGTGCTAATTGCTGTTCATAAGCCTTAGCAGCATCCACTAAAGCAGCAGAATTAAAATGAAGATAATATTTTTCTATAAAATTAGATATAGGCCCTTTCATTTATATTTTTTTATGTTGTTGTTCAAAATTTAAATTCAAATTTATTTCAATGTGATTGAAGCTTTGGCTTGAATTATTAGAGCAAACTAAATGATATATTCCAAAATCTCCAAACAATTTAAGATTTATTTATTTTCTTCTCCTACATTGTATCCCAAGGTGCTCAACATATTATCATGTGTTTGTTGCTCGGCAAAGACTTTGGTAAATATAATCCCATTCTCGTCTCGGTTGATGAGGATATGTTTTGGAGTAGGAATTAAACAATGCTGAATTCCGCCAAAACCTCCAATACTCTCTTGGTAAGCTCCTGTGTTGAAGAAGCCTATGTATAAAGGTTTGTCTTTTTTAAACTTAGGAAGATAAATAGCGTTTAAGTTTTGCTCACTGTTGTAGTAATCATCGCTGTCGCAGGTTAAGCCTCCTAATAAAACCCTTTCATATTCATCGTCCCATCGATTAACAGATAATAGAACAAAACGCTTATTGATCGCCCAAGAGTCTGGAAGAGTAGTAATGAAAGATGAGTTAATCATATTCCATTTCTCACGGTCGTTTTGTTGTTTTTGGTGTAAAACTTCATATACAGCACCTCCACTTTCGCCCACAGTAAATGATCCGAATTCGGTGAAAATATTAGGAACCTCTACGCCAGCATCCTTACAAACTACTTTGATTTGGTTGATGATTTCGTCGATGATATAAGCATAATCATACTCAAATGCCAATGAATTTTTAATCGGGAATCCACCGCCAATATTCAATGAATCTAAGCTTGGACAAATCTTTTTGAGGTTCACATAAACCTTTAAACATTTGTGTAACTCATTCCAGTAATAAGCCGTGTCTCTAATGCCAGTGTTAATAAAGAAGTGAAGCATTTTTAAGCTTGCTTTTGGATCTTCTTTCACCTTGTTTTTATAAAATGGTACAATATCGCGATATCCAATTCCTAAACGAGAAGTATAGAACTCAAATTTTGGCTCCTCTTCGGAGGCAATACGAATTCCAATATCGAATTTACCGTTGATGTTTTCTGACAAAAGATCTAATTCCTCGGCATTGTCTAAAATAGGAATACATTTTTTGTGTCCACCGTTTACTAATCTAGCAATATTGTCGATGTATTGATCGCGTTTAAAACCATTGCAAAGAATCCAACTTTTGTTGCTAAGTTTTCCTTCTTTTTTAAGAATTTCTACAATATTGATATCATAGGCAGAGCTGGTTTCGATATGAATTTTATTCTTAAGCGCTTCATCTAATACAAATGAAAAATGCGAACTTTTGGTACAGTAACAATAATTATAAGTAGCCTCATATTCATGTTTTTCCATGGCTTCTCTGAACCAGTTTTTAGCTTTTTGAATATTTTCAGAAATCTTAGGCAGATAACTAAATTTTAGGGGAGCTCCATATTTGTTTACCAAATCCATCACATCTATTCCATGAAAAGTTAGATTGCTTCCCTTGGTGTCGAACTCATCTTGTGGAAAATAATAGGTTTGATCTATTAAGTCGCGGTATTTTAATTTCATTTCAAAATAAATTATCGATTGAAGTTAATGATAAAAATAAGTAATCCAAGAATTTGAGCCTACTTATTACAATCCATTTTATTTGCAATGCAATTTTAAATTAAAATTTTTACTTTGCACTCGTTAATATCAAAATATTATTTAAAAATCTTTATTTCTACAATAACATGTTAAAAGTTGGAATTTTAGGCGGAGGTCAATTAGGTTTAATGTTTGTTCAAAATGCAATGAGCTATCCTATCGAAATACACATATTAGATCCTAATCCGGAGGCGAGTTGTGCGAATTTTGCACATCGATTTGTGGTGGGAGATTTTAATGATGAGCAAGCAGTTCTTGATTTTGCAAAAGATGTAGATATTGTAGGGATAGAAATTGAACATGTTAACTTAGAGGCGCTTAAGAAATTAAAAGCTCAAGGAAAAACTGTGATTCCAGATCCAGAAGTATTAGAAGTCATTCAAGATAAAGGAATTCAAAAGGATTTTTATTTAAAACATAATATTCCAACAGCGCCTGTTCAAGACGAAAATAGTTATCCTGTAGTTCAAAAGCTTTGTAGAGGTGGTTATGATGGGAAAGGTGTTCAAGTTTTAACTGAGGAGAATAAAGATAAAAAGTGGAGTGAAGATTCTGTGTTTGAAACTTTAGCCGACATTAAATTAGAGTTAGCTGTAATTATTGCTAGAAACGCGGCCGGTGAAACCGCAATTTATCCAGTAGTGGAGCAGGTGGTCAATCCAACCTATAATTTACTAGAGTATTTATTAATTCCGGCAAGAATAGATGATGCGATTGCCGAAAGAGCTAAAAAAGTTGCCTTGCAGGTGGTAGATGCTTTTGATCAGCCTGGGATTTATGCTATTGAATTATTCTTAAATAATAATAATTCTATTTGGGTAAACGAAACTGCACCAAGGGTTCATAATAGTGGTCACGCAACGATAGAAGCATCGGATTCTTCACAGTTTGACATGATGTTGAGAGTATTGTTAAACCTTCCCTTAGGTTCGACTAAAATGACCTCTAAAGCAGCTATTTTAAATATCATAGGCGCTGAAGGTCACGAGGGCAATGCAAAAGTAGCGGGATTAGATGATTTAATGAAGATTCCAGGAGCAGCGATGCATTGGTATGGTAAGAAAATCACGAAACCTGGTAGGAAAATGGGACATGCTACATTCACTGCAGAAAATTACGAAACTATCATCGAGCAAATCGATCAAATAAAACCAATTATTAAATCAACTACCTAAAAGGATTAGTTAATAGTCTTAGAATTTTTAATTCCATAAGCCTTCACTGATAATGCTTACATTATAAGAGTCTTTTAATAACTTGAATTTGAGTTAAGAAAATAAACTTTTATGCTGTAAAATCGAACTTATATATTGAAATTTCTTAATCTTATATTAAACCTTTTCAAATAGTCCTTGTCTAACAAATTTAATACTAATTTTGCACCCCAAATTTGAAGAGGACAATTATGAGGAATTTATTAACCATTGCAATGGTTTTAGTGGGAGTTTTTACGCTTGCCCAAGAAATTACGGTTACCGGAACGGTTCAGGATAATTCGGACTTGCCATTAGCTTACACATCCATCACTTTTGATGGATTAGATAATGATATTTTCGAACAAATCTATACCGAAGGAGATGGAACTTTTATAGTTCATATACCAGCGGGTAAGTACGATATTATTATTCAACCAACCACGGGATCCATTACCGAGAGAATTGAAACATTCACAAAAGATACGGATTTAGGGATAATTAGATTATCCGAAGCGATTCAGTTGGCGTCAACCGTGGCGGTAGCGGAGAGACCTCTGTATAGGTTAGAACTAGATAAAAGAGTGTATGATATGGACCGTGATCCAACCGTTAAAGGAGCTAATCTGTCGGACGCATTAAACAATGTACCATCTGTTACAGTGGATGGTGACGGAACGGTAACTTTGAGAGGAAGCGAGAGTATTACGGTACTTATCGACGGTAAGCCATCGGCGATGACAGGTATTTCTAATATTGCAGATGCTTTGAAAAATATTCAAGCGGACGCTGTTCAGCGAGTAGAGGTAATTACAAATCCTTCGGCTAGATATGATGCTGCTGGAACAGGTGGAATCATCAACATTATTATGAAAAAAGGAAGTAATCAAGGATTTAACGCAAGTTTCAATACCAATGTTGGTATTCCTTTTCAGACAGGAGTTAATGCGAATTTAAACTACAAGACAGATAAGTGGAATTTCTTTATTTCTCCCTATGTTCGTTTAGGAAAATCAGAAGGCTCATCTGAATTTGTAAATAGATTTTATTCAGAATTTCAGCCAGACACCATCGAGACACAGATGGGAGATAGAGTAAGAGATCGTTTCAATATCGGAACTGGTATAGGTCTAGAAAGATATATTGGAAAGAAAAACACGATTTCGGCTTCTATGAATATTAGAAAGTCTACAGGTGAGAATGAAAACACCTTAAATTATAAAGACTACGCAGGTAATACATTATATGGTCAGAGTAGAAGACAGGAAATTGAAGATGAAACCGATGAGAGTATTCAAGGTAATCTTGGGTTTAAGCATGAGTTCGATACTCAAGGTCATGAGTTGAGAATTGATGCTAGTGCTTCTTACGCAAAAGAAGATGAATTAGCTGACATTGTAGAGACTACCTTTATGGGAGAAGGAGAAGATGGATTGGATAAAACGGTTAATAAAGAAGAACAAACAAGATATCTAGTTCAGGCAGATTATGTGTATCCACATGGTGAAAGTGCCAGATTTGAATTAGGATATAAAGGTCAATTTGAATCAAACATGAATGACTTTACAGTTAAACAAAGAGAAAATGGAGAGTTTATAGAAAATCCTTTCTTTACAGATAAGGTAGATTATGATCAAAATATTCAAGCTGTTTATTCTCAATATGGAAACAAAATAAGTAAATTCTCTTATTTATTAGGTTTAAGAATGGAGAATTCAGACATTAGAATCCAATCTGCGAATGCCAACGAAGGTTTAGGGAGTGATGATACAAAGAATTACACTAACTTTTTCCCTTCTGCGACTTTCAACTATTCTTTTGATGAAGACGATAGAAATCAATTGCAGGTAAGTTATAGTAAAAGAATTCGTAGACCTTGGAGTAGATGGTTGAGTCCTTTTAGAAACTTCTCTGATGATAGGAATACTTTTATGGGTAATCCAGATTTAGATCCTGTTTTAACGGACGCTTATGAGTTAGCCTTTATTACGCAAATTGGTAAAACATCCCTTACGCCTTCTATCTACTACCAGAAGAGTAAGGATAATATGAGTGTTTTTCGTCGTAGAGCTGAATTTAATGGAAATCAAATCTTTATCTCACAACCTGTTAATGCGGGTAACGAAGAAAGATATGGAGCGGAATTAGTTGCTTCAACGCAGTTCACATCTTGGTGGAGAGCTTTTGGTAATGTTAACTTCTTTGGATATAATGCTGATGGAAATTATTATGATCCTATTTCCGATACGACTTATGATCTAAGTGGAGATGGATTTAGCTGGTTTGGTAGAATGTCGAATAGTTTCTCATTACCTCAGAAAATAGATTTTCAATTGAGTGGATTCTACTATGGAGGAACAAAAAATGCACAAAGCGAAAGAGACCCTATGTATGGTGTTGATTTAGCATTTAGCAAGGACATCATGGGTGGAGATGGAACTATTTCATTTAACGTTCGTGACTTGTTTGAAACAAGAAGAAGAAAGGTATTTAACTTTGGTCCTGGCTACGAATCTAATATGGATATGCAATGGAGAGGACGACAGTTTACCCTGAACTTTGCTTATCGAATTAATCAGAAGAAAAAACGCGAAAGAGGTATGAATGGTGGAGCTGAAGAAGCTGAAGGAATGGAGTTTTAAAATAAGACGTTAGAAGTTATTAAGAACCACTTGTGATAGCAGGTGGTTTTTTTTTGTCATACTGGTAAATAAAAAGTCATAATTGTTTTTGTGGATATTAATGTAAATTTACTACATTTGCCATCCGGAATATGGCTTATTGTTCATAAAGAAGGAAGGGTCCTATAGCTCAGTTGGTTAGAGCACTTGACTCATAATCAAGTGGTCCCTGGTTCGAGCCCAGGTGGGACCACATTAATAAACAAGCCTTTACAGAAATGTGGAGGCTTTTTTTAGTTTTGTATTATGTCTTTTACTTATATATTATACAGTGCTACAATAGATAAATATTACGTTGGAGCAACACAAACGTCTTTAGAAGAAAGGCTTGAAAGTCACAATTCACATGTC
>JBLWWH010000026.1:0-34462 GCA_048268105.1 Weeksellaceae bacterium
AGAGTTTCTTTTGACACACAAGAAGGTAGAAAAGGTTTAAACGCTATCAACGTAGAAGTTATAGACTAAACCATTATGCTCTATCAAATGATAGAGTGATAAATGTACAAAGGAGATCAGCAATGGTCTCCTTTTTTTTGTGCCTAATTTTTTGAAAAAATTTTTATATCTTTTATCGCTGGAGGTTATATTAGCTATGGGAATCATTAGGATTCTAACCTAAAAACACTAACTTCTTATGTTTTAGAAAAATGTATTATTTATCAATCTTTAACCCTTTATATTGAAAAGACAAAACTACTGGTATTTAATTCAAGGAGATAAATAATTTTCAGCTCCATCATAATTCATTGAATTAGAATATTTTATCATTTTAAATGGGTCCTAAAATAAATCTTAATCACAATATTTATTCTCAAAAACTCTTTGAACTTTAAATTATTTAATTAGTTTTGTCTTCGAAATGAGAAATTTATCTATTATTCCTGCTATTATGATGGCGATTGTGATTATCACAGCTGCAACGGGGATGCTATAGAAAAATATAAAATTATATTTAGAAGCCTCCCGAGAAATCAGGAGGCTTTTTTTATTAGTTAAAACAAAATGACAACACATACAAACATTATTATTATCAGCATTATTATTCGCTCCCGAGAGTGAGGATTGCTGGTATCTATAATACTAAGCCTTTCTCACTTACCTGAGAAAGGCTTTTTTTATTTAAAAACTTTAAGAACTCATAAAAATCTATTAAAAACAAAACCGCTAAACTTAGAACAAACACACCTCATGACAACTTTCACTAACATTATTATCAGCATTATTATTATTCGCTCCCCCGAGTGAGAAATGCTGCTATACCTATATCTAAGCCTTTCTCATTCATTTGAGAAGGTCTTTTTTTTTTAACCAAAAAGTAACAACTAAAAACAAAACAATATGTATTTCGATGACAACACAGTAATTTATCTCGACGGAAAATTTGTTAAAGCCAATGAAGCTTCTACAGATTTATACAGTCAAACACTTCACTACGGATACGGCGTTTTCGAAGGGATTCGCGCTTATGCTACAAAAGATGGAACACAAGTTTTTAAATCCTTAGAGCACTACGAACGCTTGAAAAAATCAGCAGAGCTTATTCAAATTCCTTTCGATTATTCTCCCCACAAATTGGTAGAAGTTACCGAAAGATTATTGAAGAAAAACAATTTAACTGATGCCTATGTTCGTCCTTTGGTTTTCTGCGATCCGAACATGACACTGACACGTCCCAACAATGTTTCTATCATGATCTGCGCTTGGGAATGGGGCGCTTATTTGGGCGACAAACAATTGCGTTTAACAGTTTCCTCCTTTTGCCGACCTCACCCCCGCTCTATCAAAATTGAAGCAAAGGTTTGTGGACACTATGTGAATTCTATTCTTGCTACAAATGAAGCCAAAGACAAAGGTTTTGACGAAGCTTTGCTTTTGGATAGTGATGGCTATTTGGCGGAAGGTCCGGGTGCAAATTTATTCTTCGAAAAAGATGGCGTTTTATTCACTCCGCAATTGGGAAATATTCTTCCTGGAATTACACGAGCAACTGTTTTGGAATTGGCCGAAGAACTCGGAATGGAAGTTCAGCAAGGACTTTTTGAACCGAAAGAATTATTCACAGCAGACAGTGCTTTTTATTGCGGAACAGCTGCTGAAGTCATTGGAATTAAATCGCTAGATGAAACAGTATTCCCTAAAGCTTGGAAAGATTCATTGGGGAAGAAACTACAAGATGCTTATTCGAAAAGGGTGAGAGAAAGTTCAACAACAGCAACAACATTTAGCACAACTTTATAATGAAAACTTTAAATAAATACAGTAAAACTATCACGCAAGCCGAGTCTCAACCTGCCGCACAAGCAATGCTTTACGGAATCGGGTTAACGGAAGAAGACATGCAAAAGGCACAGGTCGGGATTGTGAGCACGGGTTACGAAGGAAATACCTGCAATATGCATTTGAACGACTTGGCGAAAGAAGTTAAAACAGGTGTTCAAAACGAAAATCTTGTTGGATTAATTTTCAACACAATTGGCGTGAGTGATGGAATTTCCAACGGAACAGATGGAATGCGATTTTCTTTGGTTTCCCGCGATGTCATTGCTGATTCAATCGAAACGGTGGTCAGCGCACAATGGTATGACGCAGTTTTAGCCGTGGTGGGTTGCGACAAAAATATGCCCGGTTCTATCATCGCGATGGGCAGATTAAATCGTCCTGCCATCATGATTTACGGCGGAAGTATTCATTCTGGAAAATGGAAAGGTGAATCTTTGAACATCGTTTCTGCTTTTGAAGCCTTGGGAAAGAAATTTAACAATACGATAAGTCCGGAAGATTTCAAAGGTGTCATCAAAAATGCTTGTCCAGGCGCTGGTGCTTGTGGCGGAATGTACACTGCCAATACGATGGCTTCGGCGATTGAAGCCTTGGGAATGAGTTTGCCTTATAGTTCATCGAATCCTGCTTTGAGCGTTGAGAAAAACCAAGAATGCCTAGATGCAGGAAAAGCGATACGTGTTTTGCTTGAAAAAGACATTAAACCCAAAGACATCATGACCAAAAAAGCTTTTGAAAATGCAATTACTATGGTTACCGTTTTGGGAGGTTCTACCAATGCTGTCTTGCATTTAATCGCTATGGCACATTCAGTAGATCTTGAATTAACATTAGAAGATTTCCAGAAAATTAGCGATAAAGTTCCTGTTTTAGCCGATTTAAAACCCAGCGGGAAATACTTAATGGAAGATTTACATGCTGTTGGTGGAGTTCCTGCTGTAATGAAATATTTACTCGCCAACAACTTACTTCATGGAGATTGTTTAACCGTTACAGGAAAAACTGTCGCCGAAAACATGGCTAAAATTCCAGATTTAAGCGCAGGCCAAGATGTGTTTCTTCCATTTGAATCTCCATTAAAATCTACAGGACATTTACAAATCCTTTTTGGGAATTTGGCGCCAAAAGGAAGTGTGGCAAAAATCAGCGGAAACGAAGGAGAATATTTTGAAGGTTTAGCAAAAGTTTACAACGATGAATACGCAGCAATTGACGGAATAAAAAGCGGCAATGTGAAACCGGGAGATGTTGTGGTGATTCGTTATTGTGGTCCAAAAGGAGGTCCAGGAATGCCAGAAATGTTAAAACCAACCTCTGCAATTATGGGTGCTGGATTGGGTGGAAATGTTGCTTTAATTACTGATGGAAGATTCTCAGGTGGAACACATGGATTTGTGGTGGGACACATCACACCCGAAGCTTATGACGGTGGAACAATTGCGCTGGTCGAAAATGGCGATAACATAAGCATTGATACGAAGAAAAACACCATGACTTTAAAAGTGAGCCAAGAAGAATTGGCGCAACGAAAATCAAATTGGAAGCGACCCCAGCTTAAAGCAAACAAAGGAGTGTTGTATAAATATGCCAAGTGTGTTTCGTGTGCTTCAACCGGATGTGTAACTGATAAATAATGAAAGAAATGACAACAAAAACAACAGGCGCTCAAGCGGTTATGAAATCTTTGGTCGCGGAGCAAGTCGATACGATATTTGGATATCCCGGAGGAGCCATTATGCCGATTTATGATGCTTTGTATGATTACGAAGACGCTATAAAGCACATTTTGGTTCGTCATGAACAAGGCGCTACACATGCTGCGCAGGGATATGCGCGAACTTCAGGGAAAACAGGAGTAGTTTTCGCTACCTCTGGACCTGGAGCAACAAATTTAATTACGGGGTTGGCAGATGCCATGATTGATTCAACGCCTTTGGTTTGCATCACAGGACAAGTCGATTCGAAATTGCTGGGAACAGATGCTTTCCAAGAAACAGATGTGGTGGGAATTTCCATGCCGATTACAAAATGGAACACCCAAGTAACCAAAGTGGAAGATATTCCAGCGGCCATTGCAAAAGCATTTTACATTGCGAAATCTGGTCGTCCAGGACCTGTTTTAATCGACATTACCAAAGATGCTCAGTTTGGTGAAATGGAATTTCAATACGAAAAATGTACTACGATCCGCAGTTATCGTCCAAGACCTAAGTTGAACAAAATCTTGTTGGAAGAAGCTGCAACTTTAATCAACAAGGCCAAAAAACCCTACTTATTGATTGGTCAAGGAATCATGCTTTCAAACGCAGAACAACAACTTTTGAATTTCGTTGAAAAATCAGGAATTCCAGTAGCTTCTACTCTTTTGGGATTGGGCGCATTTCCAAATCATCATCCTTTATATGCCGGATATTTGGGAATGCACGGAGATTACGCAGCGAATATCAAAACCAATGAATGTGATGTGTTGATCGCTATCGGAATGCGCTTCGATGATAGGGTGACCGGTGATGTTTCTCGTTATGCCAAACAAGCAAAAGTGATTCATGTAGATATCGACGCTGCTGAATTGAATAAAATCATCAATGCGGATGTTGGGATTCATGCCGACGCCAAAGAAGCGTTGACTTTATTAACAGAATTGGTTCACCAAAAAGAGCATTCAACTTGGTTGCAAGAATTCAGAGATCTCAAGAAAGTTGAGGTGGAAACTTTGCAAAAAAGTACAGACGAAGTATTCAACGATGAAATAAAAATGGATGAAGTCATTAAAATGCTTTCTGAAATCACCAATGGAGAAGCCGTTGTGGTCACCGATGTTGGTCAGCACCAAATGTTAACAGCGCGTTATTACGAATACAATAAAACGAAGAGCAACATTACTTCTGGCGGATTAGGAACCATGGGATTCGCTCTTCCCGCGGCGATAGGAGCAAAATTTGGAGCGCCACAAAAAACAGTCATTGCGATAATCGGAGATGGAGGATTCCAAATGACTTTACAAGAGTTGGGAACGATTTTACAAAGTGAAGTAGATATAAAAATCGTCATTCTCAACAATCGATTCCTTGGAATGGTGAGACAATGGCAACAACTATTTTTTGAAAAACGCTATTCATTTACAGAAATAAAAAGTCCTGATTTCGTAGCACTTGCACAAGCCTACAGCATAACAGCCAAGAAAGTTGAAACACGCGAAGTGTTAAAGGAAACTTTACTAGAAATGTTGAATCACAAAGGTTCTTTTTTACTCGAAGTCATGGTCGCAAAAGAGGAAAATGTTTTCCCAATGATCACCACAGGCGCTTCGGTTTCAGAAGTACGATTAAACTAATAAAAAATGGAAAAAACATATACCGTTTCGGTTTTTACAGAAAACAGCATAGGAATGATGAACCGTGTGACAATTATTTTCACACGTAGACATTTAAACATAGACAGCATTACCGCTTCAGAATCAGAAGTTCCAGGAGTCTTTCGATACACGATTGTCTTGAGAACCACTAAAGCTCAAATTGAAAAAGTGATTGGTCAGTTGGAGAAAGTTATCGATGTCATCAAAGCTTTTGTTCACGAAGAAATTGACATTGTTCATCAAGAAATTGCTTTGTATAAGATCAGGACAGAAACTTTAACGAATGGCGATGTCGAAAAGGTTATTCGTGAACATCATGCCCGAGTGTTAACAGTTGATTCACAATTCATGGTCATCGAAAAAACAGGCCATGTCGAAGAAACGCAATTGCTTTTCGAAAAGCTCAGACCGTATGGGGTACTCGAATTCGCAAGGTCAGGACGAGTTGCAGTAACCAAACCGATGAAGGAGTTGAGTGCATACTTGGAGGAGATTTAGGTAATTATGAATGATGAGTTATGAATGATGAATGTGGAATTATGAATTGTTCAATTACGAATTAGAAGAAAGGAATTAACAAAATACAAATAAACAATAGAAAAATGGCAACAATTAATTTTGGAGGCGTATTAGAAAACGTAGTAAAGCGCGATGAATTTCCGTTGGGGAAAGCGCAAGAAGTATTAAAAAATGAAACAGTAGCTGTAATCGGTTATGGAGTTCAAGGACCTGGGCAGGCGCTCAATTTAAGGGACAATGGTGTAAATGTCATTGTAGGTCAACGCAAAGGCACCGGAAGTTGGAAAAAAGCTTTGGCTGATGGCTGGGAAGAAGGAAAAACGCTTTTCGCAGTTGAGGATGCTTGCAAAAAAGCAACTGTGGTGATGAATTTACTTTCTGATGCTGGTCAAATCCAAGCTTGGGAAGGAATGAAAAAACATTTAACAAAAGGAAAAACGCTTTATTTTTCTCACGGATTTGGTGTCACCTTTCACGAAAAAACAGGCATTGTTCCGCCCGCAGATGTCGATGTTGTTTTGGTTGCACCGAAAGGTTCGGGAACTTCGCTCAGAAGTCTATTCTTGAGTGGTCAAGGCTTGAATTCCAGTTACGCCATTTTCCAAGACGCAACAGGAAAAGCAGCAGAACGTGCTTTGGCATTGGGAATCGCCATAGGTTCGGGGTATTTATTCGAAACAACCTTCCAAAAAGAAGTGTACAGTGATTTAACTGGAGAACGAGGTGTTTTAATGGGCGCTGTAGCAGGAATATTTGAAGCGCAATTCAATGTTTTACGTCAACGTGGACATTCGCCAAGCGAGGCCTTTAACGAAACCGTGGAAGAATTCACACAGAGTTTAATGCCCTTAATTGCAGAAAACGGAATGGATTGGATGTTTGCCAATTGTTCAACCACAGCACAACGTGGAGCATTAGATTGGAAAGGGAAATTCCGTGAAGCAACTGAGCCTGTTTTGAATGAATTATACGAGAGCGTAGTTTCAGGAAAGGAGGCAGAAATCGTAATCGAAGCCAACAGTAAAGCAGATTATCGTGACAAATTAGAAGAAGAACTTAACGAAATGCACAACAGCGAACTTTGGCAAACGGGATTAGAAGTGCGAAAATTAAGACCTACAAAATAATGGAATTATTAGAAAAAGTTTATGAAGCCAGAGAACGGATAAAAAACGTTGCGCTGCATACACCTTTAATGAAAAATGAAAACTTGAGCGAGGAATTCTTCGCTCAAGTTTACCTCAAAAGGGAAGATTTACAGCCTGTTCGCTCCTATAAATTGAGAGGTGCCTACAACAAAATTGTTTCGTTGACTGACGAAGAAAAAACCAAAGGAGTAGTCTGCGCAAGTGCTGGAAATCACGCCCAAGGAGTTGCTTTTGCTTGTCATAAATTGAACATTAAAGCGACGATTTTCATGCCTGTAACAACTCCGCCGCAAAAGACAAAACAAGTCAAGCTCTTCGGAAAGGACAAAGTTGAAGTCATTTTAAAAGGCGACACTTTTGATGAAGCTTATGAAGAAGCCATGCAATTTTGCAAAGTATCCGAAGCAATTTTCATTCATCCCTTCGACGATGAAAAAGTCATGGCTGGACAAGGAACTATCGCCTTAGAATTGTTGGAAGACAGCTCCTCTCCCATAGATTATTTATTTGTTCCCATCGGTGGCGGTGGCTTAGCGGCCGGTGTAAGTTCGGTGTTCAAAAAGTTGAGTCCACAAACGAAAATCATTGGCGTTGAACCTGAAGGTGCTCCATCTATGAAAAATTCGATACAAAAAGGAGTCAACACCACTTTAGAGGACATTGATAAGTTTGTTGACGGTGCTTCAGTGAAGCGTGTTGGAGAACAGACTTTAGAAATCTGCAAAAACAACTTGGAGGACATTATTCTTGTTCCTGAAGGAAAAATTTGCACCACAATTTTGCGTTTATACAATGAAGAAGCCATTGTTGTAGAACCTGCTGGAGCGTTAACCATTGCAGCACTTGACTTCTACAAAGATCAAATCAAAGGAAAAAACGTGGTTTGTGTGGTAAGTGGCAGCAACAACGACATCACCCGAACGGAGGAAATCAAGGAACGTTCTTTATTGTACGAAGGATTGAAGCATTATTTCTTGCTGAAATTCCCACAACGTCCCGGAGCATTAAAGGAATTCGTAAACGACATTTTAGGTCCAAACGATGATATCGCCTATTTCCAATATTCAAAAAAGAACAACCGAGAAACAGGACCTGTGGTCGTTGGAATTGAACTTCAAAACAAATCAGATTTATCTGGAATTGAAGCCAATTTAAAAGCGAAAAAGTTTACCTATCAGTATTTGAATGGAAACAAGGATTTGTTCACGCATTTGATTGGTTAAATATTAAAACAATCAAAAAGCCTAATTCATTCATCCTTGATTTTCCTTAGTTCATGTATTTTTTTCCTGCGCTCCTAACTATTTGATTGATAAAAAATAGAATAGCTGATACATTTGACTTATATAATAATTAAAATCAAAAAAGATGAACAGAGAATTAGTATTTTTAAGAGTATTTGCGGCTATGGTAGCGATTGGTGTTGTATTCATTAGCACGACTGCATTTAAGCAAGGTGGCAATCAAAGATTCAGTGAAATAGATGTTGAGCGTATCAATATAATTGAAAAAGATGGTAGTGTAAAAATGATTATTACCAATGTAGACCGTTTTCCGAATGGTAAAGAGAAAATCAATCAACGACCTACGAATGAAGATAGGAAAAAGCGCTCTGGTATGTTGTTCTTTAATGAAGACGGTATCGAGTGTGGCGGATTTATTTATGATGGAAAAAAGACAGAAAATGGACATACAGCTGGGCTTTCGCTAACGTATGATCAATACGATGGAGATCAGGTAATGCAATTACTTACCCAAGATATTGGGCAAGGAGACAAAAGAAGTGTGAGTAGTTCTTTGGTTTTTAATGATCGTCCGAGCAAAGAATCTCAACTGAAATTGATGGAAATAAGCAAAGAGCTAGATGCATTACGTGCGACTGACCCAAAAAAAATGCAAGAAAAATATTTACAATACCAAGAAGAGGGCTTGATTGGAAGTGTTCCACGAGTTATGCTCGGGAAATCTAGAAGCGAAAATAATGGTTTATTTTTGTTTGATGACCAAGGAATGCCCAGAGCCATGTTTTATATTGACAAAGAAAATAATGCTAAACTAGATTTCTACGACGAGAATGGAAATATAATAGGATCATTTCCTCAAAAATCAAACTAAAAATATTTAATTTTTTAAATAGTCCTATCCAACAATAGGCCTATTTTAGTATTTTGCTTCTTTAACTTTTAAATGAAAGATATTCTTCAAAAAACTAGTCAGAACCGCTACTTTCTGTTGTTCATATTAGTCTTTGCGTATGTGCAATCCATCTACACACGTATCTCTGTTAGTAGGCAGATAGACATCTATACCTTTACACCAGAGGCAGCCTTAGTTACATTATTGACTTCGGCCTATTTATTTTCTATTCTATACTTTTTCATCAGGAAGTGGCAGAAAAAAGAGCTACCTGATACTCGCCTTTTTTTAAAAATTTTTGGAGCTTCTCTGCTCACCTATTTAGTTTCTTTGGAATTGATGAGTTTTTTATTAGCTGCAGTATTGGGGAAAATTGAACAAAATTTTAACCAGCACACTTTTAGCCTTGCTTTATTTTCGCGTTTCTTAGACGGCATAATCTATGGAAGTTTTTTTCTAGCTTATTACTATTATCATAAAAACAAGCAGTACCAGCAAAAGCTTGTTTCGTATAACCAAGCGATTACAGAAAGTAAAATAAATCAATTAAAGACACAATTAAATCCGCATTTTCTGTTTAATAATTTAAATGTTTTAGATCAATTAATAGAGGAAGACAAGCATAAAGCATCTGACTTTTTGAATGAATTTTCGGAAATATATCGCTATGTTCTACAATCCTCTGAATCTGGATTAGTTGATATCCACCAAGAAATAGCTTTTGCGAAACAATACTTTAAACTTATTGAGTATAAATACGGAAGTGCATATCAATTACATATAGAAGAATTTAAAAATTTGGCTTACGTTGTTCCTTTAAGTTTACAGTTATTGATTGAAAACGCCATAAAACACAATCTTGGTACAGCGGAAAATCCCATTATAATCCATATCACTTTTACGGAAAACATTTTGGTTGAAAATAATGTAAATCTAAAATCTAATAAAAACAGATCGTCTGGAAAAGCTTTACAAAATCTACAGGACCAATACCAATTACTATCTCAAGACCCCATTGAAATTAAAACAAGAAAGTCCAACTTTCTCGTTTCACTACCTTTAATATATAAAGTATAAAAATGATTAAAATTCTAATAATTGAAGATGAGATTCCTGCAAGGAAAAAACTGAAAAGATTTATTGAAGCAGTAGAGATGCCGCATGAAATCATAGCCGAAATAGACACTGTGGAAGATGGTATTGATTTTTTACTTAAGCATCAAGTAGATTTAATTTTCTCGGATATTGAATTATTAGATGGAAATGCTTTTGAGATTTACCAAGAAGTTAAAATTACTTGCCCCATTATATTTACCACTGCTTATGATCAATTCTTGATGAAAGCATTTGAGAACAATGGGATTGGCTATTTGCTAAAACCATTTTCTAAAGACCGTTTTCAAAAAGCCTGGGATAAATTTATATTATTAAATAAAATGCCTATTTCTGAAAATCAAAGTTTATCTCAACTTACTGAGCTTATTAAACACAAGCTGAATACAAAAACCTATAAAAAACGATTTATCATCCATTCGCAAAAAGGAATTTACTTTTTAGAAGTAGAGAATATCGGTTTCTTTCAAGCTCAAGAAGGTGTTGTTTTTGCTTACGATTTTTTGGGTAAAAAACACATGCTAACAGAGACTAGTTTAAAAGAAATAGAAGAACAGCTTAAGCCTATCGATTTCTTTCGGATCAATCGATCTGAGATAGTACAAAAATCACACATTGTTACGATAGAAAGATATAACAAAAACTCACTCGCTGTCAAAATAAAAGCTAAGGATAATTACTTAAAAACAAGTCAGTCTAACACGGCAAGATTTAGAGCATGGTTAGAAGAATAATTGAATGGCCCATTTTTCCTCTGAATTCCGAAAGCTATAGGCGCTTAATTTGTTTTTTGGTGTAGTATGTAAAGTTAATCGCCAAACTATACAACTCATGATAGCCGCGATTGTTGAGCCTTATAAAAACCTAGCTCTTTGGAAAACTTTAATCTACCTAAAAAGAATTCTTAATATGAAACAATTTGGATATATTAGAAGTTTGCCACATCCCTCAATTATGGATATTTTCATTAATCTTAGTTGGTTATAAATTTGAATTTATCGGTTTGATCTAATTCCATATACTACTTAAAGAGAAAATGAATTATTGACATTTAAATCAATTGATAACCAGCATAAAGCTTTTAAAAACTGATAAAATTGCATAATTTAAATTGAAAAAATAAATAAAAGCATTTATTGCTTACGTACTATTAGAATTTCATGGTCAGAGAATTCCATCCAAGCCAAATCAAAGACATAATGAAACATTTTATTTTGTGAATTGATGTGGAAATGGGTATGATACTTGAATCGAAATTTCTTCTTTTCCATCATGTTTCTATACACTTTTACCTGGGTTTTATGGGTGCCTAATAACTCCCAAAGTATAGCATAATTCCTTTTCAAAAAACCATTTATTTCAATAGCTGCTGTTTTGGTTGCAAATCTTACATTTTTGTGATAATGGTTTTTGCATTTTACAGAGCAAAATATCTTATCGAGTCTTCCTCGGAGCGTATTTCCACAAATTTTACATTTTCGTTCCACCACACATCATGTTTATAAACAAATATTCATTATTCGTTCTTAACGGTTATATACACTTACTCCCGTTTACTATCGTTTAATGAAGCAATTTATTCCATATTTCTAGTTAGTTTTGAGCATGCAATAATTTGAATTATTATGGAAACACGAGACAGAAGTTACGTTATTATGTATCTACCACTTCCCAATGCGGGTCGGGTAAAGTTTTATATTCCATACATGTTAAAGGATAAACGCGAAGCTTTTAAAAAGTAAAATACTTCGTACTAACATCCACATCAGAAGCTATGGAGTATAGTAAATACGAAGGCGAATATTGATTTGGCTAAGGAATTATTTGGAGATCAATTACAAATACAGCACTTAAAGCCATTAGCAAAGATGCCAAAGGTGGTTCGCTCAGAAAAAATACAACTTGAATTAGACCGAAATCATCAAAAAATGGTTTTAAAAGGTTTCAGTAAGTCCACTATTCGCAACTATCAGCACGGATTAAGTGAATTTCTTAGTTATTTTGAAAGTGAAGACTATAGATCAGTTAGCAAAGAACAAATTGAGGGTTTTATTTTTTATTTAATCAGTAAATACAGCATTAGCGAGCAGAAGCAGAATCTTCTAATAAACGCCATTAAGTGCTATTATGAGCACACGCTAGAGATGCCCAGAGAATACTACACCATAACACGACCAAAAAAGAGTAAAAACCTTCCCAATGTATTAAGTGAAGCCGAAGTGCGCCTAATCTTAAACCAACCTAAAAACATAAAACATAAAGCTATACTTCATATTATATACGCTGCTGGTCTTCGTGTTGGCGAAGTTATCCGACTACGAGTAACTGACATTAGAAGCGACGATGGCTATATTTTTATAAAAGACAGCAAGGGTAAAAAAGATCGACACACCGTATTAAGCCCTTTTTTATTAATCCTTCTACGCGAATATTACAAGAAGCATCGACCCAGTTATTGGTTATTCGAAGGGCAAGATGGAGGACAATATTCTGCTAAGAGCATTCAAAACATTTATAGAAGGGCGGTTAAAGAAACCAACAGTAATCCATGGAGCACTCCACACACACTGCGACATAGTTTCGCAACACACTTAATGCAACAGGGTGTAAATATTCGTTACATTCAAAGCGCTTTGGGACATGCCAGTAGCAAAACGACCGAAGTTTATACAAGAATCTTAGGAATCAGCAATAAAACTTTAAAGAGTCCATTGGATACTTTATTTGAAAATACTATATTTGATGAGGCGAAGGAATAGTGGTTTTGTCGTACAAGGTGAATATAACAGCCATAAATCTCTATAAACTTCGTATATACTTATGTTGACGGTAATTAAAACAGAACTCTCGAAATGAACAGAAAAATCGGAATCTTAAGAGGTATAAATGTCGGAGGGAAACGGAAAATCCTAATGGCTGACCTTAAATCACTGTGCGAAGAATTGGGGCTAAAAAATGTAACGACTTACATACAAAGTGGAAATCTGATTTTTAATTCCGACAAACCAAATTCCGAATTGGAAAACAAACTTGAAAAAGCTATTACCGAAAAATTTGGATTTGATGTTCCTGTAATCGTGAGAACGGAAAAAGAACTTGAATCCTCAATTAGCAAAAATCCTTTCATTGCCAAAGATGCAGATATTTATCAATTGCATTTGACCTTTTTGAAAGAAAAACCGAATGAAGAAGACATTGAAAGAATACTAACTTTCAACTACGAACCTGACAAATTCAAAATTGCCGAGAAAGACATATTTATTTTTTGTGCAGGAAAGTATCACGAATCAAAATTGACCAATAACTTTTTTGAAAAACAGCTGGAAGTTGGAGCCACAACAAGAAATTGGAAAACTGTAATGAAATTATCGGAACTAAGTAAAAATTATAATAATGAATAAAAATCTAATCGCTTCAAGCAAAATCACCATTAAATCGACACCCGAAAAAGTTTGGGATATTCTCACAAATCCTGTAAAAATAAAGGAATACTTGTTCGGAACAGAAGTAATAACTGATTGGAAAATTGGAAGTCCGATTATATTTCAAGGAGAGTATGACGGACAACAATACAAAGACAAAGGGAACGTAATCGAGAACAAGAAAAATGAGTTGCTTAAATACGATTATTGGAGCCGATTTTCGGGTTTGGAAGATAAGCCAGAAAACTATTCTTTGGTAACTTACAAAATCGAAAATTTAGATGATAACTCTGTAAATTTCATTTGGCACCAACAAGGCTTTTCAAGCGAAGAGGGAAAGTGTCATACCGAAGAAGGATTAAAAGCAATGCTCGAAAAAATAAAGGAACTCGGAGAAAAATAACTACCGCCAACATTGGCTATACGTAATGCGGGCGAAAGTGCACATATGAAATTAATTATATTAAATAAACTAAAGGCTAAACGGAAAGTAAAGTGCCTCGAAATCCCGCACTACGCATAGCCGTGGACGTTGTGCAACATTTGAAAACCCACATAAATGATAGTAGACTTTACCGAAATTAATCCAGCAAATTCTTCAGATGGCAATCAAGACCAATTCGAATTATTTGCTCGAGATTTTGTCGAAGCTATTGGGTTTACAATTGTTTCAAATCCTGATAGAGGTCAAGACGGTGGAAAAGATTTGATAATATCCGAAACACTTTCAGGAATTCGAAAAAGCAGTCAGAGAACTTGGATTTTAAGTGCTAAACACTTTGCTCATTCTGGAAAATCAGTTGGAGTAAATGATGAAATTAATATTCGCGACAGAGTTGAAAAACATAAAGCGGATGGTTTTTTTGGGTTTTATTCTACTTTACCAAGCTCGGGATTTGCTGACACTTTAAAAGGATTAAAAAACAAAATAATTATAGATTATTTAGATAAAGGAATGATTCAAAACGAATTAATTACAAATCCTTTATTAGAAAATGTTTTTAGAGCATACTTTCCTATTTCTTATTTAAAATTTAAGTCAAGTGGTGGTTATCCAGCAACAACAAAGGATTTACATACTTCTTATACTGGCGGAGATGCTTATCCATCCATAAGTTATGGAATAAATTCAGAAGGTTCTATTTTACCAATGATTCGCAATAACGGAACTTATACAATTTATGACCTTGATGTGATTATTAGTTTTTCAAGTGAGCGTGGTGGACCTTTTATTGTTCGAGAGAGTTTTCCTTTTCTCCATCCACAGAGTAATGTATTCTGTAAAAGCTTTAACTTAAAAAAAATCATCGATAAGGGCGAAATAAACAGTCAGATTTATGCAAGAAATGGAGTTTTTTATCAAACAACTAAACTTGGAATTTACAAGGAACCTGAATCATCAAATGAATCCATAAAACCTTGTAGAACATTGCTTCACAAACAAAGTCATCAATCTAAAAATAAGGATATAATATATGCACAATCAGATGCAACCAAATATTGGAATGAACAAGGCAAACCATTTGAATTTATTAAAGAATTAGAAAACAAAGAAACTCAAAATGATTATTAAAAACGTTGCACAACACCGTGTATAGCTCATTGCGGCTGAATTCCTAATCGGAATTCATTGCAATTTGCTATCTTTCGGTTACGGCGGAAAATCCTCGCGGATTTTCCGCAACGAGCCATACACACACGTTACCACACATTTGAAAAATGCCAACACCAATTCATAGTAAAATAATAAACAAAGTTGCTCGGAAAGTTTTAAAAGAACACGGAATTGAACGTAAAGGACAATCTCGAACTTGGTTGGATGACAACTATTGGTTTACAACAATAATCGAATTTCAGCCTTTTAAAGATAGACAAGGAACTTGTTTAAATGTTGGTGTGAATTTCCATTGGTACGAAAAAGAATATTTCTCATTTGACATTGGAAATAGAGAAACTGAATTCATTGACTATGAGAATGAGGAACAATTTGAATCTGAAATGAACTCTCTTGTGGAATTAGCTTTGAAACGGACAATAGAATTGCGAGAAAAGTTATCGGATTTGAAAACATCTGAAAAAACGATTATAAATCACGAATTCGCAAGTGATAGTCTTTGGGGTAATTATCATCGAGCAATTATTAGCGGACTGAATAATCAACAGAAAAGGTCTGAACAGTATTTCAATCTGATTTTAAAAAATGACTTTGATGTTCCTTGGGCAAAAGAATTAAAAAAAAGAACATTGGATTTAAAAACTGAACTGAATAACATATCTGAATTTCAAAAAAGCATCGATAAGATTATTGAGAAAACTCGGAAAGAAAAAAAACTAAAGGAAACCGAAATAAAAAACGTGTGGTAACAACGTGTATAGCTCATTGCGGCTGAATTCCTAATCGGAATTCATTGCAATTTTGCTATCTTTGGTTTTCGGCAGAAAATCCTCGCGGATTTCCCGCAACGAGCCATACACAAGACCGTTATGCGGCAGCTTAAAAGACGACAACAAACGACATTGACAAAGAAAAAATGAAATCAGAAAATAAACTTGCAGGACTTGGACTATTGACAGCAATTTCGGCTTCACTTTGCTGTATTACACCTGTTTTAGCTTTGTTGGCTGGGACAAGTGGACTTGCTTCGGTTTTTTCTTGGCTTGACCCTTTAAGACCTTATTTAATCGGCTTGACAGTTTTAGTGCTTGGATTTGCTTGGTATCAAAAACTGAAACCACAAAAACAAATAGACTGCAACTGCGACACCAAAGAAAAAACACCATTCATTCAGACAAAGAAATTTTTGGGTATCGTGACAGTTTTTGCAGGATTGATGCTTGCTTTTCCAACTTATGCTCACGTTTTCTTTCAAAAGACAGAAAATAAAACAATCGTAACCGACCAATCAAAAATCCAGAAAGTAGAATTTAAAATTAACGGAATGACTTGTTCAGGTTGCGAAGAACACGTAAACCACGAAGTAACCCAGTTGACAGGAATAATCAAGACGAGTGTTTCATACGAAAACGGAAACGCAATCATTGATTTTGACCAAGCTCAAACCGACATTGAAGAAATAGAAAAAGCCATTGAAAAGACAGGCTATTCAGTAACAGATAAGAAAGAAATCAAATGAATATAGTATTACAATCAACAATCACTTGCCCCGACTGCGGACATAAGAAAGAAGAAACAATGCCGACAGACGCTTGCCAATACTTTTACGAGTGTGAGAACTGCAAGAAAGTCTTAAAGCCAAAACAAGGCGACTGTTGTGTTTATTGTAGTTACGGGACAGTAAAATGCCCACCAATCCAAGCTGGGTCAAATTGCTGTAAATGATAATGACACGACTGATAGAAATAGAAAGCCGACCGCATAACAGCACCTACAAGAAATTGGCGGCACAATGGGTAAATGAAGCTTGGTGCTTCGTATCAAGTTCAGTGGTGGTAAACAGTTTTCGTCTCCGAAATCGCCAACTTCTTGTAGCTGCAATACGTTGCCAGTAATTTGAGAAAAAAATGAAATACCTGCTTTTTACAATAATTCTGCTAATAAATTTTGTGTCTGCTTTTGCACAAGAAATTGAAATTCTTGAAAAGTCGGATAGTATTCCGAACATCAAGGAAAAAGGATTGGTTTATATCAACGCAAAAACGGATTTGACAGATTTTTATTTTATTGCAAAATTGAAAATAACATCGGATGATTTTAATCTAATTTTAATTGGACTTCAAAAAACAGCAGTCGATTTATCAGCAAATGCTTTTAAATTCATCAAAAAAGAAAATTCAGGAAATAAAACGTCTGTAATTCTGGACTTATTTTCCGCAAATCCCCAACTTGTAAAACTAAATGAACAGAATAGTCAAACCAATGTAATTTACTTTTTTGGAAACGATAGTAAAACACAAAAGTTCAAGATTGATAACCAAAAGATTGAATTAGAATCAAACGAAATTTACTCGTTTGAATTACCTAAAAACAAGGAAGTTAAAATCAATAAAGGAGGTTTTACTGGTATGACAGTTTTTCATCGGTGGAGAGAAAACCAACCTGCGATTTTTTATGCATTTGGTTCTGGAAATTTAACTGGATATGGAAACGGAAGTAATTCAATTGGATTGAGTATTAGTACTGGAAATATTATGGAACTGAAAAGTGATTTTGCGAATTTATTAATGGAACTGAAAAAATAAAAACTACTGGCAACAATGTGTATAAGCAATGGCTTGTTCTCGCCTACTTGGAAAATCCTGCGGATTTTCCTCTGGCAAGTACCTGTTTGCAATTGTCCGTGACGAACCACGCCACTGCTCATACACGAAACGTTGCCACACATACGAGAAAACCATTGAACATTGGGAAAAACAGCAGAAAATATTGAATACTATCTTGACCCAAAAAACGACAAAGATTATCTTCAAGATTTATTGCTGCATATCAAAGAGGCTTATAAAAATCAAACAAAACTTACTTTCCGAATCGTTAAACCGAAAGACAAAGGTTTTTTAGTGAAGGTTGGTGGATTATTTGCTTTTGTTTCTTTTAAACATTTTGGTTGGTCATATCCATCAATCGAATTTTGGAGAAACGTTTCAAACTCATTAATTGGTAATTTTTTTTCAGGAAAAATTTATCAAGTCCAAGAGAATCCAATCTCAATCCAAATAGACGCAAAAGAACAAGAATTTGAAAATCCGAATTTAGAAAAGTCTTCTAAATACCGTGGAATAATCTTGAGGAAAACAAATTATGGCTTTTTTGTGGATTTAGGTCTTCACTTTAATTGGAAATGCGGTTCAATTTTGGGCTTGATTCATATATCAACATTTTTAGATAAATCGGATTACGAAAATTGGAAAGTTGGAGATGAAATTGAAACTTTATTCCAAGGGCATAATGAAAACAATCAGCCTGTACTTGGAGATAATATTGAACGAGGGAAATGGAGGAATGGAGAAATGGAAAAATTGATAGGCACAATCCAAAAGGTTACTGTATCAATCAATGAAAGCGGAAAACCCGAATATTTCGTTTTAGGAAAACATAAAGCAACAGTACCTATAAAAAAAGAGTTTTATCCGAACTTCAGGACAACTGCAAAAAAATACACTTACGGATTAAAAAACGGAGAAATAATAGATTGTGAAATAATTAAAATAAACAGAAAAAAAGACAGTTTTGTACTCAAATTAACAATTGAACCACCAATAAACTGAATAAGTACGTGTGGCAACAACGTGTATAATTAATGGCTAATTCTCGCCTACTTACGAAAATCCTCGCGGATTTTCTATTCAGTTTTTATTTGCTAAATTAGGTGCTTAAAACACGCCACTAATCATACACAAAATCGTTGTAAAAAATGCGGGAAAAAATAGCTGAGCACACAATTTGAAGGAAAATTGAATGAAAAATTGTTGAACAGAATCTCGAGAATCAAAACGTGAATTCAAGTTGAAACGTGAAAAACCAATCAAACTTTTGACAGAATCTTGCAGGAGAATTTTTCTCAATAAAAACGGAATTGAAGTTTAAAATGTTTGACAGAATCTCGCAAATCAAAACGTGAGAAAAAGCGGAAACGTGAAAAATGCTTGAATTAATTTTGCGGGAAATGAGTTTTAATAAAACAGGAATTGCCAATCAAAACGTGAATAAAAGTTAAATCGTGAAAAATATATTTTGCGGGAATTGGGAAAGAAATTAGAAAAATAGAAATTAAAATGCACTTTTTACAACACCGTGTATATTTTATTGCTTTTATAGTTTTTCTTGCGAAAAACCACGCAAGCGTAAAAGTTTGGTTTTTTTAATTTATTTTTCGCTAAATTTACGCAACAAATCATACACCAACTCGTTGGCAACAAGCTGAACAAAAATTCGTCTACCGAACTAAAACAACATAAATATGAAATTAAAAAAGGTAACAATTCATAAATACAAAAGCTTTGAAACCGACCAAACTTTTGACGTGCAAGATGATGTAACGATTTTAGTTGGTATGAACGAATCTGGGAAAACTTCTGTCCTTGAATCAATTGCCAAAACAAACTATTTTCAAAATGATAAAAAATTTAAATTTAATAAAACCCACGACTATCCAAGACGACAAAAGAAAGCTATGGATAAAAGTGGAGAAATTTCCAAAGCAATAACTTGCACGTATGATGTTGGGGATTTATTAAAGAAAAAAGTCAATGATGAATTAGGAGAAAATGTTTTCACATCAGCTGAATTAATAGTTTCTACAAGCTATGCAAATAAAGGATTATGGAGTGGTTTTGAGGTTGACTATTCAAAATTTATTGAGCATAAAACCAAGAAGTTAGGAATTGGCAGCAAAACGCTAAATGACAAATTATTAAAAGTCAAAAACGAAAAAGGATTAGACCAATTAATCTCTGAATATAAAGACGAGACTATTGTAAAAAATCTTGAGGCATTTAGGTCTTATTTAAAAAATTCTTGGGATTGGGACAATCCTATTAAAGAATATGTTGCAAGAACTAAATTGACACCTGCCCTGCCAAAATTTTTATATTACGATGAATACTATGCGTTACCATCACGTATCGTTATTGAGAAGTTAGAGGACGAAGATATTGAAGAAGAAGAATTCAAAACTGCAAAAGCTTTACTGGAGTTGGCAGACCTTAATGCAGAAGATATTTTAGAAGCAAGCTCTTTTGAAGATTATGTTGCAGAATTAGAAGCTACAGAAGCAATTATAAGTGATGAACTTTTTAAGTATTGGTCTACAAATAACAATTTAAGTATTGAATTCAAAATTGAAGCCAAGGAAGGAGTTGAGAAAAGAACAATAATAAACAATAACCGCCAAGAAGAAATTATAGATGTAAAAATTGTTGAACACATTTTGGACATTAGAGTAAAAAATCAACGTACAAGAGTATCATTACCGCTTAAAAATAGAAGTAAAGGTTTCAATTGGTTTTTTTCCTTTTTAGTATGGTTCAAGAAAATTCAAGAAGATAAGAATTCTCAATATATCCTATTGCTTGATGAACCTGGCCTAAACCTACACGCATCTGCTCAAAATGATATGCTAAAGTTTATTGAAGATTTATCAGACAATTATCAAATCTTATATACAACTCACTCACCATTTTCCATTCCTTCAAATAAACTTGAACGAGTTCGAACTGTTTTGGAAACTGAAGAAGGTTCTATAATTTCTGACAGCATACAAGAAAAAGACCCAAATACACTTTTTCCCTTACAAGCTGCATTAGGTTATGATATAGCGCAGAATTTATTTATCAGCAGTAAAAACCTTCTTGTTGAAGGCGTGTCTGACTTAATTATTTTAACAGCGATTTCGGGAATATTGGAAAGTGAGAACAGGACTTTCTTAAGAAATGACATTACGATTGTTCCAACTGGAGGCCTTGAGAAAGTTGCTACCTTTATATCTCTTTTGAGAGGTTCCAAATTAGAAATTGCGTGCCTTTTAGATTCTTATACAGACCAAAAAGGTAAAGCTAAATTGGAAAAAATGATAACCTCAAAAATTATTCATAAAAGCAAAATACGTTTCTTTGACGAGTTTTTAGATGGTTACTCGAGAGCAGATTTAGAGGATTTGTTCGTAAAAGACGATTACTTGAAGCTATTTAATTCTGCATTTAAAGAATATGCTGACATTAAAAGTTCTGATTTAGATTCTAATATTCCAACAATCATCCAACAAATAAATAAACAGATCGGAAAAGACCGATTCAATCATTATCGTCCAGCGAATGAACTTGTGAAACTTGCTCTGGATAAGAAATTTTTCACTTCTCAAACTTTAGATAATTTTGAAAAAGTATTTGAAGAAATGAATAAACAGTTCGAGTAAAAGCCAGTTGCCAACACCGTATATAAGCTATGGCTTGGTCTGTGCCGATTTGGAAAATCTACGGATTTCCCAAAGCCAGTTTTTATTTGGAGAGGTTCGTGCCGAGTCACGCCACAGCTCATATACAAATCCGTTGTGTACAATTAAATTAAAAAAGAGGTGAATTTAGAAGAAATAGTTAGGGCAACCTATGAAGAGGTTAAAAATACAGATGACAAAGGACGATTGGCATCTTATATTCCTGAGTTGGTTAACGTTGATTCGGAAAGTTTTGGAGTATTTATATCAACAATTGACCACACTAATTTTGGTATTGGCAATTTTAACGAAAAATTTTCGATTCAGAGTATTGCAAAAGTACTTTCACTAAGCTTAGCATATAGTATTCTTGGCGAGAAAATTTGGACAAGACTTGGAGTAGAACCTTCAGGAACAGCATTTAATTCTCTAGTTCAACTTGAAGCAGATAAAGGCATACCTCGAAACCCCTTTATAAATGCTGGAGCAATTGTTATTTCAGATATTCTACTTAGCAATCTGAAAAACCCAAAAGAAGAATTTTTATCTTTTATTAGAAGCATTTCCAATAATTCAGAATTAAACTATTCACGCAAAATAGCTGCTTCAGAAAAAAGCGTAGGATTTCGAAATGTGGCATTATGTAATTTCATTAAATCCTTTGGAAATATTGAAAATGAACCCTCAGATGTTCTTGACTTCTATTTTGATCTTTGCTCTCTTGAAATGAATTGCAAAGAGCTTTCAGAATTATTTTTGTTTTTAGCAAACAATGGCTGTAACATATTTGCTAACAACTCGATACTTACCAAAAGCCAATGCAAAAGAATAAATGCACTAATGCAAACTTGTGGCTTTTATGACGAATCTGGAGAATTTGCCTTTAAAGTTGGACTTCCTGGAAAGAGTGGTGTTGGAGGAGGGATTGTTGCAATCCATCCAAATCATTATGCGATTGCAGTTTGGAGTCCGAAATTGAATGAAAAAGGAAATTCATATAAAGGGATGAAATTTCTTGAAGAGTTTACAACAAAATCTCAGTTATCGATATTTTGAGATGAAATAGCCATGATTGAAACAAATCACCAACCGAAGATGATATTATAACCAATCTGGCGTATTCCATGTGACCCATAAAAATAAATAATAACACATGAAAACTGTACACAACAAGGGTTTGGCGCAATGGCGGGTCAAGGCTAAAGTTTAAACTTTCGGCTTTCTATTCCGCAAAAAGCCAATTTTATTGACTTTTTTCTTAAATTTATTCAATTAATTGGCTTTTGCTTACCGTGTCGCTAAATTGAAACTTTTCGCTTCAATTTCCGCCACTGACGCCAAGCCCCGAAACGTTGGCGGTCAGCTGAAAAATAAAACAGGAATCGAATGTTAAAGAAAATACTTATAGGAATATCAATTGTAATCGGAATTGGAATTTTGGTTTTTATTGGTTGGACTTTAATGATTGTATCAGCTTTCGGTGGTTTTGATAAAGATTATTCAGTTACTGACTTAAAGGAAAATTTTGAGAAGAACAAGACAGAAATCTATGAACTTAAAAGATACTTCAATGAAATAGTACCAAAAAATAGGTTTGTTGAAATCGAGTTTGATAATGACAATACTTTGGGGCGATTTGGAATTAAAGCTTTAGACTCTACAGCAGGAAATCCAAACGGACCAATGTTTTTGGAGTGGGACTTAAAAACGAATACTGCGAAAATGGATAGCTTAATTGAACCAATGGGTTGGACAAGGGAAACTTTAAAAACACTTAAAGAAAAGCTAGATAAAGCTAACTGTATCCAAATTGAAAGTGGAGAACCAACCAAAATTGGATTCAAAAGAAGTGGAATGGGAATGTATTCATTTAACGTTTTTGACCAACCAATTCCTGATAACTTGATTGAACAGTATAATGATAGTTGTACATATATTTTAGTGAATAGAAAACTTGTTTTAGAATACGGTGGTGGAGCAATTGGAAGTCAGTGTTTCTACAACTTGGAATAGAAAAAAAATAAAGCCGAACCGCTAACAAAGAACTGAGGTAAAAAACAAATCTTTTTTTCACTAATTTTATTCATAGGTAGGGTGGCATTGTTGAAATAGAACAAATCTCCTTCGATCGATTTGTTTCCAGTTCAACAAGCTTACATTATCTTCATTAAATTTAATTTTCTCACTACACTTTCAATACAGATATATATGCTGGATCATACGCATTACCTGATTTTGCAATAGCAAAACACTGCTTTAATAATTTATTAGCCACAGCAATAAGTGCTAATTTTTTACTCTTTCCTTTGTTCACGATCCGCTCATAAAGCTCTCGACAAGCTTTGTTGTGTTTACACGCATTAAAAGCACACAAAAACAAAAGATTGCGCAGTTTCTTATTACCAACCTTACTGATCCTGCTACGACCTCTAACACTACTACCCGACTCTCTTATTGTAGGCGTTATTCCTACATAACTGCAAAGCTGAGCAGCCGTCTCAAACTTTGAAAAACCATCGGTTAACACGATTAAAAACAAAGCTGTCTTAGTGCCTATACCTGGTACGGTCTGCAGGAGCGTCAACTGGTGCTGTTGTTCTTGCTTTACCAATTCCAACAGACGTTGTTCTATTGCAGCAAGCTCTTTGTCTAAATGTTTTTTATCTCGTTTTAAAGATCGGTACACAAACTTTGACGGGATTCCCAAGGTTTCTTCTCCGTGAAGCTTATTCTTAGTGGCGGTACGTTTTTTTAGATAACTGTCCATCAACCGGAACAGCTGCAGGCACTCCGCCTGAACATCGTTTAGTGCATTGTATAGCGGAACATCATTAGCAATCGCATACTGGCAGATAGCCTTTGCATCACTCTTGTCCGTCTTTACCTTAGCAAGCTTCATCTGTATAAAACGCTTTACAGACAAAGGGTTTACTACCGATACCATCACATTGTTTTTGTAAAGAAACTGGGCAAGCCTATAATGATAGTAACCCGTAGCCTCCATGACTACTAAAGCTTCATGTGAGACAATCTTTAAAAAAGATGCGAAACCTTTTTCATCGTTTTTGAACTGATTGTGACCAATTGTACTTCCGTGCACGTCAAAGAAATCTTTACTGATGTCAACTCCGAAAGTTTCATTATATTTATTCATATAAAATAGTTTTTGGAAAGAACGAGCTACTTGTCTCACAACAACTTGAAAACGAGATCTAGGTCTCATAGTCCCGATAGCTATCGGGAGAACGTGATTTAAGTAGTAAAAGAGCGGGGATTATCAATGTTGCCGAAGTCTGGAGCTTCTATGTATATATTAACCTTATTCCGCTCTTTTGTTCTTTCTGATTAATATTTAAAGATAACTGATTTATTAATTTGCTAACTTAAGATGTATATAAAAAATAGGCGAAACCATTGTGATTTCAAGGGTCTTGGCCGGTATCAAACTTTGTCCTAAACCGAAATCACAGTGCTTCGAAATCGCCTACTTTTCATATACTAAACGTTGTGTGCAAGGCTAAACGAACTATTCATCCAAACTTTAGCAAACAATTTTTGAAATAGAAATGTAATATATTTACAATTCCAAAATGTTTTTTAAAACAACACTATTATGGACATTACAAATTTTCCAGAAGATTTATTTGAAAATAACTACACAGACACTTCAGACCTGCAAATTGCTAATTACGAAGTATATAAACATGTTTCCAAAAATAAGATTAACCTAAACAAAAATGTATTCAGTTTTTTGTTAGACGGACAAAAGGACATTCACTTTTCTAATGACATCGTTTCGATAAATCCTGCACAATCCTTACTTCTTGCATCGGGGAATTTTTTAACAACAGAAATTGTAGGGGCAAATAGTTATAGTTGCCTACTCTTTTTCTTTTCTCAAAAAAACATTAATGATTTTTTATTGAAATATGGGCATTTATTTAACCCAAAAGACTTAAATAAAACAACGAACAATAGTCCCTATTTCCTTATCAAAAAAGACAATTTTATTATCCATTTTATTAATTCTATTCAACAAATTTATGGCTTGAATCAAACAATCTCACAAAAGATTCTGGAATTGAAATTTGAAGAAATTATGCTATATCTGGCTGATAAGTATGGGCAAAGTTTTTTTGTTTATCTACATTCATTATTACTCAATGAAAGAGAATTATCTTTTAAAATGGTCATTGAAAAAAATCTGTACACGAGTTTGAATATTGACCAGGTTGCTTTTCTATGCAACATGAGCCTGTCTACTTTTAAGCGGAAATTTTTACAATTATATCAAGAGTCTCCAGGAAAATGGTTTCAACTAAAACGGCTCAACAAAGCCAAAAAATTATTGCTTAATAATGAAGCAACCCCATCAGAAATCTATATGGACTTTGGTTATGATAGCTTATCAAATTTTAGCACAGCCTTTAAAAATGAATTTGGTTACAGTCCAAAAAAGATGATGAAAACTTGACCTTTTTTCATAAGTTTTTGAACTAAATAAAAAAGCACCACAAGTTTAAAGGTGCTACATTTGTTAAAACAAAATTGGTTTAATTTAAAAATAAAAAGACATGAAAAAATTAGGATTATTAGTTCGACTAGAAGCAAAAGCAGGAAAAGAAAAAGATGTTGAAGCCTTTATCACAAGTGCATTGCCACTTGCTAATGAAGAAACGCGTACTATTACATGGTATGCGTTCCGTATTGACGCTTCTACATTTGGCATTTTTGACACTTTTTCAGATGAAGAGGGCAGAGAAGCACATCTTGGTGGTAAGATTGCAAAGGCGTTAATGGAAAATGCACCTGAATTGTTGGTTACTGCACCATCTATTGAGAAATTGGATGTTTTAGCGGCTAAATAAATACACCACAATTATTATAAAATGGCTGCCTGTCAAAGTTCTGTAAAGGAATTTTGACAGGTTGCCTTTGTTTACAAAACAGCTTGATAATAAATTAAGCTTAGACTAACGAAGAAACCCAGCACACAACATCGCATTGGCAAAATGGCGGGTTAAGTGCAAACTTCAACTTTTGTGCTTTTTTATCCGCCGAATGTGTTTCACATTCAGCTTTTTTTAATAATTTAGCTTCTGTGGAAACACATCGGCTACGTTACTGCTAAATTGAACCTTTAGTCCAATTTATCCGCCACTTCGCCAATGCGTTTCCCGTTGTGCTTCATGCAAAAACAAATAATATGACTGACTATCAACAAACTGAGGAATTTAAAAGAAGAGAAAAGGAAAGTGAAGATGTTCAGGCTATTCTGACTACTTGGAATCCTTTAGGCTCCAGAAGTAAAGAAATATCGGATTTAGATAATTATTTTACTGAGGCTAACGATATCTTATTTCACATAAGAACCAATTTACATTTCCCTAAGAAAGGAGATAGGCAGACACGGACGGTTAGAATAGTTAGAACCGTTTTAAATGAAGCTTTCGGACTATCTCTTACGGATTCAGACTGTGAAAAGCCGGCAGCCAAAATTGTGTCGGTTGTAGAGATAAAATAAAGCACGAAAGCACAACACTATATAAAAACAATGCTAAAACCTGTCTTGAATCGAAATTCCGTGCTCGCTTGCTCAGCGGATTGTCCTGCGGACAATCACGCTCGCCCGCTCGCACAGTTTTTATACGGGACGTTAGCGGTCAGGCTATGACGACACCACATAGAAAGAAAACTATCCAAAAAATTGAAAATTAAAATGACAAACTTGATTACGATACGAGGATACGATACGAAAGACAAAAATGAAGTCATCAACTTGATAAGGTTAAATACACCTGAATATTTCGCTGTTGACGAAGAAGAAGACTTAAATAAATATTTGGAAACAGAAAGGGAACTTTATTATGTTTTACTCTATGACAAAAAACTTGTTGGATGTGGTGGAATTAACTTTGCAGACAACAATACGACAGGAAAAATTAGTTGGGACATACTTCACCCTGATTATCAAGGGAAATCTTTGGGTACAAAATTATTGAAGCACCGAATAGACAAACTAAATTCTATTGACGGAGTACAAAAAATTACTGTGAGGACTTCACAAGTCGCATACAAATTCTATGAGAAACAAGGTTTTGAACTATTTGAAATTAAAAAAGACTATTGGGCAGAAGGATTTGATATGTACAATATGGAATATAAACAAAAATCAAAACTATGACGGCAAAAGAAGCCCGAACCGCTAACAAGGGTTTTGCGTCAGGCGGGCTGAAGTGCAAAATTCACCGGTAGTTTTTCAATTGAAATTTAGTAATAATATCAACTTTTGTGCTTCGAAATCCCGCCCGAACGCAAAGCCCCGAAACGTTGTACCTCATTTCCAACTTAACGTTAAATGAAAATATTTCCGATTAGTAATTATCAAATTGAACTCAAAAAAGAAAGTTCGGATGCTTTATCGGAATTGGGAAAAAACACTCTAATTACCGACTCACTAGTATCGGAATGGACTAAAAAAATGTTTATCGGACAAGTAAATAAAAACGGATTTAAAATAATCTCATCAAAACCTGGACAAGGTGCATTTTGTGTTTTGGAGGGAAAACTTGAATCTCATAGTGGAATACTCGAAATCAGAATTCACAAAGCATTTCGAATAATGTTATCTCTTATATATTTGTTTCCTATTATTGGATTTACAATAGCATTATTGACAAAGGAAAAAGAAATAATAATTTCGTTAATAATTCCAACATTAATGACAATTATCGTATTTCGTTTTATTTTCACGGAATTAGCATTTAGAATTATATCAAGAAACGGATTGAAAAAATTGACAGAAATAATCGGAATTATAAAAATAAAAAAAAACGAGGTACAACACCGTGTATAAAAAATTGCTGGTTTTAGCTAGCACAAAGGTTGTTGCTTGTTTGCTGGCTTCCGATTTTCCTTCGGAAAATCCTCGCCCACAAACACGCAACTTTCCATACACGAACACGTTGTAAAACATTTGAATGAACTGCGAAAAATGTAATAATAAGATGGAATATTCAGACAAAACACTGGCTGAATATTATAATTGTTCGGATTGTGGATTTGAAACAATTAAATACCCGAGAGACTGTTGTAATTTTCCGAAAAATGAACCCGTTGCTTTTTATAAAACTGAATCTGAATATTATTCTCAATCTGATAATTATTCTGTTTATAACCAATGTAAAAATTGTGGACGGAAAAATGGAACGCAATTAAGTAAATCAAAATTTGACAAAAATGAATTAAACACATTTGATTACGAACTTGAAAAAAGAAGAAAAGAAATCAAAAAGGAAATTCAAAATTTAACAATTGAGATTAACGATAGAATTAGGAATAATAAAAGAGATACTTTTTGGGACGATTATAGTGAATATTTAAAATCAGACGAATGGAAAGAAAAAAGAGAAATTGTATTAAAACGAGATAATCATATTTGTCAATCTTGTCTTATTCAAAAAGCGGAAGAAGTTCATCACACAATTGGACGATTTAGAAAAAATGAACCTTTATTTACTCTGATTTCAGTTTGCTCAAAATGTCATCAAATAATAACAGAAATCGACAGAGGAAATCACAAAAGGGCTGAAAAAATAAAATATAAATAAAAACGTTTTACAACAACGTGTATAGCTCATTGCGGCTGAATTCCTAATCGGAATTCATTGCAATTTGCTATCTTTCGGTCACGGCGGAAAATCCTCGCGGATTTCCCGCAACGAGCCATACACAAAACCGTTATCTGCAAACCAAACAATCCATTGTGAATAGGATCAAAAAAATAATTTTTATACTACCCTTACTTTTCGGTGTGAGTATTAATTCCATTGCGCAGGAAATTACCATTAGTACAGACCGTCCCGACCAAAGTGATGGTGTTTCGACAGTTCCAATCGGGAAATTTCAGATTGAAGAAGGGGTAACATTGGCCAAAAATACTGCTATCAATAACCTGATGATGCGTTATGGCATCACACATTCAACCGAAATACGCTTACTTTTGGACACAGGCAAAGAATTTGAAAATTATGGAGTACAGCCGATAACGCTTAGTATAAAACAAAGAATAATCGAACAACACAGATTTATTCCTGCCATATCATTTGTGAGCTACTTATCTTACGGACAGATCGCAACAAAAGATTTTCAAAATAAGGAATGGCCTTTTCAGGTAAAACTTGCCTTTGAAAACGAGTTAACAGACAGATTTTTTTTGGGATATAATATTGGGGCATCGGACAAGTTTAAAAATTTAGATTTATCTGCTGGTGTAGGCTATACAATAACGAACAAAATTTCTTCTTTTATAGAATATTTTTCAACAATCAGCAAAATCGGCAATGAACATAACGCAGACTTAGGAGTTATGTATTTAATAACGCCCCGATTTCAAGTAGATTTGGCTTTTGGGCGTTCGATTTTTGCAGAAGACCCCCGATTTATTATTACGTTTGGTACATCCTATTTGTTTAACTAAAATATAATATACAATGAAAAAAATCAGTTTAATTCTCGTAGCCATAAGCTTGTTTGTTTTCTCTAATGCCAATGCACAGAAAAAATATCTTGCAGTTTCAGAAACACCTGGACAAATTATATCCTACATAAATGCCCATTTTCCCAAAAGTGAAATTATAAGCGTTAAGAAAGATAAAGAAGTTCTTAAAACTGAATATAAAGTCAAACTAAACACAATGGTAGAACTCGAATTTGACGGCAACTTCTCAATTAAAAAGATTGAAAGCAAAAGTGCTCTTCCCCAGAGCGTTGTCCCCGAAAAAATAGTCGCTTATATTCATAAAAACTATCCTAACAATAAAATCTTAGAATGGAAAAAAGAAAAAAAGGGGCAAAAAATAGAGTTAGATAATGACTTTGACGTGGTTTTTGATTTGAATGGGAAATTCTTGGGAATTGACAGATAAAGGTCAGCAGATAACATAGTATTTGCAAAAGGCGGGGTTGAATATATAATAGAAAAACCTGATGCATTTAGTCGCAACTTGCTTTTCATATTGTATTTTTTTGTAATTTAACAATCTGAAAAAGCAATTTGCTTCGTTCGGTCGAAATTGAACTTTCAGTTAAATTTAGCCCGCCCTTCGCAAATACTTTTTCCGTTACCAGCCATTTAAATGAGAGAAAATACTAAATGAAAGAAGATATTAAAAATAATAGCTCATTAGTTCCTGTTAATTCTAAAGGGCTTGTTCGTTTAGAAAAATCAATTGGTGTAACTGAAAAAATTTTAAATGAACAAAATGATAGGCTTTTTATATTAAGTTGGGATATACTTTTTGAACATAGAGATTTCTTTAATCGTTTTTTCTCAACGTTTATTGCCTTTTCAGAGAAAGAACTAAATGATTTTTACAAGAAACTGGAATTAGGGTATGAATTTATAAGCCCTACTATCGATTCAGAACCATTAGCTGTTGGACAAGCACTTTATGGATTGCAGTATAACAGAAATATATCTTGGACAACCTCATTAAAAGAACTGTATTCAGAAAAACAAACTAATTACTTTGATTTTTATTATATAAAAAATTTTGCTGATCTGCCATTAGATATTGAAAAACAGGTTACCTCACATTATCATTTTGAGCAAGCTCAATTTCTTTACCATCAGTATAGACAAGAGCCCAAGGAAAGCCTTGAAATAAAAAATCATTATGATGATATACTATTCAAAAGACAGTTTAGTAATAATGAAATAATGATAATTATAAATGAATATGGCTTAGATTATTTTTGCAATGAATCATTTGTGACTAAACTTATGAATAAAATTATTCAAGATATTTCTGACTTCAATCTTACTAAATTTTATAATGAAATTAGAATGACTAACTCTTTTTAATAAATGCAAACAGAAGCAGTTTTTGAAAACATATCCGAGAGAATAAAACAGGAATTGTGGAAGACACAAAAAGTCATTCACATTGCCGTTGCGTGGTTCACAAATAAAGAGTTGTTCGATATTCTTAAAATTAAGGCACAAAATAACTGCAAGGTTTTCATTATAATCAATGATGATGAAATCAATAATAATTCATCTATAGGTTACGACAACCTGAATATTAAGAACATCAAGATTTATAAGACTGGGCTTAATGAAAATGAATTGATGCACAATAAATTTTGTGTCATAGACAATACTACCATCATAACAGGTTCTTATAATTGGAGCTACAAAGCAAAATCAAACTTTGAAAATATTATCATCACATACAATGACAATATTCTTGCTAATCAATTCCTTGACGAGTTCAATAAAATCGTTAAAATTATAAATCCAAAAGAAGCATTAAATGATGATATATTTCCGCTTCATATTATTGTAAAAAGACTTGAAATCGTAAAGAACTATATACTATTGGTAGATTTAAGTTCATTAGAAACAGAAATTTTGAAGTTAAGACAATATGATTTTAATGACGATATATCTGAAATTATTACCTTAGTTAAGTCTGACGACTTCAATTTAGCAATTCCTATTATTGACAACTTCATAAGACAAAATCAGCAGGTAGAACTTTGGATTGACAAAGAGCTTGCAATTTTAAAGACAGAAGTGAGAAAACTTGAAAATCAAATTAATGCTTTTGATAATGAAAAGACTGAACTTGAAAAAATAATCTCAGAATTTCAACATAGGCATACCCTTGAATTGGGAGACATTATTTTAAAAATTTTAAAACTTAGAAAGTTAAAATTCCAAACTTCTAAGGAAAAGTTTGTTGAAGCAGAACAAGATGAAAGGCAATATCGAGAACAATTTGATTTAGAAAATTCTAAGAAAGTTCGAGACCTTACAGACCAAGAAAAATCCGAATTGAAATCAAAATTCAGAAAAGCGACAGTTCTTTGTCATCCAGACAAAGTTGTTAATGAAATGAAAGAAACAGCACAGAAGATATTCGTTGAGTTAAAATCAGCCTACGACCAAAATGATTTAAGTAAAGTATCTGAAATCCTTAAAGAGCTTGAAAAGGGTAATTTCTTTAGAACCACTTCTGAAACTATTACAGAGAAAGACCTACTTCAAGTAGAAATAACACGACTTAAAAGACAAATCAAAATTATTGAAAATGAAATCATATCTATTAAGTTGAGTGATACATATAAGAAAGTAATAGAAATATCGAATTGGGACAACTACTTTGAAGAAACGAGACAAAAGCTAAATAAAGAACTTGAATATTTAGAAAATCAACTAATTGAATATGAATAGAATAACAGAAAAACGGCTGGTAACATCGGTAACCGTTGCACAACCCCATAAAAACATAAAAACCGACCTATTTTAAGGCGATTTAAGGCTAGCTTCTAGGATATTCAGCTAAATATCAGTCAAAAATAGCTGTGTTCAAATGCCTTCTTTTTGCGTTTGTTAAGATGTTTTTAAGCCAAAGCTCAAAGTGCCCTGTTCCTGCCTTAGTTTTGGTCAGTTTTGTCATGAATTTTAAGTATTTTTTCAGGTTATAGGCCGTGGCGGCCATCTGCATCACTTTGTTAGCAGACGATAAGCCTTTGGTGTTGATTTTTCGTAAGCCCATAAACTGGGTTAAGGTACCGAAAACAGGTTCAACGGTGCTACTGCGTTTAAACTTCATGTATCTGCCCCATGGGCTGTTCATTCTGGCATTATTTCGCTCATATTCATCGCGATAATAGGTCACCGTAATTCGTTTTTCTTTGGCTGTTTTGCTCAAGCAAGTTTGCTTTAATGGACAAGTTATACATTGCTTACTGCTGCTTCTGTATTCATTCTTTAAGGTCTGTGTGCGGTAATCTTTAAAGGTCTTTTTAAAAGGTATTATTTCTCCATTAGGACAAACATAATGATCTTGTTCTTTGTTGTACTCAAACCCCGTAGGTCCACCTTTGTACGTGCCATGTGGTGGTATAAAACTACGTAGGTTTTCTTTTTCTAATAACGCATAGTTCTCGCCACTACTATATCCTGTATCTGCCAAACAATTTTGCCAAAATAGACCTTGCTTATTTAGCCTTCTTTTGAGTCGTTGTAATATATCTGGTAAATCTTTGTTGTCTTTGCTGTCGGCATGATACGCTGCTATGTCGGTGATAACATGGTGGGCCGTATCTACACTGAGCTGACTGTGGTAATTTAGTTTTCTTGCCTTCCCTGGTTTAACACTTATGCATGCATCTGGGTCTGTGGGCGAATAATGCGTTTTGTTACTAGTATATCTACTTCCCTTGTTGCCAGCACCTGGTCGTTGGTCCTGATCTTTTGCCCATTTCTTATTCCTACTTTTTATGGCTTTTAACTCTGCTTCACTCGCCGTAATTTGTTGTTGTACTTTACTGGCTTTGTTTTCTTTACTTTGCCTAAAGGCTGTCTCTTTATCTCGGCGGCTAATATGACGAACATTTCTTAGGTGCTTTTCTAAATCCTGCTCGGGTATTTTAAGCTCTAAACTATCCATACTGGCATTGGCTTTTATGGGAGCCGAATCAATAGCTTGACTATGTCCTGCTACCATTTTCTTTTGGATACACATTTTTAATACATGCTCAAAAACCTCTGTAAAAACCTCTTCTGGAAACAGCTCTCGTGTTCTGCTCAGGGTAGAATGCCATGGCAAAGCTTCGTCTATATTATAGTCCAAGAAATACAGTATATCCAGGCGCATACTACAATGCTCAATTAGCTTACGGTCGCTTATGATATTTTCTAAATAACCCACCAAACAGAGTTTAAAAAACACCACAGGATCAATGCTTTTTTGACCACAATTACCATAAAATTGGTGGGTTCGCTTTCTAATAAAATCTAAGTGTAGAATTTCCTTCAATCTCCTATAAAATGTTTCCTTGGGAACGACTTCACTCAATTGAAAATGAAGAAAAAGTTTCTCTTGATATTGTTTTTCACCTTGCATACATAAATATACGATTTAATCTGCTGAAAATCAATTATTGACATAATGAATTTAAAATAAAATAAACCTTATTTATCTTCTT
>JBLWWH010000027.1:0-31370 GCA_048268105.1 Weeksellaceae bacterium
AATTAAATAAATTCATATCTTTATTCTCTGTAATTCAATGCAATATAATACTTTTAGGCGAATTTACGGACATTCATTAAAATCTTTAAGCAAAATCAAAAAACATAACAAATGTCATAAAAAAAGCCGTGAAAAAAAAATTTCACGGCTTTGATTATTATTTAAAAAAGTTTATTTCAGCTTTTTCTTAATCTCTTTAATGGTGTAAGCTTCTATAATATCACCTACTTTAATATCATTAAAGTTTTTGATGTTAAGTCCACATTCATAACCTTTGCTCACTTCTTTTACATCGTCTTTATAACGCTTCAAGCTCGCTAATTCTCCATCATGGATTACAACTCCATCTCTAATTAAACGAATATTAGAGTTTCTATAAACTTTACCATCTAATACCATACAACCTGCAATGGTACCAACTTTAGAAATCTTGAATGTTTCACGGATTTCGATATTACCCGTAACCTCTTCTTTCAGCTCTGGTGACAACATACCTTCCATCGCCTCTTTTACATCGTTGATGGCGTCGTAGATAATAGAGTAAGTTCTGATTTCTACTTCTTCTTTATCAGATAGATCTCTTGCTGTTCCGTTTGGTCTAACATTAAATCCAATAATTACTGCATCTGAAGCCGAAGCTAATAGAACGTCTGACTCTGTAATCTGTCCCACACCTCTGTGTAAGATATTTACATGTATTTCTTCGGTCGACAACTTCTGTAGTGAATCTGTCAATGCCTCTACGGAACCATCCACATCACCTTTCAAGATAATATTCAACTCTTGGAAGTCTCCTAATGCGATTCTTCGTCCGATCTCGTCTAGCGTAATATGCTTCTGAGTTCTAATCGTTTGCTCGCGTTGTAGCTGACTTCTTCTTGTTGCTAATGACTTAGCTTCTCTTTCGTCTTCGAAGACTCTAAAGGTATCTCCTGCCGTTGGTGCACCATCTAAACCTAAAATAGTAACTGGTGTAGAAGGACCTGCAGCTTTCACTTGCCTACCTCTTTCGTCTAACATAGCACGTACCTTACCGTGGTTACTACCCGCTAGGATATAATCTCCAACTTTTAAAGTTCCGTTTTGTACCATGATGGTAGAAACATATCCTCTACCTTTATCTAATGAAGCCTCGATCACTGTACCAGATGCCTCGCGATTTGCGTTCGCTTTTAATTCAAGGATTTCTGCTTCTAATAATACTTTCTCTAGTAACTCATCTACATTTAAACCAGACTTGGCAGAGATGTCTTGAGATTGAATTTTTCCACCCCAATCCTCAACTAATAAGTTTTTCTGAGCTAATTGATCTTTTACTTTCTCTGGATTAGCTGCTGGCTTATCGATTTTGTTAATCGCAAATATCATTGGAACTCCTGCTGCTTGTGCATGGCTAATGGCCTCCTCTGTCTGTGGCATGATTTGATCATCCGCCGCAATAACAATAATAGCAATATCCGTTACTTTAGCACCCCTTGCACGCATCGCGGTAAACGCCTCGTGACCAGGTGTATCTAAGAAAGCAATTTTCTTACCTTTCTCTACCTCAACACTATAAGCACCGATATGCTGTGTAATTCCACCAGACTCTCCAGCAATTACGTTGGCCTTTCTAATGTAATCTAGTAAGGATGTCTTACCATGGTCAACGTGACCCATTACTGTTACGATGGGAGCTCTTGGCGCTAAGTCTGCTTCTGTATCTATTTCGATATCATCAATAGCCTCCTCAATGTCAGCATCAATAAATTCGGCGTCGAATCCAAACTCATCTGCAACTAATTCAATGGTGTTAGCATCTAGTCGTTGGTTCATGGTAACCATAATACCTAGTGACATACATGCCGATATAACATCCATTACGTTCACATCCATAAACGAGCCAAGCTCTGCAACGGTAACAAATTCTGTTACCTTTAATGTCTTATCTGTTTCTTGTTGTAACTGCTCCTGAGCTTCTTGCTCCTGGCGTGTTTTTCTCTTATCTCTTCTGTGTCTTGAAGCTCTAGACTTACCACCTTTATTGGTTAGTTTCTCTAAAGTCTCTTTAATTTGCTTCTGTACTTCCTCCTCGGTTAATTCAGAAACATCTTTTCTCACAGGACCTTTTTGACCACCACGACGGTTTCCACCTTTTTTAACGTCATCTAGCTTAACATTCTTACGAATACGCTTTCTCTTACGTTTATTAGGTCCACCGGCAGCAGCTTTTTCTTTTTCTTTTTTCTTATCTTTAAACTGAGATAAGTCGATTTTACCAACTTGTCTAACACCGTCTAGCTTTTTGTATTTAGTTTCTACAACTTCGCCACCTTCTTCAGTTTTAGTTTCCGCAGCAGGAGTATCGGCCTTTTTAGTTTCAGATACAGGTTTTTTAGTATCAGCTTTTTTAGCTTCTACTTTTTTCTCCTCTTTTTTAGGTGTTTCCTTTTTTGGATCTTGTTTCTTAGTTTTTGCCTTTTTAGAAGGTTTAGATTTCGGCTTTTCTGTCGGAAGTTCGATTTTACCAACCTGGGTAAGACCAGTGAGTTTTTTCCTTTTAGAAATAGTCTCGTCTTCTTTGTCCTCAGCAGGAGCTTCTTTAGCAGCAGCTTCGTCTGCCGCTTGGGCTTCTTTAGCTTTTTGTTCAGCTAAAGCTCTTTCTTCTTCTAGCACTTTTTCTGCCTTTGCTTTCTCTTCAGCTTCTTTTTTGGCTTGCTCTTTTTGGCGTGCTTCTTCTTCGGCCAATTTCTTAGCTTTCTCTTCTTCTGCTTTTTGTTCAGCAGCTAATTTTCGAGCTTCCTCTTCTTCTTTTGCTTTCTTTTCAGCAAGTCGTTTTTCTCTCTGTTCTTGTTCGAACTTGTTAATTACGACCTCTTCAGAAGCTTCTCTTTGAAGACGATCGGCATCAAATTTCTTCACCAAAACCTCGTAGGTCTTAGCGTCGATTTTTGTAGTTGGTCGCTTTTCGACTTCAATTCCTTTTTCTTCTAAATAACTAACAGCTCTGTCAATAGAGATATTTAATTCTTTTAGAACTTTATTTAATCTGTAAGATGCGGGCATATATGCGCTTTGTTTCTTATGGCGTGCAAAGTTAAGAAGAACTTTGCACATTTAATTGTTTTAACTTATAATTTCGATATTTAACCGTTTTCACGGTTAAAGAAAATTTGATTCAAGAGAAATTTTCTAAACTCTTAACCTAATTATTCTTCTTCGGATACATCCTCTGAGTCATCTGTTACTTCATCCTCCGAATCTGTAACTACCGCTTCATCGGTATCTTCTGTGACCTCAGCCTCATCTGTATCTTCTAATGCAACTTCTTCTTCCTCATCTTTTGATGCGTCGGCTTCAGCAGCTGCGTTTTTATTCTCGTCAGACTCTTCATTAAACTCTGCCTTCAGAATTTGAATAACATCTAGAATTGTTTCCTCTTCTAGGTCTGTACGGTTAATCAAGTCATTCACATCTTGTTCTAATACAGATTTAGCTGTATCTAAACCAATTTTTCTAAATGCCTCGATTACCCACTCGTCGATTTCGTCGCTAAATTCTATCAGTTCAACATCCTCATCTTGTGGGATATCTCTAAAGATATCAATTTCTTTGCCCAAAAGCTGAGAAGCTAATCTAACATTATAACCACCTTTACCAATCGCACGTGAAACCTCTTCTGGCCTAACGAATACAGCGATGTGATTTTCCTCCTCGTCAATTTCCATTCTAGAAATTTGCGCTGGGCTCAATGCACGTTGCGCCATTAATTGCTCGTTGGTAGTATAGTTGATAACGTCTATGTTCTCATTTCTAAGCTCGCGAACGATACTGTGGATTCTAGAACCTTTCATACCTACACAAGCCCCAACTGGGTCTACTCTATCATCATAAGACTCAACCGTAACTTTAGCTTTCTCACCTGGGATTCTCACAACTTTTTTGATGGTAATTAATCCGTCAAAAATTTCAGGGATTTCCTGCTCAAACAATCTCTCTAAGAACATAGGCGATGTTCTAGAAAGCATAATTTGTGGTTTACTTCCTCTTAGGTTTACTTCGTGGATAACCGCTTTTATAGTTTCTCCTTTTCTGTAGAAATCAGATGGGATTTGCTGATCTTTGGTTAAGACCATTTCATTCTGCTCTTCATCTACAACAATCACATGACCTCTACGAATGTGGTGAACTTCTCCACTCACAATCTCCCCCACCATGTCTTTAAATTTCTCATAAATATTAGCATTATCATGCTCCATGATTTTACCCACCAAGGTTTGTCTTAATGCTAATACAGCTCTTCTCCCTAAGTCGCTAATTAAAACTGACTCAGAAACATCCTCACCAACCTCGAAGTCATCCTCGATTTTGCGTGCATCAGTTAATGAAATCTCAGCTGTTTCATCCTCCACCTGATCATCTTCCACAACAACTCTATTGTGCCAAATCTCTAAGTCACCTTTGTCTGGATTCACAATAATATCGAAGTTATCATCAGAACCATATTTCTTCCTCAATACAGTTTTTAATGCTTCTTCTAGAATGGCCATTAAGGTAATTCTATCGATGTTCTTTTCGTCCTTAAATTCGGCGAAAGATTCTATGAGTGCATGGTTATCCATATTTATATGTCTATTTGTATAATTGCTTTTACTATGTTTTCATAAGGAATATGAACCGATTTTTTTACGGTATGCTTTCCTTTTCCTACTGGTTTAGGCTCTCTTACTTTCCACTCCAAAGTTACTTTTTCTTCGTCTGCGGAAACGATCGTTCCTTCTGATTCTCCCTCTTCAGTTTGAATCTTAATTTTTCTACCGATATTCTTCTTAAATTGTCTTGGCTGATCTAAAGATCTTGATAAACCAGGCGAAGAAACCGTTAAGGAATAATCCTCTACATCTCTGTCTAAATTTTGATCAATATGTCTGCTGATTCTCACTACCTCATCTATAGATAAACCATTATCTCCGTCTACTAAAACCTCTATTTTATTGGTTGGAGATACAGACCAATCCACCAAAAATAATTCTGGATTTTCGGCGATAGCTTCGTCTATAAGATTCTGTATAACAGTATTTTCCATTTAAAAACATATTTTATTTAGAACAAAAAAAGAGCCTCGAATCGATGCTCTTTTAGTGATTTTATTCCCTAAAAACAGTGCAAATATATGAAAATATAGTGGAACAGTGAAATTATATAGCTTTTAATCAAAATCTACATCTTCCCCTATCTCAGCAAATTGCACGTTTATAACCTCGTTATTTTCATTCCCCATCACAAAGGCAACTAAACTTAGATTTTCTCGGTTTTCAATATTTGATGGTAAATTAACATCAAAATTTCTTGTATATAATGAATTGGTAGAAATTTCCGATGTTGGAATCTCATCTCCAAATACATCTGTATACACCTTCTGCAACACATGATTATGCTCAAAGTTAGCAATATTTTGCGGATAGTTACTATACTCACAAGCTGCATCTCCTGTGCCCGCAAAATAGTTCACCTGATTATAAATTAATCCATCCTCTAATAAGTAAACCACCAACTTAGCGTTTGGAATCTCGTCTACCACAAAACCAACTTTCACTTGAAATTGTAGGTTGTTTCCGTTTAGCTGTGAGTTAATCGCTAATCCTAGTGGAGCAGCTTGATTTAAATACGGCTGAATCAAATCATGATAATACGCCTCTTGCGTTCCGCAATAATCGATTACATAATTCTCAACATATAATTGAAGTGGATTAATTCTCTGGATTTGAGCTTTTGGTAGGCCCGTAGTTTCATACTCTGCTTGTAGCTGAGCTTGGAATTCAAACTGATAAGGATCGTCGTCACAATGAATTGCTACCGGAATCACATTTGAACTATAATCCACAAAATGATTTAAAACATTATTCATTCCTGGACAGTATCCGCACCAGGTTCCTGTGTAATCTTCTACTAAGACTTTTTTGGTGTAAGTATCTGGAATTACCACCTGCTCTAGACTCTTAAAAGTTATCGTAGAGGATGTATGTCCGTTCCATGTTGCGTAAACTTGATTCTCCTCATTTACCTCTATTGGCTCGAAACTATTTCCATCTATTTGTTCACCATTTACAAAAATCTCTGCTGTAGAAGTAACATTTCCATTGTTTTGCGAAACAATTGTAAAGCTAATTGTCTCCCCCAAGAATACCTGTTGTTTGTTGGCAGAAATAGTAAGTGTATCTGGCACAATTTCTTCTTCTGTTCCACAAGAGAACGAGATGAGGGCAATTGCGATAAATGATAAAAACTGAAGTAAGTTTCGTAGCATAATTAAAAGTTTGAAGTAATATTTGCGAAAATAATACTTTACTTTATCTTTACGCAATGAAAAAATCAAAACTTTATCTTTTAACGTTCTTTCTTTTGGGGCTATTTTGCATGAATGCCCAGGAAACTGACTTACCATCTATTTCTTTGCAGGACATGAATGGTGATTTAATTAATGTCCAATCTTTGTCGGATGAAGACAAGCCGGTTGTACTTGCCTTTTGGGCTACTTGGTGTATGCCTTGTATTCAGGAGCTTAATGCGATTGCAGACATTTATGATGAATGGCAAGATGAAACTGGCGTTAAGATTTATGCTATTTCTGTTGATGACTCAAAAACTGTTGGTCGTGTAAATCCAATGGTCAACGGAAAAGGTTGGGAATATGAGGTATTATTTGATACCAACAACGACCTTAAAAGAAGTTTAAACATTCCTATGGTTCCACATGTTGTTTTATTAAACAAAGGAGAAGTTGTTTACAGACACGCTGGATACCAACCAGGGTCTGAGTTTCAACTATACGAAGAAATCTTAAAAATTCAAGAATAACCAATTATTCAATTGAAGTAAATTATTTATGAAAAAACTTTACATATTACTTTCTTGCATAGGAAGTAGTTTTTTATTTTCACAGGAAATAAATTTAGGTAACTTCTCAGGGAGTATTGAATCAAACTCTCAATGGTACCAAGACGATGAGGATTTAGGTTTTGATGCTGGAGAACAAAGATTTAGAAGCAACAATTACTTTAAATTAGACTATACACAAGGTAAAATTTCAGCAGGCCTGCAATATGAGGCCTACTTACCGACTTCTTTATTAGGTTACTCAGATAAATTAGAGGATAATGGTATCGCAACTTATTATGCTCGATACAAAGGTGATAAACTAGACGTTACAGCCGGTAACTTCTACGACCAATTTGGTAGTGGACTTATTTATCGCAGCTGGGAAGACCGTCAATTAGGGGTAAACAACTCACTTCGTGGAGTTAGAGTTGGTTATACGCCCAACCATCACACTACCATTAAAGGTATTTTAGGAAAACAAAGACGTGGATTTGAGGCAACAGAAGCTTCTATTCATGGAGTTGATGCTGAGACCAACATTTTAAAAGCATTTAACAAAAGCGCAACAACTACCTTGAACTTAGGTCTTAGTTATGTTGGAAAACATGAAGAATATGTAGGTTCAAACGAAGTTGTTCCTAGCAATGTTTCTAACTATGGAGCAAGATTAAATTATTATGGAAAATCTGGTTTCTACGGAGGTGCAGAATACGTATTAAAAGGAGAAGATGTATTAGTTCAGAATGGAAATATTTCTAACAAATTATTTGATGGAAATGCTTTCTTATTTAATCTTGGATATTCTAAGCGAGGATTTGGTATCAATTCTACATTTAGAAGAATGGAAAATATGGGAATGTTCTCACAAAGATCCTTATCTGACCCTTCTTCAAATCAATTTAATGAAGGAAACTTGAACTATATTCCTGCTTTAACAAAACAACACGATTATTTACTGACGAATATATATGTTTATCAAGCTCAACCAAACTTAAGCTTTCTAAATCAGCAGATTGGAGAGATTGGTGGACAGTTAGACATTTACTATAATTTTGCTAAAGGAACTGCTTTAGGTGGGGAATACGGAACTAAATTAGCAATTAACGGCTCTTACTGGAACGGGATTAATGCTGAATTTGACAATGGTAGTTATGAGGCTGGATTCTTTGATTTTGGAAAGAAATTCTTTCATGATGTAAACTTTGAAGTTTCTAAAAAATGGAGTCCAAAATTCTCTTCTATTTTCACTTATATGCACGCTTATTATGACAAAGGAATCGTAGAAGGTGGAAACTACAACCACATTATTTCTAATGTAGTGGTGGGTGATTTCTTATATAAAATTACCAACAAAAATTCTCTAAGAGCAGAATTACAGCATTTACAATCCAAGAGAGATAAAAAGAATTGGGCAGCAGCAGTATTAGAATACAGCCATAACTATAAGTGGGGATTCTATGTGTCTGACATGTACAATTACGGGAACGATAATCCAGATAAGAGATTCCACTACTATAGCGTAGGAGGAAGCTATACACAAAACACAACGAGACTACAGTTAAACTACGGTAGACAAAGAGGTGGTTTGATTTGCGTTGGTGGTGTTTGTAGATATGTTCCAGAAAACAATGGATTCACATTGAATTTACAACATTCATTCTAAAAAAATAATAACTTTTAAAAAATAAATATGAAAAAGACTTTTACTAGCCTATTGATGGTTTTTGCGGCCTCAGTAGTATTAAATGCGCAAACTTATTTCTCCAACAATTTTGATGGAGAAAATCCAGCTCCAGGTTGGGTTCAGTTCAATAACGGTATTGGGCTAAACCAAAACTGGGCTCTTTACACAACCTATCACTCTGCTCCTTATGCAGCTGGGGTTCAATACGAAGCTGTTGCCTCAGGATTATTAGCAGAGGATTACTTTGCAACGCCTGTAATCGACTTAACAGAGGCTACTTCACCTAGGTTAAGCTTTATGGCGTTGCAAGGTTATGAGCAAGATTATGGTTCTACTTATCATGTTTTGGTTTCTACCACAGAACAAAACTCTATTGATGCTTATACAGAAGTAGCTAGCTGGGATGAAACTACCTTAGGTGGCGGAGTGGATTGGGAAATGAAACTTGTAGATCTTTCTGAGTATGCTGGTCAGCAGATTTATATTGCATTTATGATGTCAAATAATGACGGAGATTACTTTTTAATTGATGATATAGTTGTAGAAGAATCTTTAGAAAATAATGCAACATTATTAGATGCTCCCGTTACAAGATATTTGGAAATGAACCAAGATGTTTCTCTTGATTTTGTAGTAAGAAACTCTGGATCTAACGCCATTACATCATTAGAATTAACTTGGAACGATGGTACTGAGCACTCTACAGTTATTAACGATTTAAACATCGGAACTGCTGAAACAGCTACAATTACTCATCCAGATGTACTAAACTATAGCACAGTTGGACAGCAGAGTATTGTTGCTTCTGTTTCTCAAGTAAACGGTGGAGCAGATAGTAACCCAGAAGATAACACATTGTCGGCTACTGTGAATGTTATTTCACAAGATGGTGGAAAGAAAGTTGTGTTTGAAGAAGGTACTGGTACATGGTGTGGATGGTGCCCAAGAGGTATGGTAGCTATGGAATACATGCAAGAAACTTATCCAGATTCATTCATTGGAATTGCTGTACACAACGGAGATCCTATGGCTTTTTCAGCTTATAACTCAGGCGCTAACTTCTCTGGATTCCCACAAATGAACGTAGACCGTAAAGTAAAGCGTATTGATGTGAGCCAAGAAACTATGGTGAACTACACGAATACATTCACTACCCCAACTCCAATCGGAATTAGCGGCGAGGCAAGTGTTAGTGGTAGAGAGGTTACTTTTGATGTTACTTCTACTTTCTATTCTAACTTTAACGATGCCAACTTCAGAATGGGTGTAATCATAGTTGAAGATGGTGTTACTGGAACAACTGCAGGTTATAGACAAGCTAATTACTACGCTGGTGGTGCTGCTGGACCTATGGGTGGATATGAGAATATGGCGAACCCAGTTCCTGCTGACCAAATGGTTTATGACCACGTTGGTAGAGCTCTATTAGGTGGATACAACGGACAAGAAGGTTCTGTTCCAAATATATTAACAGATGGTCAATCCGTATCTTATACGTTTAACTACACAGTTCCTGCAGCTTATAACATGGACAATATGCACGGAGTTGCTGTAATTATTGATCAAAATACAGGTGAAATCGTAAATGCGAACATCATTCCAATTAGCACTTTAGGTGTGAATGATGCCGTAGTTGATGCAAATGCTTTTGCAGTGTACCCTAACCCAGCATCTAGTCAAGTTAACTTGAATTTAGCTGAAGCAGGTAAGTATAATGTAACTATTTACAATACGGCTGGACAAGAAGTTCTTTCTCACAAAGTAAATGCTTCTTCAAGTCGTTCAAATGTAAGTTTACCGGTTAATCAGTTAAAACCTGGTGTTTATATCATCACTGCTTCAACAGATGGAAAATCTTATAGCAAAAAACTAATTATTAAATAAATTAGTTTGTTTTTAAAACAAAAGCAGGATTTCTTTTTTAAGGAATCCTGCTTTTTTTGTTTATATAAAAATCTATTATATGCAATTTAAAAATAGCTGTACATAAAGTTATTATTCAAAGGATACTTTTTATATTAAATATTACAAAAACAAAATAGGGTCTAAAATTCAATGCATTTTTAAAGCGATTTAAGCAAACTTCTCATCCGCGCATGGGTGTTTCTGTGTTGAGTACGAAATAAATCCGAGAGAGCGCTTATTTCAGCAAAAGAGGTGTCGCAACCTACTTTTAAAGGATATAATAATCCCAAAGCTTAATTTCTTATAAAATGAAGGATTCTAATATTGTCTAGCAGAATATTGGAAGAAGGGTAAGATCTTTAAAATCTAAAGTTGTATTTAAAAATAATATATCTTTCGTTTAAGCTCTGTGAATTTTGTTCTTGGTAATAATCGCTAACAAAGATTTGCTCAAAATGCTTATTGTTAGTTAAATTTCTAGCTTCTATTGCGAAATCCCAGTTCTTATTTTTCGGACGAAAGATAATATCGAAATCCAGGAAGTAGAATGGATTATTATCAACAAACATCGGGTTAAAATATTCAAATGTAAGTGATGAAAACCAAAGTTTTTTAGGCTTAAAAATAAGTTTAGCTTCATTTTGAATCGAACTGTTGCTATGATAAGATTTATTGGGCAACTCCGTTCTAAAATATTGAATTTGGAATTTATTTTGAAAATTTAAAGGCATAATAAAGGCTGTATGTACAGAAAATTCTACCAGCCCAGAATGTGCTGAGTTATTCCTTAAATCTGAATTATTGACGAAATTAAAATAGTCGAGATAGGCATAATTCCCTCCAAATCGAATAGTGGATTTAAGAAAACTAATATATTTTTCTATCAACAAGTTCGTGTTAAGATTCGTAATCGTTTTGGGTAAAATAATATACTTAGTTTGTGTGAAATCTTGTGAAATTAAATTTTCGCTAAATCTATTATTTTTGATTTTTTCTAAATTTAGAAAAAGTGTGAATTGAAATTGTTGGTACAAATCATAATGAGTAAATCCTATTTTTGAACTAAACTTGTCTTGATAGGCAAAATTCGTTTCGTTTTTTCTCAAACTTCTATAAGAAATATGAAACGAAAATAGAAAATAGAAAAACAAATTATTTCCGACTTATTTGCATTTAATTCTTAATATTTATCAACAACATCGTGAAGATAACCATTTAATAACAATTTTAAAATCAAAAAACCACGGAACATCGTGAAGTGGTTTTTAGGCTTATGAGAAAATAAAGACTCAAGTTAGTTATTAAAAGATGTTTTTTACCATTGAATAGTTTTTAAGAACTCTACTAATTGAACCTCATTGAGAATTTCAGTCCGTTTATTCTTAATAGGAATGTCAGGTTTAAAAATTTCGTTTTTTATTTTGACTTTATTTGCTATTACATAGTCTATTTGGTCAGAAGTTTTATGTCTTGTAATACTTTTAAGGATAATTCCGGGAAGACCATATAATTTATCGGGGCCATTGCTAATTTTTATCATATTTGTAAACCATGCTTCTACAGAATACTCCTGCATATCTATTGTTGCTTTTTGTATTTTAAAGCCCAGTAAATCATCATATCTCTCATGTATTTCCCAATTAATTGGTTGAAAATTATCTTTTATAATTATTCGTTTCCCCTCTATTTCCATTTCATTTAAATAAACACTATCCAACAAATTCTTGTAGAATGTTCCTGAACTTTTTATTCTACCAAACTCAGTCAAACTTTGATTATTATTAATCCGATCTAAATACTTGTAATTGGATTCGCTAAAATTGCAGCTCAACATAAAGTTAGAATTAAGCGTTTTTTCTTTATGATACTTTTCATTTTCTTTATATGTAAATTCAGAATAAACATCGTACACAATTTCAATATAGGGTTCAATATTCAAATCATAAATTTCAATTTCATCAGAATGATAAATTACAGGGTTTTTAAGATCCACTTGATTATTCCAAAATCTTAACTTAGAACGCCCTAGCAATTCGTTCCATGACATAGCATTTGCAATATCCAAGTTTGAGGTGATTGATTTTTGAGTGTTAAAATCTATGCTTGTTGCCACGAACTCTATTCTTTTATTTTTTTCTACTACACTTAATATAAGCCCAGGTAATCCACTAAACTTAAAAGGCCCATCCTTGGATTCAATTTCTGGACAATAGAATACTTCATATTCTCTTCCTCTAAACTCAGTAATAGCTTTCTTGCATAAATAGCCCAATATATACTTACTCTCATTGGTTTTTTTCCATACAAAACTATCGATGTCATCAACTTGTATTTTATTTTGCAGATTTATAAAATGGGCTTCTGAAAAAATTTTATTTTTATTAAAATCTTTAAAAATCTCAAATACATAGTCAATAGTATCACCTACGATTTGACTATCGCTATTTATGAACAAAGTATTTTTATTTAGGATTTTATCGTTAATTAAAAAAATTGATTCCTTAGATGTAGAAAATAACTCTGTTTTAATTGGTTTTCCAATTAATGATCTAGTGTCGTTTAAATCATATTTGACATGAATGACATCTTGAGCATATAATTTCGAAAGAAGAAATAATATTATTATAAAAGAATACTTCATATGATCTTTGATTAAAGATAGTCCCAAAATGAACTAGCATTTGCTAATTATTAAGTAAATGATGAACTTGGAGGTTGGGGGTCTGTAGGTGCTGGCTGTAATGCTTCTTGTGCTTGTTGATGCGCTTTTTGTCGAGCCGTTTTACAATCACCTGCCATAGAACAGAAAGTACCATGAGTTGCATATACACAGTATTCACAAGGAGGTAATTCCACACTACTTGCAATTTTAATAACCTCGACTATCTCCGTTTCGGGCTTTATTGAATTTGTTTCTAAATTCCCCATGGAGGCAAAAGCAAATGTTCCTATGAGCATAAACCCTAAAATAAAAAATAAATCTTTCATAATAAAAACATTTTTAATGATTAATATGAAACGAAAATAGAAAATAGAAAATAGAAAAACAATTTATTTCCGACTTATTTGCATTTATCTGTTAAAACTTGTCAACAATTTAATAAAAATAGGTTTTTATTACTGGCATAGCAAACAAAAAACCACTAGATTTTACTCAGTGGTCTTATGCTTTTTAAGTTTTTAATTATATAATTTATCCAAAGCGTTTGCTCCTCCTACTCAAAACTACTCACTCGTATCTACACCATAGCCTTGCAACTGTCTTCTTCGTTGATAAGCATCCTCTTGAGCTTGTTGAAATTGATCTAAAGTTACTGATTTTCCTTTATTAGGAATTTTAATTTGGGAACTAGAAGCTATATCAATTGAAGTCGCATCATAAAAAGTTATTTCACTTGAGTTTCTATTTAGCCTCTTAACCTCCATTCGAAGGATTAATCCAGGCAATCCACCAAAAAAATCAGGTCCGTTCGAAATAGGAATATCGGGCGTGAACCAAGCGATAATTTTTTGACCTTTGTTTTCTGTGATTGCTTTCCTAACATTATAGCCTAAAAATACATCCTTCTCATCACTGATTTTCCAATTAAATCCAAGTATTTCATCTTCAATCAAATATTTTCTACCCATCAATTCCTCATCTTGCATAAGTTTTCTATCAATTATATCTTTATATATTATACCACGTTGAAAAACATAACCATAACTTGAAAGTCCTTGATTATTGATGATTTTTTCTACATAAAAATAATTTGACTCAACAGGTGTCAGAATAAGTTTAAAGTCAGAATCTAAAGATTTATCAATTTCATTTTTTTCGGTAAGTTCAATATAAACTTTGTAATCAACTTCTACTGCGTAATCAGAGTTCAACTCATATCTTTCTATATCATTTTCTAATCCACTAATCATAATGCGTTGATTACAACATCTTTTTTGCTCTACAATATCCTTTGAATATAATATACTCGCTTTGTCTATCAATGTATTCCAAGATAAATACATATTATTTTTAAATGGATTTTCGAAGGTTTTATTATTTTTTTCTATTTTTTTGGCTATAATATGTAATTGGCTTTCGAGATCAATTACCTCTAGAATAAGCCCCTTTAATCCGTGAAACTTCCATGGACCAACCGCTGAATTAAATTTCTCTGTATAGTAAATCTTATACCTCCTTCCTTTATATAAAATGGAAACTGCACTGCATTCATATCCTAAAATATTTTTTACATCTTGGGGATGCCTAGCTATTATCTCGAAATCCTTTAAATCTTGCTTCAAAATAACACCATTCTGATAAGCAATTTGTGATTTTGAAAACATCAAATCATCTTGAAAGCTTTTCCATACATAATCTGTGAATGGCACCAACTCACTTTCAATTTCATCATTTTCATTAAATTTAAAAGCATTTAGGTCATATGTCTTTCCATTCATTTCATACAATGAATGATTCTCATTAAAATACAAGAAAGCATTTATGGTATCTTTAGATATTTCATAATCCTTTTGGTTATAATGAGCATATGCTATTTTATATTCACTGCTTAAAGTTTGAGAAAAAGATAAAGTGAAAAATAAAATAAAAATTTGTGATATTACTAATTTCATGTCATTCTAACTAAAGCTGTTCTATAAAAGTATTAAAATTCTCATAATGCGAAAAATCCTAAGCTGGAAAAAGAGAAAGGGATTCATGACCTTTCAAAGGATATCCATTTCCTACAGAACTCAATAATCCACAGCCAAAAAACATTAAACTTAAAAATAAATTTTATTGATTAATATGAAACGAAAATAGAAAATAGAAAAACAAATTATTTCCGACTTATTTGCATTCACTTCTTACTACTTGTCAACGGTCTAGTGTATGAGCAGTAGCGGATTAAAACCCACTAACTTTTCGGTTAAACACTTACCTTTTTTAATATTCATTTCCTTTCAATTTAGCACCAAAACCGCTATTGCTTATACACATTGTTTTGCGTTCGGTGTTCTTTTTCGTCCGTCTGTCAGCGTTGGCAAAAACATACTCTTTTGCAATTTTTGGCTTGAGCATAGGCTGGTGCGAATTGCAAATGTGTATGGCTTTTAGCGTTGGCATTATTTCGTTATTACTCTGTTTTTCTTAAAATTCTCTGCTTGTTCAAAAATGTCTTTATATACTTCGTCTCTTTCTACTGGAGGATAACCGTGTTCGTCCAAGAGAATTATTAGTCCAACTTTTAAAGCGGATTTAATGTCTTCTCGTTTGCTCCAATCAGGGTATTTAGCTTGTGAGTCTACCAAGTCTTTTACTGCCTGAGCTAAAACAATCAGTTTGTCCTCTGGATATTTGAAGTCATACTTAATACACAAATCTTTCAAAATGTCGTAGAAGGCTTTTTCTTCAAAGTCAATTCCCAATTCGTCACCTGCCGAAAACTCTTTTTGAACTTCCCAAATCAAGTTGGTCAAATGCTCCGCCATTTCTTCGTATACTTCACTTCTCAATACGTCATCTTCTTTTCGCTCGTTGTAGCGTTCTACCAAGGTTTGCATTTTCTTAGAGAAGTCAATTCCTTTTACTTTGTTGACTTTCTTAATCTCTCCAATGGCTTTAGCTAAAAGTTGTTGAAGCAATTTGATTTTAGTGTTTGGCAACTTGATTTTGTCAATCTTGGCCAAATAGTCTTCTGAAAAAAGGTCTTGTTCGCTTTGTGTTTCGTCACCGAGTTTGAAGATTTCCTGAACGCCATCACTTTCCAAAGCATCTTTTATCATTTCCCGAACTCTTGCGTTCATCTGTGCCGTGTCGGGTGCACTGCCTTTGGTTAGTTTGAAAACAATGGAACGAACTGCCAAATAGAAGTGAGTATAGTCTCTTTCTTTCTGCGTTAAATGTTCACTTCCTGCACAAATATCATAAGCGGCTTTCAATCGTTTTACCAAGCCCATAAATCGGGTTTCTAATTCTTTGGTCAACTGAACATATTCAGCAGCCATATTCAAGGTGTTTAACTGCTCTAAAGCTGCACCATCGAAATATTTTGAACTGTCGAACTTATGGAAGACTTTAGCCAAAAGGTCTAAATGGTTTCTTACCACAATCAGCGATTCTTGAATATCTTCAAAGTTTTCTCTTTCGCCTTTGTTGTATTTGGCAAGTGCCAGATTCATAGCCTTCTTGATGCCTATGTAATCGACAACCAAGCCTTTGTTTTTTCCTTCAAACTTTCGGTTAACTCTTGAAATGGTCTGAATTAAATTGTGCTGCTGAATAGGCTTGTCAATGTAAATAGAATCCAAAAATGGCACATCAAAACCTGTTAGCCACATATCGACTACAATGGCAATTTTGAAATTGGATTTTTCATTTTTAAACTGTCTGTCCAATTCCTTGCGGTATTCTTTTGTGCCGAGCAAATCGTACATTTCTTTTGGGTCGTCTTTCCCTCTGGTCATTATCATTTTGATACGCTCCATTGGTTTGATTTCCCTTTTGTCTTTGTCTGTTAAAACAGCTCCTTCTTCGGCAATTCTTATTTCAGCCCATTCAGGCCGTAAGGCGATTACATTTTTGTAAAACTCGTAGCCAATTTCACGGCTGCTACAAACAAACATTGCTTTGCCTTTTACAGTAGCACCTTCGTTTACTCTTTTTTCGTAATGGTTTACAAAGTCTTCCGCCAATTTCAATAATCGGTCAGGGTCGCCCAAAATGGCGTTCATTGTTGCAGTTGCCTTTTTGCTTTCTTCTATTTGGTATTCATTGGCTCCCGCTTCGGCTGCTTCTTCGTAGTATTTTTCTATTTTCTCTAATTCGCTGTTATGCAAGGCAACTTTGGCAGCTCGACCTTCATAAACTATGCGAACTGTGATTTCATCCCTGACGGATTCTGTCATTGTGTAGGCATCTACTACTTTTCCGAACACGTCCAAAGTTGCATCTATTGGCGTTCCTGTAAAGCCAACAAAAGTGGCATTTGGTAGAGAATCGTGCAGATACTTTGCAAATCCGAAGGTTTTCTTCACACCGTCTTTGGTGATTTTTACTTTTTGGTCGAGATTGGTTTGGCTTCTGTGGGCTTCATCCGAAATACAAATCACATTAGTTCTTTCAGTGAGCAGTTCGGTGTCTTCTGTAAACTTGTGAATAGTGGTCAAGAATACGCCACCGCTATTTCTGCCTTGCATTTTGTTTCTTAAATCGGCTCTGCTTTCTACACTTTCCACCGCATTATCTCCAATGAATTGCTTGGCGTTGGTAAATTGCCCTGAAAGTTGGTCGTCTAAGTCGGTGCGGTCAGTAATGAGTACAATGGTCGGACTTTCAAAATGCTTGCTTTTCATCAACAATCGAGTGAGAAAAAGCATTGTAAAACTCTTTCCGCTTCCTGTTGCTCCAAAGTACGTTCCGCCTTTTCCGTCTCCGTCTGGTTTTTCTGCTTTTTTGATGTTTTCGTATAAACTGCGAGCTGCGTAATACTGCGGATAGCGACAAACGATTTTCTCGTCTTTCTTTGATGAATCAGGAATGTAAATGAAGTTCTGAATAATGTCTCTCAAGCGGTTTTTATGCAGCATTCCCTGAACCAAAGTGAACATACTGTCTATGCCGTCCACATCTTTTGCCAAGCCTGCAATTCTTCGCCAAGCGTAGTAAAACTCGTAAGGTGCAAAGAATGAACCTGCTTTGTTGTTTACGCCATCACTGATAATGCAAAAGGCATTGTATTTAAACAGCTCAGGAATGTCTCTTTTGTAGCGAGTGGTCAGTTGAACAAAAGCATTGTGAATTGTGGTGTTTTCCTGAATGGCTGTTTTAAATTCAAAAACCACCACAGGCAATCCATTGATGTATAAAATGCCGTCTGGAATTCTCCTTTCTGTTCCTACAATTTCTATTTGGTTTACAAACTTATAAATATTTGTATCAGGCGGATATTGTTCCTCGGGTTCAGCAGCAATAATGTCCAAATTTTCACTTTGTCGCTGACGGTCTAATCCCGCATAATCAACAAGCGAGATATGAATGTCTTTTTGGTTGCGGTCTTCCCGTTTGAGAATGAAACCATCTGCCAACCACTGCATTATTTTTTTGTTGCTTTCATAAAGGTCTGCCGAAGAGAGCGTTTTGAGTTGCAGAATAATGGATTGGGCTTCTGTATCGGTAAGATTGGCATTTTGATAGCGAGTGAGCAAGTAGGTTTTTAGGTCGTCTTCAATGAGTACTTCGCTTTCATCTTTACGCACCAAACTATTCCCCATAAAATGCGGATAGCCTTCATTTCCTAAAAGCTCAATAAATGCTTGCTCTAATTTTGCTTCTGTAAACTTACTCATTGTCTTGAACTATGATTTTTCTGATTCTCTGATGGGCTTTGATTTCTTTTGGGTTTCATTACCCGTTTGAATTGAAGTGATGTATTTCCAAAATTGATTAGTAAGCCTATTTCCATTCCGTAGGCTTCCAAATAGTTGATGGCCTGTGCCAAATGAACATCTTCCAATTCTTTGACAGCCTTGATTTCTAACATTATTTTATCCTCAATAAAAAAGTCAACCCTTCTTGTTCCAATATCAAAACCCTTGTATTGCAACGGCATTTCTTGTTCTCTTACGTGGGCAATTCCTTGCATATTTAATTCAATGGACATGGCTCTTTGATAAACTACTTCTTGAAAACCATTACCCAAATATTTGTGCACTTCCATAGCACAGCCAATAATTTTGCCTGTCAATTCGGAATATTTATACTTTTCGTCAATCATAGCTTTCATTCAATCATTTAAAAATCATAGTTCAAGACTTTTTCATTTTTTTAATATCCTCTTCCAACTCTTTCAAACTGGTTTCTTTTTCAATGGCTTTTTGTTGTTGTTTGAATTTCTCATACTCTTCTCCCGACTTTTCCAATGCCATTTTATGCGAAATTTTTCCTGCGTGGGTCAATAACTCTCTGCCGTTTAATTGCAAAATACTGTCTAACCGCCCAATCCAATCTTTCATATACATTGGCGTTTGCTGTTGTGCCATTGTCTCAGCAAATGCCAAATATTGCTCCACCAACAAGCCCAAAAGCTTCATTTCATCTTCATTCAAGTAATTTTTGGCAATACTTACTTCCGCTTTTTTTATGGAAACAACTTGTTTTTTGTCGTAAGAAAGCATTCCCATTAAGGGCAAACTGGCATCCACACGCCTGAACACCAATTCTGCTGCGGTTTGCTGACTGATTGCCCAAAGCAATTTGTTTTGTACGATTTTGAAAAACTCAATCGTCTTTTCGTCTTTTGGGTCATAGTCGATACTCGTGGCGTAGATGTCTTTTATTTTTTGATAGAAAAATTTCTCCGAAAGGCGTATTTCCCGAATACGGTCTTGCAGTTCGTTGAAATAATTCATTGAACTGCCCGACTTAAAGCGGTCATCATTAAGCGTAAAGCCTTTGATAATGTATTCTTTTAAACGCTGTGTTGCCCAAATACGGAATTGTGTACCCTGAACCGATTTTACCCGATACCCCACCGAAATAATAACATCTAAATTGTAGTGATCTATTTCTCTTTTTACTTCTCTTTTACCTTCCGTTCGAACCTGTCGGAATTTCCGACTAGTTCGATTTTGCTCTAACTCACCTTCTTCATAAACATTTTGGATATGCTCTGTTATTGTGTTTCTAGCTTTGCCAAAAAGTGTAGCCATTTGGTCTTGCGTCAACCAAACAGTTTCTTCCTGTAGGCGTACATCTATTTTGATGTTGCCGTCCGGGTTTTGGTATATGAGGATGTCGCTGGTCATAATAATTTCTTTATTTAAATAGATTTCTTTCGTTATCTAATTATTGCCAATATCGATGACATTGAGATTCCCAAACCATACTTTAGCTTTTGCTATTACCTGTGTATCAGGATTGTGAAAGAAAACTGCTAAATTTTCTTTAGCCCTTGTACAACAAACATAAAATATCTTTTGAGTTCTATCCAATACGCTTGCCGAGCCTGTTTCTAAGAAAAGATTTCCAAAGTTATAATTGTTCCAACCTCCATTATCAAGAATAACTAATACATTATCAAATTCAGCACCTTTAGTTTTATGCTGTGTTGAAAATGGTGTTTGTCCTTCTAAATATTCATATAGCTTTTGAAATTCACTAAACCTGACATTTTTCACACGATTATATAAATACTCTTTTTTCTCTTTAAAATCAATGAGTTTATCATCAATCATACAAATACCCTTTTCGTTGGCATCAGTAATTACTTCCTCTATTGTTTTATCGCCAACATTTGCAAGATTATCAATATTTTCTTTTAGAGTTCTTTTGCTTACTATACTTGTTATTCTAAAACGATAGTCTGTTGCCCTTAGAAACTCGTTATACCTTTTATTTTTATACAGAGAAATATTAGTTTGAATTTTAAACAGATGCTTTATTAAATTATCTCTTTTTGAACCCTTCTTATTTTCATCATCTTCATCTTGCTTTTTATCGTCAAGCAATTGGTCTTTATCAACATACATTTTGGAAAATTCAGAATAGTTTAATTCTAATGCGGAATTGTACAATTCTGCATTGTCGGCAATAAAATTTTGCATTGTGTTAGTCGGACTAACAGCATTCAAATCCCGACCACTTTTCCCTTGCTGTAACATTTGAATAACTTCGCCAAATGTGTTTTCTGAAAAATCAGTTGTAATGCCATTATCTTTTATATACTTCTTAATCCTATCCCTAAAACTTAATATATGGTCTTTATCATAAATATCCATTAAGGTTCTAAATCCTGCTTTGCCTGCTATTAAATTGTGAGTGAGGTTCAGTTCTTTTGTTTCTTTTGAATTATTGAAGTTCCAACTATAATTTTCTTCCAAGAATTTTTCAACCTTACCAATATCGCCATCAGTAGAATGTAGGAATAGTACAGTGCCTTGTTTTACTACACCTTCAACCATATTGGGTGCATTGGGGTCGGTAGAAGGTTCTTGTGTAATACCGTCAGTCCGAAGTTTATTTGCTAAATCAATAACAAGCTGGGGGTTTCTTCTATTCTGTTTCTTTGGAACTTCATTTACAGTATCTGCATCATCTCCTTTGTATTCGTCTAAATTTCCAATCCCATCATCATAAATAGATTGCATTGCATCGCCAAAGAAACCAATAATATTTTTTCTTTCGCTTTTCTTGAAATGATTAAGAAAAGTATCTACAACAGCCTTACTCGTATCTTGATATTCGTCAATAAAAATGAACTTGTATTTATCCTTTACAATACTACTAAGTTTCGGATATTTCTCAAAAAGATAGTTTGCAACTATAAGCAACTCATCGTGAGAAATTATCCCTTCACGCAACCGTACAAACTCTTTATATTGTATTCCGTCTGGCAAAATATCAAAATAGTTTTCGGGAATAGGATTTGCCTCATCAATTGAAATTCTACTAACATCCTCATTATTTGCTAATGAAATAATTGCTTCTTTAAGCTCCTTTTGAAAGTGTTTTATATTATCCCATAAAAAATCGTGGATTGTAGATACATTCAGGTTCTTGTGATTTACTCTTTCTTCGATTTCCTTTACTGCTGCGTTGGTGTATGTCATACAAGCTACTTTTACTGTTAGGTTTTCAGCTATTACCTGACGAATAACACTTACCAAAGAATAGGTTTTACCACTTCCTGCACCGCCACTTAAAAGGAAGTTTCTCCCATCATCAATTGATTGGAAAATTTGCTTTACTTCAGGTTCTAAACTTAATCTTGCTTTAACCATAATAATCCATTTTTGATATATGCAGGAATATTCCAAATGCTAAAACTTTCGTCACTATGATATAAAATATCCAATGCAAAATGTGTTTTCTTTTTGACACAAGAACCTGCTAATTCATAAGGACTTTTTGCATCATCATCAAAATGTGAAGCATTCTTTAGTCCCTGAAAAGTTGCTTTTCTTGCTTTTATAAATTCTCTATTCAAGTGAATAAAAGCATCTTCAAAACTTCTTGCGTGGTAGGCATTTTCTTCCTGCTGATAGCATATACAAACCGTAGAACTTCCAACAGTAATGGTTCTATTAGCAACAGCTAATGTTTTTAAGTCATTCCAAGTAATTTCCTTTAAGAAATGATTGATTGCGGAATTACTCGTTTTTGTTCCTTCATTTACAGGGCAGGCTGTTCTATCATCATTGATAGCATCAATATCCGTTAAAATCAAAGATTTAATACCCAAAAATTCTATAAACTTCTCGAAGATTTGTGAATAAGCTCCAACTTCAATAATAGATATATTTTGAGATAATAGTGGAAGAAAAGTATCTTCTTTGCCTTCTGCTTTTAGACGAGCTGCTTCTTCCAAATCTACTTTTCGCATAAAGGTTGGTATCAATATTCTTTCCGTATCCCCCTCGATTAGAACCGCCTTATCAGCAAAGAAAATTTCAGCCCTGCTGATAGTTAGATACTGCTTTAGAAATTGATATTGGTTAGGGTCGGCATCATATTGCTTTCTTAAATCTGAAAGATTTTTCGCAACAACGTTATTCTTGTTTTCCGCTTTCAAATATTTAATATCATCAAAATCGCTATCTGCAACAATGTGAGATGAATGTGTTGTAATTATATATTGTAGAGGTCTATTTATCCCGTCATCTCTCTTTATCCCTTCGACAAGTAATTTCTTTATGTTTTTAATAAAGACATACTGCATTTGGGGATGTGTATGTGCTTCGGGTTCTTCTATAATGAGTAGATTTATATCTGCGGGCTTATTATCCTTGTCCCTTTTGAAATCCTGAACAAGAATTTCAATTTCAAAAATCATACTTATAAGGTTCATATAACCTAAGCCATTATAATGCTCTGGCAATTTATGGTTATCGTGGGTATATACCACGGTTGTATTTCCTTCAAGTAATTCCCTATGTTGCAATGTTGAAATTACTGCGATGTCTGTATCATTCAGTTTTATTCCTCCAAAATCCTGTACTTTTTTGATTACATCACTGAATAGGTCTTTGTATATGTCGCTTAATGTATTATCAGTTTCTGAAAGTTGGTCTTTAAAATCTTCTGTTGCTTGGGTTTTGTCGCTATTATCTTCTTTCTTTTTATAAAGACTGGAAGTTTGTTTAGATAATGTTTTTTCCTTTTCTTTATTAGTTACATCTCGTCTTGCACCGATGTATTTAAAACTGATTATATCTTTAATACTAATGCCTTCACTTTCAAGGTCTATAAAAGTAGCATCATTTACTTTATTAGTAGCCACATCATATTCAAAAGACTTTTTACGAGTATAAAAATAAGTATCTAATTCTTGGTTTAAGAATTCTTTTAGTTCTCCAGGCTTGTTTTTCTTTTTTTTATCAACTTTAGCCTTTTCGCTTGCGGAAAAAGCCGTATAATCAGTTCTAATTTTTAGAAAATCAGTATAGGTTACTGTATATTCAAACCCTAATACAATTTTATTGTTGTCAGGGTCTAAATCCATCAATACTCTACTGACATTAGATAAATCGTCAGCCTCGTTATACTCAATATAAATTTTCAGTTTAACACCTTTGGGCGGAAATTCGTCAGGAACGTCAGAAGATTTAATTAAACCTTCTAATTCGTTTTTAAAATCTATATTCAAGTCATCATAGGAAAATTTACTTTTCTCATTCAAGAATTTGTCAAGAACTGAAAGGATTGAGGTTTTTCCTGTATTATTTTTTCCAATTACCAAAGAAAGATCTTTTTCAAGGTCAATTGAAAAACCTTTCAAAAGCCTATAATTTTCTACTTCTATTTTGTATATATTCATAATTTATTAACCTTCTACTGTTTGCATTACCATTTTCTCCACAACCCCTTTCATCAGCACAGGGCAAAGCGGTTTGATGCTTTCCTTTAATTGCTCGTTGATGCGTTTACGGGTTTCTAAGGTATGGTAAATGGTGACTATGGCTTCTTGTTTTTCTATGCTCGGAATGGGCAATTTCACATCACACATATCCGCCCAATCGAAGGTTTCTCTGGCACTGCCCCAAGAATTGAAACGAGCATATCGGTCAAATTCCGTTCTTTGGAAATACAGATACAAATATTCGGGAAGCAATTCTTCTGGCTTAATAACTTTGAAAACTGTATAGATAGCTGAGACAATGCAAGGTTTTGAACTATTCATAGCCAAAGCAATTTTGTCTCCTCTGCGAGAAGTATCTGCCACATAGACAAATTCACCCGTTCTAACTACTTTGTAGTTTGAGAAATTTACTCCGCTTGTATTTGCCTTAGTTTCAATCAAAACTTTAGAAGTAGAAACACCTTGCAAAAACGATACTTGTAAATCCCTATTCCGCTCATCCGATTGCTGAATATATTCTCCCAACCTTTTGAGTGGCTCTTTCTTTATCAAATCCTCAATGTAGGTATCACAAATCAGCTGTAAATCTTCCAAACTGTTTTCATACACTTTTTGGTTCGTGAGTAAGCCTTTGTAAAGGGCTACATATTTGCGTTGTTCGGTAATGTCGGGAATGGGGATTTCCATATCGCAAAGCCTATCCCATTCTAAACCACCTCTTACACTGGAATCGCAATATGTCCAAGCTTTTCTGTCAAATTCAGGGCGTTGAAACTCCATCATCAAAAATTCTGGAAGTAATTCATTTTCATCAATTACCTCAAAAGTGATGTATGCAGGTGAGACAAGAGCAGGTTCGTCTTCTGTGTATAATGCGACAGGCAAAACTTCATCTCTGTTAACGTGCATTAAGTTAGTGGCAAACTGTCCTTTTTGAATGACTTTGTATTTTGACAGGTCTAAACCCGATTGATTTGCTACAGAAGGCATAAAGTTTTTGAAAATATTTACACCCAATAGATTAGAAACCGCTAAATCTTTATTGCGGTTGTTTACCTTTTGTATATAATCTCCCAAACGCTTATAACTCATAACCCAAGGTTTTAAAAGCGTTTATCAATTGTTCCTGCGATTCTTTTTCTTCTTGTAGCAGGGTCTTGAAATCTTGCTGTATGCGTTTCATTTCGGTGTCAAAGTCAATGCCGCTGTCTTTGTCTACAAACTCAATGTATTTGCTTGGCACCAATGAAAAATCGTTGGCTTTCAGGTCTTCAAAATTGGCGGATTTGCAATATTCGGGTATGTCTTTGTAGGTACTTTCATAGCCCACTTGTTGCCAATTGTGGTAGTTTAGGGCTACTTGCTGTATGTCGTCTTCGGTGAGTTCAATATATTTTTTCTCATACTCGCTGCCCCAACGCCTCAAATCCATAAACAGGATTTCGCCTGTGCGGTCTCGGTAGTTTTTAGGTTTTTCCTTGGTGTAATCCGTGCGTTGCTTTTTGTTCTTGTTCAAAATCCAAAGTGTTACGCTAATGTCAGTCGTGTAAAAGGTATTTCGTGGAATTATGATAATGGCTTCAACCAAATCGTTTTCAACCAATTTTCTACGGATTTTGTATTCTTCGCCACCTCCTGAAAGTGCACCATTGGCAAGGATGAAACCTGCTACGCCATTTTCAGAAAGCTTGCTCACCATATTCAAAATCCAACCGTAGTTGGCATTGCTTTTTGGTGGTACTTCATAGCCCATCCAACGTGGGTCGTCCAAAAGTTCGTTTTCGCCCCGCCAATCCTTCAAGTTAAATGGCGGATTTGCCATAATGTAATCGGCTTTCAGGTCTTTGTGCTGGTCGTTGGAAAAAGTGTCTGCGTGTTTGTCGCCAAGGTTGGCAGCAATACCACGGATTGCCAAATTCATTTTCGCCAATTTGTATGTCGTTGGCGTGTTTTCCTGTCCGTAAATGGAAACTTCCTTTTTGCTTCCCTGGTGGGCTTCAATAAACTTGATAGACTGCACAAACATTCCGCCTGTTCCACAGCAAGGGTCATAGATGATACCTTTGTATGGCTCTATCAATTCCGCCATCAAGTTCACAATGGTTTTGGGCGTGTAAAATTCGCCTTTGCCTTTTCCGCTACTTTCTTTCAGGGCAAACTTCCCCAAGAAATATTCATACACCCGTCCAATCACATCTTGTCCGTTGTCTTTGAGTGTGTCAATATCGTTGATGGTGTCGAGTAGGGAGGCGAGTTTGGTTTTATCCAATGCCAAGCGAGAAAAATAATTGTCAGGCAAAGCACCTTTTAGAGCAGGGTTGTTTTTCTCAATGGTGTTGAGAGCCGTGTCAATTTTAAGGGAAATGTCGTTTTGCTTGGCATTTTTGATGATATAAGTCCACCTGGATATTTCCTCTAGATAAAACACATTTTTCATAGCGTAGAAATCTTTCATTTCCACGTATTTTTCTTTGCCATCGGCAATCAGTTCTTTTCTACGTTGCTCAAATTTATCACTGGCGAATTTCAGGAAAATCAGTCCGAGTACAACGTGTTTGTATTCGGCAGGTTCAACCGAACCTCTCAATTTGTCGCACGATTGCCACAATGTTTCTTCAATCGATTTTTCCTTTCGTATCTTTTTGGCCATTTATTTTAAGTTCTTTTTTATCGTTTTCAAATTTCGTTCATTCTGTCTGCGCGTTGGCAAAAAACAGCTCTTTTGGTTTTTCAGCGTTGGCTTTATGCGTCGGCAAAAACCAAATGTGCTGTTTGTGCGGTTGGCTTTTTACACTGACGCACAACAACTCAATAAAAGTAGTTTTTTAATACCAACATGCCAAAAAAAACCACCGAACATGGTCCAGTGGTTTATTATTATTTCTTCAATTTACTCGATTTAAAACTAAAAACACTCAACCCTTATAACATCTTATTCCATTAATTTGAATTCAGAAACTGCTGGATTTGATCGAGATAATGTTTTTCATCTTTTTTATAGGTGGAAGAAACTAACAACTTATTGTCCTTATCAAAAAACAGAATTAAAGAAAGTCCATAATCCTTAATTTCTGTAGATATATTTTCCACAAAAGAAATATATTTCTTTTTATATCTTTTTGAATGCTTATTGGATATATTAAATATGGGTCCTTTATAACCTGCCTCCTTCAATTTATACCGAATTCTTTTAAATTCAGTATTATCATTTTCATCTTCTGGCGTTATTAAATAAAAGTCAATTTCATTTTCATTTTTCTCCACCAAATCAAGAACTTTTGGCAAAGTTTCTATACAAGGCTTGCACCATGCTGCATAGGTGTAAACCAATTTATATTCAGAATTTCCCACATTCAATAACGAATCGAAATCCTCATTATCAATTAAATACACATGATTATCCTCAATATCTAGAACTTCCACCGCATTGAACCTACTAACCTCAATTTGTTGACTTTGCGCTTTTAAACTAAATAAGACTAAGAAAAAGAATACAAATTTCATACTACGTGTTTTTAATTATTCTAATGGGATTCTATATCCACCGTCATTTCCAATTGAAGTGTCCAAGGCGTAACTTCCAGCTTTTATTTTAAAATTCCTGTTGTATTCTGGTATAAATTTTAATATGAAACGAAAATAGAAAATAGAAAAACAAATTATTTGCGACTTATTTGCATTTACTTCTTAAAACTTGTCAACTGTTCAATAAAAACAAGTTTTTATTACCAAAATTGCAAACAAAAAAAACCCACCGAATATATTCTTATTGTTTTCCTTATTTTGAATAATAAGATCAGTCTTCATGTTGATTTACATATTCTAATTTATAATAAAATTGTGGGAATTTTGACATTTTAAATTCATTCTCATTTTCATAATTTAATAGCCAAGATTTCTTAGATGTAAGAATGCAATTATAATAGTTGAAGATTTGGGATTTATTGGTTTTTACCTTGACATCATTTATAATTTCATAACCGATAAAGATCTTATCATTTGGTTCTACCATAATCTCATTTCCTTTAATATATACTGTCTTCAATTGATTTAGAGGTTCTTTAGTAAAGTTTACTGTTTGAGAGAAAATTACATCTCCAGGAATACCTTCCCTTTCATTATAAATTAAATATCGTAGCGTAAAATCCGAATTGATATTTTTAAATTGAAAACCTAGATTTTTTATGTTTATCAATTGACTACTTTCATTTCGAAATTCAGATAACAATATCTGATGCTGGTGAATGAGTGAGATTTTACACTGTTTGTCAATCTTAGGCTCAAAAGTATATAATTTTACATTTTTTGAAACAACATACGTATCCTGTAATAATATTGGTTTGGGTGAAAGATAAATTGTTGTATCTGAATTAATTGTAATTTCCTTTTCATGGAATTCAGGATGATAAATTTTATAATTTTTGCATTCGTTTGTCGCATACAAATGTCCATTTTCATCTGAATAATTTAAACTTTTATTACACATATTTTTGAATAGTAAATAACCTACATCATTATCAGTCACCGAGTCTTTCACAATAATCAGTTGAGAATATACAAGTATGGGGAATATTAAGAAAATCCATTTCATATTTTATTTTTAAATTAAAAGCTGCCTTTTCGACAAAAAAGCAGCCTTGACAACCGGGTTTTTCAATTTACAATTAATCTGCAATTTCAAAATCATTTGGACCTTCGTCACTCCATGGTGTGCAACTTACAGCAACCCACATAACATAATAACAGGCTCTCGTATTTCCGTCTTGGTCATAATGAATTTCCGTTCCCCAAAATCTTTCGGGTTCAGATGGACTCTCAGGAATTTCAATTTGTAAATTTGATTTACTTAATTCATTCTCATTTGAGTTTATTTTAATGGGATTGCCATTAAATAACTGTGAATCATTGTTTCCCAAAACTAATGAACCTAATAACATGAAAGTTAAAGTAAAAAATAAATTTTTCATAATAATTATATTTTATTGATTAATACGAAACGAAAATAGAAAATAGAAAAACAAATGATTTCCGAATTAATTGTATTTATTTCTTAAAACTTGTCAACAACTCAATAAAAGTAGTATTTTGTTACCAACCTAACAAACAAAAAAAGCCATCGAATATTGCCCGGTGGTTTTTTTATTTTTTAAACTTTAAGTTTTATTATCCATCTAAGGCGTCTGCACCTCATACGATCTCTAAAATCTCGTTGGTAATAGCTGTTTGCCTTGTTTTGTTGTATTGTATAAAAGTAAAATATGATTAATCACTTGTGTCTACACCATTATATAACATCTCATTATCTCTTTTAACAAAATCATCAAAGAAGTTTTTGAACTCCTTTTGAGACATTGATGTTTTTGAAATATTGGGAGGTTTAATCGTAATTTGTGAATTCTGTATTTCTTCTGCAATTATTACAGTTTTATAATTGGAGCGATTATCTTCAATCTCTATTTTCAGTATTAGTCCTGGTAATCCCCAAAAATAACGCGGTCCTGTCTGAATCGGAATTCCTGGGGCATACAAAGCTTTTATAACAAAATTATCTAAATCGGTTCTTGCTGCATAGGTCTTATAGCCCAAAATTGTAAGATCTGACTTTTCTATCTCCCAATTATAATTGGGTAAAGAATCTATCACATGAATAACTTTAGGATAAGTTTCTTCTTTTATAAATTCATTTTTCCATATATCCTTATAAATATAACTTTCTGAATTACCAGTTTCAATTGATAAGCCACTGGTTGAGTTCTTGTTATCTAACCTTGAAATAGCAGTATAAATTGATTTTTTATCTTCAATTTTCAAAGTATAAAAATCTTTCTTCTCCATAGAAGCAAGAAGCGCTTCCTTATATTCTTTAGAGTAATTCCTCTCATCGTCAATTTCCCAGGTTGTTTGTTCGGAGTATTTAATTTCAAAACTTTGAGTAAACGCATTGATTGAAAACAATAAGAATATTAGTAATAATGTGTGTTTTTTCATAATACTAGAATTTAATACCATCGTTTAATTGAGCTTCTGGATATATTAACTCCAGTTTGTTAAGCTTAAAATAACCATCACCTCCTGAATTATCTTTCTCCTTCATTTTTAATACAATAGCGTCTACTGTATTTCTGAATTTCTGAATATAAGTATTCCAGTTTAAAAAGCTATTTCCCAGAAACTCATCTAAACTAAACAACGGCTCTGAATGTTGTTTTATACTGATAGCTTTAAACATATATTCCCCATCAATACTTACAACTTCCAAAATCAAACCAGGGAGTCCTCCAAACTTCCAAGGTCCTTCTTGATTTTCAAAAGATTCAGAGTAATAGGCTATGTATTCTTTACCTCTAAATTTAGTTTTAGCAGAATTACAAAGCACTCCTAGTATATATTTATTTTCCACTTTAAACTCCCAATTAAAATTAGGTAATGAATCTTTAACAAAAAAATTATTTTTAAAAAGCCTATCATTATATGCTATTATGTTGTCAGTTTTGTTTTTATACATAATACCTCTGTTTTCAAATTTATCAACACTCTGAACTTCCAAATTAACTTCAGACTGTATATAAAAAGATCTTGACTCTTCTATTATTAATTCATATAACCATTTCGAATTATTTGAATTTGAATATTCATAAATTACCGACATTTGTTGACAAATACCAAAATAATTATAGAAGATAGATAATAAAATAATAAACCAATTTCTCATAAATCTAATTAAAAAACCAGAGCCTTAAAATTTGACTCTGGTATAATTCAACATTTTTCAATCTGCCATCTTGAATTCAGTAGCTGTTTTAGCTGCATCATAAGCTGCATCGCAAGCTTCAGTACGGGTTGTTCTACATTTCCTTACTGTCGCATCACCATCTGGTCCTTCAACGGTTACAGTACAACATTCTGATATTGTGTCAATAACTTTTTCTTCAATCTCATTTGAAGCAAAAGTTGCTGAAAGCCCAACAAATAATAGAAATACAAATAATAAATTTTTCATAATAATTAAATTTGCCATGTTCAAGTTATAAGTGCAACTGGCCAAGTAGATTTTAGTTTTTCTATCGGACTAATGTAGCCAAACT
>JBLWWH010000028.1:0-30534 GCA_048268105.1 Weeksellaceae bacterium
ATAAATTCATATCTTTATTCTCTGTAATTCAATGCAATATAATACTTTTAGGCGAATTTACGGACATTCATTAAAATAAACTTCTTTAATAAGTTAACATTCTTATATTTGCACCATGAAAGGAATTATTTTAGCTGGTGGCTCCGGAACAAGATTACATCCGTTAACGCAAGTCGTATCGAAGCAGTTACTGCCGATATACGATAAACCGATGATTTATTACCCCTTATCTGTATTAATGCTGGCAGGCATCCGCGAAATATTAATTATTTCTACACCGCACGACTTACCTAATTTTAAAAAACTTTTAGGCGATGGAAGTCAGATAGGACTTCAAATATCCTATGCCGAACAACCATCTCCCGATGGATTAGCGCAAGCTTTTATTATAGGTGAAGAATTTATTGGCGATGATGATGTTTGTTTGGTGTTAGGCGATAATATTTTTTATGGTGCTGGATTACATCATATCCTACAGTCAGCAAAAAATGAGGTAACTGAAAATCAAAATGCCGTCATCTTTGGCTATTATGTGAATGATCCCGAGCGTTATGGAGTCGCAACTTTTGACGAACACGGCATAGTACAATCCATTGAAGAAAAACCAAATGACCCGAAAAGTAACCACGCTGTCGTAGGTTTATATTTTTACCCAAACTCTGTCGTGGAAATTGCTAAAAATGTCCAGCCTTCAGAACGGGGTGAATTGGAGATTACATCGGTGAATCAGCAGTATTTAAATAAAAATCAACTTAAACTTCAAAAATTGAGTCGTGGTTTTGCCTGGCTGGACACCGGCACACACCAGGCACTCACGGAAGCCACAGAATTTGTGAAAGCTGTAGAGCACAGAACTGGATTAAAAATTGGTTGCATAGAAGAAATAGCCTATAAATTAAAATACATCGATGACAAGGGTAGAAAACAAATCATTAAAAATGCGGGTAAAAGCGAATATGCTGCCTATCTTAAGAAAGTTCTAGCCAAATAAATGTCATTAAAACAAAAAACAATTTCTGGAGTTATTTGGACGGCCTCTCAGCAATTTGGCATTGTAGGAATACGTTTTTTTGCTCAAATTTTATTAGCAAGAATAATTTCCCCATCTGATTTTGGTTTATTTGGTCTTATAATAATATTTAATGCTATTGGCAATACCATTTCCGAATCAGGCATGGGCCAATCATTGATTAGAAGCAACAAATTAACGGAAAAGGATTATGGAACCGTATTTCTTTTAAATTTATTCGTTTCCATCTTCATTTATTTTATTATATTTTTGTCGGCTCCTTTTATTGCGGATTGGTATGAGAAACCTATTCTCACAAGTTTAATTCGGGTATATTCTATAGCAATAATACTTACTTCTTTTTCTTCTATACAAATTCACAGGCTCACCAAACTTTTAAAATTTAAGGAACAAACCATTGTTCAAATTCCTTCGGTTCTAATCTCGGCTTTAGTTGGTATTGTTATGGGTTATCTTGGGTATGGTGTATGGGCATTGGTTTGGATGGAAATTATTATGATATTTCTAATTGCTGTCCAATTCTGGATTTTCACGAATTGGCGTCCTAAATTTATATTCGATTATCATGTTTTTCAACATCATTTTAATTTTGGATATAAATTATTACTTTCAGGTTTACTAGATTCCATCATGAAAAACATTTATCCCATGGTCATAGGGAAATATAACCCGATTCAACAAGTAGGGTTTTATACCCGGGCTTCTACCTTAAAAAACGTTCCAGTAAACACTATTATGTCCGCATTAGGTCGAGTAACTTATCCTGTTCTGGCTGAAGTTAAAAATGATAAAAAACGATTAAAAGATATTTACCAGAAAATGTTACAAGTAGCATTATTTGCAATTGCACCTATGATGCTCCTATTCATTGTCATAGCAGAACCATTGTTTATTTTTCTGATTACAGATGTTTGGCTACCTGCCGTACCCTATTTCCAATTATTATGTTTTACAGGGATACTTTATCCTCTTCATGTTTATAATTTAAACATATTAAAAGTACAAGGAAGATCCGATTTATTTTTAAAAGCTGAAGTTTATAAAAAAATAGTAGGAATATCCATTTTAGTCATCACTGCACCCTTTGGAATTTTCATCATGATTTATGGAATCTTATTGAGCAATATAATTGGTTTGTTAATTAATCAATATTTTTCTTCAAAGGTTTTGAATTATTCTAATAAGGAGCAAAGTTTAGATAGTTTGAAAATTATTTGGCCTGCAATATTGGCGGGTAGTTTACTTTATTATTTGAATCAATTTTTGAAGTATGATGCTATGAACATATATTATCTTTTGCATATTATAGTTTCCAGCTTGATATTTATGATGATTTATATAACTTTACAAAAACTTGTCAATAAGCCGATTTACAACGAATTAAAAAGCATATTAATTGGATTGAATATAAAAAACAAATTAAAACGCAAATGATCAACGTTACCAAAACCTTTCTTCCCCCAATGGAAGAATATACTTCTTATTTACAGCGTGCTTATGATAAAGTATGGCTTACTAATCGTGGAGAATTGGTAAAAGAGTTAGAAGATAAACTTAAATCCTTTTTAGGTGTTAATCACCTAACCTTAACGACAAATGGCACATTACCGATTCAGATTGCTATCAAAGCACTGGAATTAAAAGGAGAGATCATTACCACACCCTTCTCCTATGTTGCCACAACGTCTTCGATTGCCTGGGAGAATTGCACCCCTGTTTTTGTGGACATCGAACCGGATTATCTAACGATTGATGCGACCAAGATTGAAGAAGTCATTACTGAAAAAACCTCAGCAATTTTGGCTACGCATGTTTTTGGAAACCCTTGTGATGTGGAAGCTATTCAACAAATTGCAGAAAAGCACAATCTAAAAGTTATTTATGATGCTGCCCATTGTTTTGGCGTAAAATACAAGGGGAAAAGCATTTTTGATTATGGCGATGTAAGCACATGTTCATTTCATGCCACCAAAATCTTTCATACGGGCGAAGGAGGGTGTTTTATAAGCAAGGATGAAGCACTGCATCAAAAACTTTTCTATCATCATAATTTTGGTCATAAAACAGCCACAAGTTTTCATGGAGTGGGCACCAATGCCAAAATGAGTGAATTGCAAGCTGCCATGGGATTAGCCGTTTTTGATCATATCGAGGAGATTTTTCAAAATCGAAAAAAGGCCGTTGAAACCTATGACGAACTTTTAAAAAACGTTTCAGTTCAAGGTTTGAAAATTAGAGAAGGAACGGAATGGAATTATCATTACTATCCTGTCATCTTTGAATCTGAAGATGAACTACTAAAAGTAATGCAGGCAATGAGTGCAGAAAATATATTTCCTAGAAGATATTTTTATCCAAGTTTGAATACATTAAATTACGTCACGAACGAAACAATGGACATATCGGAATCGATTGCCAAAAGGATACTATGTTTACCTTTATCAGCAGTAATCTCAAATACAGAAATAAATGAAATTTCTCAATTACTTTAAATCAACAACCTTATGAAAATCAAAACAGCTTCAAATGAAGACACTCAAAAAATCGTTGAATATATTCTTGAAGTTCAGAATGACTTCAATCCTCCTTTTTTAGATAGAATTAGGGATAAATCAGATGTAAGTTCTGCTGAAACCTATATTGAAAAAGTTTACAAACTTGGAAAGATAATTTTTATTGAAATAGATGATACTGTCGCTGGAGCTTTATTTGTCTACATGAACGACAAGGTAAATTACGAAGGTTATATTTCATTTTTATCCGTTAAAAAAGATTTTTCAGGAAAAGGATTAGCTCAAAAATTGTTGAATTCTGCTATTAATCTCGCGTTCAAAAATGGCATGAAAAAGATAAATGTTAAGACTTGGAGCACTAATCATCCTGCAATTAATTTATACTTAAAAAATAATTTTCAAGTAATAAGTAAATCTGAAGATATCGTCTTTCAAAAAAAGAAGAATTAATATCCTAGGACTTTTCTTTAAACTATCAGTTTCTTAAAAATATGAAATATAATATCTTAATAACGGCGATTGGATCATTTTCGGCAGCCGAAGTAATAAATTCATTAAAAAAGGATTCTAGAATTGATGCTATTTTCGGTTGTGATATATTCCCAAAGGAATGGCATTACATCTCAAAGGATTTCAATGAAGTTTTTCAATCACCTATGGTAGTAGATGAAATGGCCTATTTTGAGTTTATAAAAAAAATTATTAGAGAGAAAAAAATTGAAATAATCATTCCTCTAACAGATATTGAAATCGATTTTTTTAATAAGTATAGAGATACGTTTGATGAGGTTTTAATTGTAATGGGAAATAAGAATTTTATAACCTTGGCTAGAGATAAGGAAAAATTAAATATTTTTTTAAAGGAAAATGACTTTCCTTTTGTGCCTACTTTTTCCTACGATGAGATTTTAACAGTTGATTTTCCTTTTATAGGCAAGCCGAAAGACGGGCGAAGTTCAGAGGGTGTCATAATTATGGAGTCACCATCTACTCTTAATAAAGACCAAAATTATACTAATTACATCTTTCAAAAATTTATTCAGGGTGATATATGGACAATTGATGTTTTGCGAAATAATTTTTCGAAAGAAATAAGACTTATATCTAGAAAAGAACTTATTCGAACAAAAAATGGTGCTGGAGTTACGGTTGAATTATTTTATGATGAAAATTTAATTAGGTTAGCGACTCAAATAAGCGAAAGAATGCAATCTCATGGAGTGTACAATATGGAGTTTATTCGATCTGATGATAAGGATTATCTGATTGATGTTAACCCACGTTTTTCAGCCGGAATTGGGTTTACAAGACTTATTGATTATGACATTGTACGGAACACCTTAAATTTATTTGAAAACAAAACTTTAGAAGGCGTCGAATCCTATTATAATCTGATTGCTCAAAAACATTATGTTGAGGTAATAAATAAAAAATTATGAAAGATATTATGGTTTCAATAAGCTGTTTAACTTATAATCATGCAGCTTATATTCGAGAGTGTCTCGACGGTTTTTTAAATCAAAAATGTAATTTTGCCTTTGAAGTTTTAATACATGATGATGCTTCCAATGATGGTACACAGGAAATTATAAAGGAATATCAAGAAAAATATCCAGAAATTATAAAGCCATATATTCAAGTTGAGAATCAATTTTCGAAAGGTAGACGAGGCTTTAATGCAAAGTATAATTTCTCACGCGCCAAAGGCAAATACATCGCTATGTGCGAGGGTGATGATTATTGGACAGATCCTTTGAAACTGCAGAAGCAAGTGGATTTTTTGGAGGAAAATAAGGAATTTAATTTCGTAGGTCATTTAACGAGAGAGATTTCTGATATTAAAGATAGAACTTTTAAATTCATTTCTCCTGTTAGTGGTAAATTAAACTTTAAACAAGTCATTCAATATGGGTACCCCTGTCATACGACAAGTTTTTTTTTCCGTAGAAAAAGCATAAAAGAAATATTACCTTATCTTTTAAAAACTACATCTGGCGATCGTCTAAAAACTACATCTGGCGATCGTCCTCTTTTGTATCATTTAAGTTTTAGCGCTCCAATTTATATCTTGAATGAATATATGTCGGTATATAGACATAATGAAGAAAGTGTAACAAAGAAAGGACTTAATAAAATTAAACCAAATCTCTTTAAATATAGTGTAATAAATTTATATTTACCGTTCATAGAAAAAAATTCAGATTACAAATTTTTTTTAAAAAAAAATGCTTCTATAATTTATCTAAAACGATTATATAATTATACAAAAACTAAGAGACTAACCCTTGCATATTTTTCCCAATCTACTATTGAATTATTTAAATTTTTAATTAAATGAAAAAGGTTAATACATTTATAGTCGGAGCACCTAAATGTGGCACAACATCCTTGGCTAATTATTTGAGTCAACATCCTGATGTTTCACTTTGTAATCCAAAAGAGCCAAATTTTTTTAGTGATGAATTCCAAAATGAATTAATCAATTCTATTGAAAAATATCATAAAAGATTTGAAAATAATAAATTTTTGATTGATGCATCAACATGGTATTTATTTTCAAATAGCGCGGCAAGGAATATGTATAATTATAACCCTAGCGCTAAGATTATAATAATGTTAAGAGAGCCTTCTAGTATGATATTTTCTTTGTATTTACAGAATTATTTTAACGGAACTGAAACTGAATCATTCCAAACTGCTCTTGAATTAGAAGATTATAGAAAAACAAACAAGAGTTCTCCAAGTAGCAAAGCTTCGTATAAACAGTTTTTATACAAGGAAACTGCTATTTTCCAACCTCAAATAGATCGCTATTATGAACTATTCCCAAGAGAAAATATTAAAATTATCTTATTTGATGATTTTATTAAAAATACAAAAGAAGAATATTATAAGATTCTTTCATTTTTAGGGGCTGAAATAAAATTACCGGCAGAAGGCTTTATTGTACATAATCCCTATAAATCAAATAAAAACCAATTTTTAAAAAATGCCATGGCAAATCCACCTAAAATTATATCTAATATATTAAAAGTTTTTCCGAAACAATTAAAATATGATTTAGGTCAAATAATAATGAGATTAAATAGAAAAGAATCAGAAAAACCAAAAATATCAAAAGAGATCGAAAAAGATTTAAAAACCTTTTTTGCACCTTATAATGATTCCCTTGCAAAAGCCTACAAGCTTGACATTCATCATTGGAATAAATCTGCATAGATCATGAAAATTTTTTCAATCATTTCATCATTGTATGGCGGTGGAGCCGAGAAGTTAGTTGCTGATTTATCCCTACATACTGACAAACTATTTCAAAATACGATTGTATTAAGTAAAAATTCTAAAAAAAAGTATCCTCATAGTGCCGCTATTAAATATCTAAAGGCAAAAGGATCAAATTTTATTCTTAAAAATTATGGCTATTTTAAGACATTAAACCAACTAAAAAATAATAATCCGGATGGTTTGTACATAAGTCATTTATGGGTTTCTAATATATTGAACACCATCACAAAGACTTCTGGTTTAAAAACTATTATTTTTATGCACGGCCGATGGAGTATTACACCGGAAAAGGGATGGCTGTTGGATAATCTTACATCTTATTTTTATAACAAAGCGAGTGCTGTAGTATGCGTTTCTAAATATATGTTAGAATTGTATAAAGACTATCACGGAAATCATAAAAATTTATATGTAATATATAATGGAGTAGATTTACCCAATATACAAAACCAAGCTGAGGCTAATTTAGATTTAAATTTACCCGAAAAATTTTTAGTTTATGTAGCTGGGTTTAGACATGTAAAGAATCACATTGGTTTACTTGAAAACTTAAAGAATTTTTTATTAGAAACTGACTATCATCTTGTATTTATAGGTGACGGAGAATTAAAAGAAGCTATTTTAAATGAGATTAAATTCTTATCATTAGAAAATAAAGTAACTTTATTAGGTAATTTACCCAATCCGCATGCCATCGTAAAAAAAGCGAAGTATGCTCTACTTGCTTCTAAGGATGAATCTTTCAGTTTAACAGTGGTCGAAGCGCAGGCCTTAGGAATTCCAGTTATTTCAACTGATTGTGGTGGACCAAGGGAAATTTTAGCCTCTGCTTACTTAAATCAGGATATCGCATATCCATTTTACGGCATAGGCGGAATTCTGATCAAAAAAGATTTAACTATTAATATAGGCGAAATAATTAAGTCTATTACAACTGACCAATATTCGCAACTTTCTAATGAAGCAAAAACGAATGCAGAGAAATTCAGCATTCAAAAAACCGTGGAACAATATATTCAGTTAGTTAAGACGATTGGTTAAATTTAATATCCAAAAAAAATTGGGTTATGGAAATATTGAAAAATTAGCAGGAAAATTTTTGAAATGAAGCGAAAAGTAAATTTATTTGTCGTAGGTGCTATGAAAGCAGGCACGACTTCTTTTAATGAGATGTTGGCGCAACATCCTGAAATTTATTTTTCTCCCGTAAAAGAGCCTCACTATTTTGTAAAGGATTTACCAACATCTATGTATTCTCCAAGTCGTTTTTTTGATTTAGAAAAATACTTATCAAGAGAATTTCCTACTCCCTTACATATTGCTAATTTACAAACTGAGGAACAATATGAAAAAGTATTTTCAATAGCTCCGAAAGACATAAAATACCTGGCAGAAGGCAGCACAGGTTATCTACATGCGCCTGAAAGTACGGCGTTGATTCATGAATATAATCCCGAAGCCAAGATCATTATCCTTGTGCGTGAACCCTTGAAAAGAGCGTATTCGCATTATCTAATGAATGCCGGTTTGGGAAGAGAAACACGCAGTTTTGAGGAGGCCATTCGGTCTGACATCCATAATCATGAAAACCATCAATTAAATCCCTGGTCTTATGTGGGCATGAGTTTATATTGTCAGAACATAGACCGATTTAAGAAGTATTTTGAAAAAAATGTTTTGGTTGTAGATCTTTCAGATTATAAGGAAAATTCACATGCATTTTTGGAAACTTTATATAATTTCTTGGAAATAGAATTTTCGCCACTGGCTTTAGAGAAAAAAAATGCCTCGCGAGCGATTAAAAATAAATCACTTCAACGATTTATTTATCAATCAGGTATTAGAGATTTTGCGGCCAATCTTTTACCTCAAACCGTGCGTCAAAAGATTTTTTCGCTGCTATCCGATACGAAAAATCCTTTAGAACTTTCTGAGGAAACTACAACCCTATTTTATGACTGTGTAAAAAGCCAAGGAATTGTTAAATAATAATTTTCGAGTTTAAAATAATACACTAACCCTATTTTTATATATATCTTTATACTATGAAAATTCTGCATTATATTAATAACTTGGGTTCGGGCGGCGCAGAAAAATTGTTGACCGATATATTGCCTATTATGAAGGATAAAGGTCATGAGGTTGGAATTATTTTGATAAATGGGGATAAAAACGTTCCCAAATATGACGAAATCATGCGTGAGTATGAAATTCCTGTATTTAATTTAGATACCCTCTATTATAATCCTTTACAAATATTTAAGTTAATATCCATCATAAAAAAGGAAAAGCCGGATATAGTTCATGCCCATTTATTTCCTAGTCAATATTGGTTATCTATAGCATCTATATTTATTGATAAGAAGATTGATTTGATTAAGACAGAACATAATGTTCATAATAGGAGAATGGATTATAAATTTTTGAACCCGATTGAAAAATTTATATATGAAAAATATAGCAAAATTATCGGTATTACTACTCAAGTTACTACAAGCTTATCCAAATGGATCGGGAACGAGCATAAAATTGTAACCATAGAAAATGGTGTTAATCTGGGGCAAGTAAGAAAAGGAAAAAATCTACCCTTACACTTAAATTTAAAGAATGAAAATTTTAACATACTTATGGTGGGCAGATTTGATGGTTCTCAGAAGGATCAAAAATCTTTGATTGAGTCGTTAAAATACTTGCCTTCCCACGTTCATTTATATTTTGCAGGTGAAGGCGAGAGTTTACATAATATGCAGAATTTCGCTGCATCTAATAACTTAACTGACAGGGTTCATTTTCTTGGACTACGTCAGGATGTTTATACGTTAATGTCGCATGTTGACTTGAATGTACTTTCCACTAATCATGAAGGTCTATCGGGTGTGGCATTGGAAAGCATGGCATCAGGCAAACCATTTATTGGTTCAAATGTAAAAGGAGTTAATAATATTGTCCCCAATTCTGATTTTCTTTTTCCTGCAAAAAATTCAAGACAATTGGCAGATAAAATTTTGAAAGTCATAGAAGATAAACAATTCAGAGATAAGTTAGTTCAAGAAGCAGAAAATCATATATCAAATTTTGATATAACGCATATGACCAATAGATATTTGAATTTATATGAAATGACGAGAAATTAAATTTATATTTTAAGCCTTTTTCGGAATGTATTTTGATTCACTTCTCAAATGTTTCTAATTATAAAACTTTTCATACTGTTACAATTATCGGTCAACTCTTCTTATGAGAAAGTGTATCATATACATGACTTTGGTGCGGTAGGTGATGGTATTCACAATGATTATCCAGCTTTTCAACGCGCTACCGAAGCCATAAATCAAAATGGTGGCGGCATACTTAAAATACCCAAAGGCATTTATTTTTTAGATGCTTATAATCATGGTAAGCAAAAAAAGAATTTGGTTTTCAAAAACCTGAATCATTTTACAATTCAGGGAGAAAAAGGAGCCATTATATCATTAAAAGGTAATTTTCATAGAACCAAAACCAAAGTGGGGAAAAAGCATAGCTTTAGTAACATATCCTCCCTCATTGGCATTACCATAAGAAATAGTAAAAATGTTGAAATTTCGGATATAGAAATCGACGGCAACGTGGATCAAATGACGCGCGACAAGGGCGTCGTGGAAGCAGCTGGTCATGGGCTCATGTTGATTGATAATGAGCATGTTAATTTAAAAAATATCTATACCCACCATCATATGGCTGATGGTTTGAACATTAAGAAAAGGGATAAATTGCTTACCAACCGAGATTATAAAATTGATCACGTAATATCTAAATACAATGGAAGGCAAGGATTAACGATTGGTGGTTTAGACGATGCTGTTTTCACGAATTGTGAATTTTCATACACCGGAATTACCGGAGGAAATTATGGAAGACATGCGCCCAGTGCCGGATTGGATATTGAACCTATTCATGGGCATAAAGTAAATAATGTTACTTTCAAAAATTGTATTTTCAAAGAAAATCAAGGTTCTGAAATTGTGGTAAGTCATGTAAGTACTACTTCCAATATTAATTTTGAAGCCTGCACATTTGAATCTTCTGATGACTCAAACCGAAAATATGAGATCATTGTTAATGCAAAAGAGGTAAATTTTTATGAATCAGTATTTGATCTTAAAAAAGGAAGTATATATCCTACATGGAAAAACCGAGCAACAAGTGCTAGATTTTATAACTGTACCATAAAAAGTAATTTTACCGGTATGTTAGCCGTAAATTACAAAAACGAGGCGGAGCTTGTGGTGAAAAACTGCCAATTCATATACACAGGCTTAGACAAAATTAAATCTTATTTTCCCTACATAAGAATGCAAGGGGTTAGTTTTGAAGATAATGAGATCTATATCCCTTCTGATAAATTTAAGGAAAAAGGTGTTTCAGGATTTATTCAAAATGCCAAGCTAATTAAAAATTTGAAGATCAAAAGCAGTGACCCTAATAAAAAACCAAAAATCTCTTTACAAGGTAGTACGGTACTTTGATGAAAAAACTCAAACAATCCCGATTATAAATCTTGTTATTAATTTAATTCCTTTAACCTTTTTTCCTTACTTTTGCCATAGTTTTTTTTTAAAATAATAGAAAACTCTACGAAAATTATAGGCTAAATAAAATGCGACTCGAAAAAACAAATATTCAAGATTGTTTCATCCTTCATCCAACCGTATATGAAGACGAAAGGGGCTATTTCTTTGAAAGCTTTAACCAGCAAAAATTTGAAGAATTAACCGGGTTAAATCCAAATTTTGTACAAGACAATCAATCTAAATCTCAAAAAGCTGTGGTTAGAGGCTTACACGCACAAGCTGGTGAACACGCTCAGGCCAAATTAGTGAGAGTTTTAGAAGGTGAAGTAATAGATGTAGCCGTAGATATTCGTAAAGACTCACCCACCTATGGTAATATTGTCTTTGAAAAGTTAAGTGCAGAAAATAAAAAACAACTTTATGTTCCTCGTGGGTGCTTACATGGCTTTAGTGTTTTATCAGAATCTGCCACCTTTTTTTATAAATGTGACAACCTATATCATAATGAATCTGAGATAGGTGTTTATCCTTTCGATAAAACTTTAGACATTCCATGGGAAATTGAGCTTTCTCAAGCCATTATCTCAGAAAAGGACCAAAATTTACCGAGTTGGAAAGATTTCATTAAATAAGATAGATACGAATTAGATTTCCTATATTTGCCCCACCCTAAAAAACCTTATATGAAAGGAATTATTCTAGCTGGAGGATCCGGCACAAGATTGCACGCCTTGACGATTGCTGTTGCATGCAGCTATATGAAAAACCCAAGATTTATTACCCGAATTCAGTGGTACAAATCGCGAAAAACGTAAAACCCTTTGAGCGTGGCGAGTTAGAAATTACTTCTGTGAATTCAGCCTATCTTACTCAAAAAAAATTAAAGTTAGAACTTTTAAGCCGAGGTTATGCTTGGTTAGATACAGGCACGCACCAATCCTTAACAGAAGCAACAGAATTTGTGAAAGCGGTAGAGCACAGAACAGGCTTGAAGATTGCTTGCGTAGAAGAAATTGCCTATAAAATGGGCTTTATATCAAAAGAACAATTAACCACCAACGCCCAAGCCATCAAAAAAAGTAGTTATGGGCAAATTTATTAAATTATTAACATGGAAGATAATAAAACATTAGTATTTGTACACATTCATAAAACCGCCGGTTCAACAGTACGGCATGCTTTAAAGAAAATGTTTCCATCATTCTTTATAATAGATTCAATGAATCCGGTGAAATCATTCAATGAATTTGAAAATTTAACGATTGAACAAAGAAATTCTATCCAAACTGTTTTTGGACATTATGTTTTGGAGATATTGCCTTTAATTAATAATCCAGTTACTTTTTCTTACTTCCGAGATCCGATAGATCAATTCTTATCTTACTATTACTATATAAAAAAATCAAAATGGAATTATTACCACGAATTAGCTAACAAATATAATGTTATTGACTTCGCACACAAGACCCAGGAATTAGGTTTTGACAATATGCAAACACGACATCTTTCACATCATGTTGAACATTTAATTGATCACAATACAGCATTAAATAAGATAGAAATAGATGAAGTCATTTATAATAAAGCATGGGAACAATTGAACAATCTGGATTATGTATTCTTAACTTCACAAATTGATTTGTCCCTTATTATTTTTAAAGATTTATTTAAATTAAAAAGAAGCCCATATTATCAAAGTTATAATATAACAAAAAACAGAAAACATAAAGATGAAATTTCACAAGCAGACAGAAATATTATTAAAAATATTCAAAAATGGGATATAAAACTTTTTGAAGAAGTCAAAGCAATAAATCAAAAATTATTAGAAAATAATCAATCATTTATTAAGGAGGCGGAAAGATTTACAATAGAAAATTTGGATTATAACAAAAGGAATAAATTACTATTTTCTTACGAAAAATATATGGATAAGTTAAGAAGAAAATTACGCTATTGATTAATAGGCAATTTGTATTGGAGATTTGAAATGTAGGATCTTGATTAATATAAAGTTGTAAATTGATTATCCCAATTGGTTTCAAAAATTCCTGAAATAAAAAATGTCTTTAAAAAATACTACTTTAAAAGGAATGCTCTGGACATTCTTTCAAAATTTTGGAAGAACAGGAATAAAATTCTTAGCTCAAATTTTTTTAGCCAGATTTATTGCCCCTGAGCAATTTGGCTTGCTGGGCATGATTGGGGTGTTTTATGGCATAGCTGAATCTCTTTCAAACACTGGAATGATCGATTCTTTAATTCGAATGAAAAATCCGTCAGAGGAGGATTATTCTACCGTAAATATCGTTAATATTTTAATTTCTATATTTATATATTTCATTTTATTTATTGGCGCCCCTTTTATCGCTGCATTTTATGATCAACCAATTTTGACCAACTTAATACGTGTATATTCGCTGTGCATAGTGATTGGTAGTCTTTCGTCAGTTCAAATTGCTCGCCAAACCATAGCACTTAATTTTAAAATTCAAACAATCATATTTTTACCTTCATTAATTATTTCAAGTATTGTTGGAATTATTTTAGGATATTTAGGATTTGGAGTATGGGCTTTGGTTTATATGCAATTATTACAAGTAAGTTTATTAGCATTGCAATATTGGCTTAGAAACGATTGGAATCCAGGTTTTAAATTAAACATTGAAAAATTAAAATATCATTTTTCATTCGGTTCTAATTTGCTTTTTACAAGTATATTAAATAATATTTTTATCAATATTTACCCCATGTTTATTGGGAAATTTACAACTCCTCAAGAAGTTGGTTTTTATTCAAGAGGATTAAGTTTTAGAAACCTAGCTCAAACTACAACTAATAAAACAATTGTAAAAGTTAGTTTTCCGGCATTAACCCAAATTAAGGGTGATCCCATTAAATTTTTAAACGTTTTTAAACGAATCTATAAAAGTTATCTCATTACATTATGTATTCTAATGGGTTTAATGATGATAAATGCCAAACCTATGATTATAATTTTAATTACGGAAAAATGGTTACCATCAGTAACCTATTTACAACTTTTATGTGTGGGTGGGGTATTTATAGGAGCTTCAACTTTATTTATGAATGCACTAAAAGTTGTGGGTAAATCAAATTTCATTTTAAAATCGGCAGTAATAGGAAAAGTAATTCAACTTGTAATCTTAATAATTTCTTTTCGATATGGAATTTTGTATATTATAATCGGACAAATTATTTCAGAATTTTTTAATTTATTAATTTCCCAATTTTATAGTCAAAGAATTCTAAATTATTCTTTAAATCAACAAGCGAAAGATCTAATCGTCATAATCGGACCTTTTCTTTTATTTGGTTCAATGTGCATCTTTCTTCAATTTTTTTTAGAAACCTATATAAATAACTTTATAATTATTATGGTAAATAGCATGTTATTTTTACTTACCTTCGTTATTTCTCAGTATATTTTTAATCGGGAAATAATAACGGAAATTTTAGAATTACGTTCAAAGTTTAAGATTTAAATAAAAATTTTTACCCATTTAAATAATATATATACGATTACTTTTGGTAGCAAAATGTTTCAAAAAAATTACAGTGAAAATTAAAAAAATAACAGTTGTAGGAATAGGATACGTGGGTTTATCTAACGCTGTACTACTATCACAAAAACTACCCGTTTACGCGCTAGACATTGATGCGAATAAGATTAATCAATTAAACGACAGGCAATCTCCCATTATAGATAAGGAAATTAGTCATTTTTTAAAAAATAAAGATTTAAACCTAACTGCAACCACAGATAAAAAGTTAGCGTATGAAGATGCTGATTTAATCATTATTGCTACCCCTACCAACTATGATTCGGTAACCAATTATTTTAATACCTCGAGTGTTGAATCGGTGATTGATGAAGTTCGTAAGTTCAATAAAGACGGTGTTATCTTGATAAAATCAACGATTCCTGTAGGATTCACAGCCCAAATCAAAAATCAATTATCCGATCAAAATATCATTTTCTCACCTGAATTTTTGAGAGAAGGAAAAGCACTAAGCGATAATTTATACCCATCAAGAATAATTATAGGTGAAGATTCAGAGCGTGGAAAAATTATTGCACAACTTTTTTCTGACGCTGCCCTGAAAGAAGAAGTTCCGATACTTTTAACCCATTCTACAGAAGCAGAAGCTATTAAATTATTCTCTAACACGTATTTAGCGATGCGCGTAGCCTTTTTTAATGAATTAGACACTTACGCACAAACCCATGATTTAGACACAAAACAAATCATAGAAGGGGTAAGTTTAGATCCTAGAATTGGCAATCATTACAACAATCCTTCTTTTGGATATGGCGGATATTGTTTACCTAAAGACACCAAGCAATTATTGGCTAATTATAATGATGTTCCCAATAATTTAATACGTGCCATTGTAGATTCAAACCGAACCAGAAAAGACTTTGTAGCGGATTCTATTTTAGCCAAAAACCCTAAAACGGTTGGTGTTTATCGTTTGATTATGAAAGCGGGGTCAGATAATTTCAGATCTTCATCAATACAAGGCGTGATGAAAAGAATTAAAGCTAAAGGGATTCCGGTAGTAATTTATGAGCCTGAATTACAAGAAAACACATTTTTTGGGTCTGATGTTATGACCAATTTGGATGAGTTTAAAAAAATTAGTGATATCATAATAACCAATAGATTCAGTGAAAATTTATCTGATGTAAAAGATAAAATTTACACTAGAGATTTATTCGGAAATGATTAAAATATAATTCTATGATTAAAGTATTACACTGTTTAGAAAGCATAGCATTTGGTGGGGTAGAGAGAAGAAGATTATCTATTGTTAAAAAATTAGATAAAACTCAATTTGAGCATAAAATTATATGCACTAAAGCTCATCCGGACTTTAAAAAAAAATTTGAGGAACTTGGCGTAGAAGTTTTTGAAGTGGGTGAAATGAAATCACCATTTGATTGGAGCATTCATAAAAAAGTTCAAAAAGTTATCAAAGCCTATCGTCCCGATATTTTACACGGTGCTGTGTTTGAAGGGGTAAGTATGGCAGCCATTAATGGAGCCTTCTGTAATGTAAAAAGTATTATTTTAGAAGAAACTTCAGATCCGGTTGATAGAAGCAAAAAAGCTACACTTTTATTAAAATTTTACGCTAAAGTAGCAGATGTTTTTGTGGGTGTATCACCAATTTCATTTGAGTATCTTAAAAATAACGTAACAGCAAAAAAGGCATATTTAATTAACAATGGTGTAAAAGAACCCAATTACATTTCCGATGAAGAAAAATTCAATTTGAGAAATGAATTAGGAATCAAAGAAAGTGATTTTGTTATAGGGACTGTAGGTCGTATGTTAGATGATAATCATAAAAGATTTTCTGATGTAATAAAGGCTGCGTCTATCTTAAAAGAAAAAAAGGTTGACCTTAAATTTTTAATGGTTGGTGGAGGAAAATTATTAGAATTTTATCAAAATTTAGTGACACAATTAAATTTGAAAGAATATTTTATATTTCCGGGAAGACAGATGAATATTGACTTGTATTACAGCATAATGGATCTATTTGTTATTCCATCTGCTTATGAAGCATTTGGTTTGGTAGTTGCCGAAGCTATGTTTCATGAACTTCCCGTTATTGGGACTAAAGTAGGTGGCATTCAATATATTATAAAAGATAATGAAACAGGATATTTAATTCCATCTAAAAATCCCGAAGCCATTGCTGAAAAAATTCTAGAATTTTATCAACATCCTGACAAGGCCATGTCTATGGGCAAAAAAGGTTTTGAAAGGGTAGTGTCACATTTTTCTGAAGACGTATATACTGAAAATGTTGCATTGTTGTATAACAATCTTTCCAGCAAAAGCACGAAATAATTCTATTAATTATTAAAACTACTAATGAAAAAGTATATAAAATTTTTCAAACATCAATTAAACCATTATAGGGAGAAACAAAGATATTCAAAGGTTGTTCTAAGTGAAAAGTATATCATGGTTGACGGTCATCCAAATAGTATTAATTTTGGTGACGCATTGAACATTCCTTTGGTTGAATTATTATCGGGTAAAATAGTTTTACCTTCAAAATTTTTTAAAAAGGAGCAAGACACCTACAGTGTTATTGGTAGCATTTGTCAATGGACAAATGAAAATTCAATTGTGTGGGGTTCTGGCTTTATTTCAGATAATTATAATGCCGAAAATTTTATAAAACCAAAAAAAATATTAGCAGTTCGTGGTCCTTTGTCTCGGGAATTATATTTAAAAAATCAAATCGATTGTCCAGAAATATATGGCGATCCTGCTTTACTATTACCATATATTTATAATCCACAAATTGAAAAAAGATATCACTTTGGTTTAATTCCGCATTATATTGATAAAGATAACAAATGGATAAAAAAAAATAAAAAAAAATATGGAGTCAAATTTATTGATGTAGAAGTAGGCACGGACTACCAAAAATTTATTGATGAAATGTTATCCTGTGAAAAAATTATTACAAGTTCACTTCATGGCTTAATTCTAGCACAAGCCTATCAAATTCCAGTTTGTAGAGTTAGTTTCTCTGATAACATTACTGGAGGAAATTTTAAATACAATGATTATTATAAATCAGTAAAATTGAATCCTTTAAATCCAATTAAAATAAAAAACCAGAAAATTGATGAGCTTGTGATGGACAGAAGAAAAATTAATATTGATTTAAAAAAGTTAATTGATGTTTGTCCATTCGATTCTGACTGTATTACTCAAATTAAGTCTACAATTTAGTCATGAAAATTATTCGCTTAACAACGCTTTTGGATTTTGGCGGACAAGAAAAGCAATATATTTCTTTTACCGATCAGCCTGAACTGTTGCAGCATGAGTATATATTTGCAGCAATAGGACATGGCGGACATGCGGAAGATATTTTAAACCAAAGAGGATTCAAAACTAAAATTTTCAATCTACCTGTGGGTGTTAAAAATCTAAAAAATATTTGGATTTTAAGAAATTGGATAAAATCCATAAAGCCTGATATTGTGCATACTGCTGCTGCAGAGGCTAATTTTCACGGAATTTTAGCGGCAAAGTTAGCGGGTGTTCCCGTGATCATTGGGGAAGAGATTGGCTTGCCGCGACATTCTAATTTAGCTAAAATAACTTATCGATGGGTGTATGGTTTTGCCGATAATCTAATAGGTGTCTCACAATCTGTGTCTGACGAATTGATCAAAATGGAAGAAATTCCTGCATCAAAGGCGGTAACCATTTATAATCCGGTAAGTGTACCGAAATTCTTTCGTAAAAAAGATAATGAAATATTTAATTGGATATATGTAGGTAGATTAAGTGGGGTGAAAAATGTAGACACTTTGATTAAAGCGTTTAAACATTTAAATCACCCGACAAAAGGCGTTTTAAATATTGTGGGTGAGGGTGACCAAAGAGTATCTTTGGAAGACTTAGCCGGAAATGATAAAAATATTGTTTTCCATGGATTTCATTCAGAACCGGAAAAATTTGTAAGTCAGGCCGATGTATTTGTTTTACCGTCGTACACAGAAGGTTTTGGAATAGCAGCAGTAGAAGCCATGTTTCAACAAGTTCCCTGTTTATGTTCTAATGTAGGTGGAATTCCGGAGTTTATTCAAGACAATAAAAACGGTTGGCTATTTGACCCGAATGATATCTCTATGTTAATTAGAAAAATGGAACAAATTCTACAATTAAGTCCGGATGAAATCAGTCAAATGGGCTTAAGAGCTTATCAAGATGTTATTGATAAATTTACGGTAGAAAAGTATATTAGAAACTTGGAAGGCTTTTATGAGAATATGGTTAATTAAGCAGACATTGTAACTTTGAACAATTATATATTTCACAAAATTTGAGTTTTATGCAGTTAACTTTTGTGATAAAATTTGCCATCAAAGTAAAAAGTATTTAATAAAAAATAATTGAATTTCTCAAATGGATATGGAGAAAAAAAAGAATATATTATTTATCACATGGGATGGTCCGCAAACATCTTATATGGAAGGGTTGTTTATGCCTATCTTTAATGAAATTCAAAAATTAGATGCTCGGTATCAATTTCATTGTTTACAATTCACTCCAGCTGAAGATACACACAATCAACAATTAGCTGCCAACAAATTTGGAATTCCTTATGCCTCAAAAAAAATCAGCAAAAAACCTTTTGCTACCTTAGGAAGCCTATGGACGCTTTGGCATGGTCACAAGGTAATTCGAGAATACATCAATCATTGGAATATTGATGTGCTCATGCCAAGAAGTAATTTCCCGGCTTTTATGGTCAATCGGTTAAAATCTGACTTGCCTATCATTTTTGACGCCGATGGTTTAGCTATTGAGGAAAGAATTGATTTTGCCGGTTTGAAAAGAAATAGTTTGCCACATCGATTTTTACAGGGAATAGAAAAAAAGATGATTCAAAAGGCGGATTATATCATAACCCGCTCCAACAAATCAATTAATTATCATTTAGAACACTATAATCCCAAAAATCAAGAGAAATTCTTTCGTGTTTTAAATGGTCGTGACACGCATCAATTCAACGTGGATGAGAAGGTAAGACAAGAGTATCGAAAAAAATTAAACATTGCTAAAGATACAAAAGTTTTTATCTATGCAGGTTCTTTTGGACCACAATATGGCGGCGATGAAATGATACAAATTTTTAAGGCCTTTGAAAAAAACTATCCGGCACATTTCATTTTCCTTACCGGCTCACCGGAGAAAGTGATGCCCTTGATACCGGCAAATTTAATCAATAAATTCACAGTAAATCGCGTTCCTTTTGAGCAAGTACCTAAATACATGAATGCTGCTGATATTGCTTTCGCCATTCGCAAGCCTACTTTGAGTATGCAAGGCGTTTTCCCGATTAAACTAGGTGAATACCTTCTAGCAGGACTACCAACCATTGCCAGCAAAGGCATTGGAGATTCGGAAGAAATATTGACAAATATTAACGGCACCTATTTATACGATCACAATAAGGTACCTTCTTTAGATGAAATTATTACCTTTACACAACATAACGAAAAAACTAAGCAAGAAATAAGAGCAGAAGCAATACAATATTTTTCTATAAATTCCGCAGCTCAATCTTATTTAAATGTTTTAAATCGAATATTATGAAAAAAAATGTTTTGATTACAGGTGGGGCCGGGTTTATAGGTTCCAATTTGGCAGTGAAATTAATTGATAAAGGCTATACAGTTACTGTCCTAGATAACTTATCTCCTCAAATTCACGGCAAAAATGAAGATTCTTCTTTATTCAAAACTATTAAGGATAAGGTAAAATTTATAAAAGGTGATGTTAGAAATAGGGAAGACTGGCAAAAAGCTTTAAAAGGTCAGCATAAAGTAATTCATTTGGCTGCTGAAACTGGTACAGGTCAGTCTATGTATGACGTTCAAAAATACATTGATGTCAATTGTAATGGGACTGGTATCTTTTTAGATTTATTAGTAAATACAGAACACGAAATAGATAAAGTAGTTGTTGCTTCATCGAGAGCAATTTACGGAGAGGGAAAATATCATTGTAAAGAACACGGAACGGTATATCCTAATGAAAGAAAGGATGCTGATATGGCTCAAGGTGAGTTTGAACCCAAGTGTCCTGTTTGTAATAAAGATTTAGATTTAGTTCCGACTACAGAAGACTCTAAAATTCATCCATCTTCCGTTTATGGCATCACTAAACAATTCCAAGAACAAACCGTGTTAAATGTTTGTGGTTCTATTGGAATTGACTCAGTCGCTTTAAGATATCAAAATGTTTACGGACCAGGGCAGTCACTTAAAAATCCTTATACAGGGATTCTTTCGATTTTTTCTACTCAAATTTTGAATGGGAATTCCATTAATATTTTTGAGGATGGTAAAGAAAGTAGAGACTTTGTATTTATTGATGATGTTGTAAACGCTACCATTATGGCTATGGAATCACCTTCTTCAGCCAATAAAAGCTACAATATAGGAACAGGTATTGGAACGAATGTATTACAGGTGGCAAATGCCTTAAATGATATCTATGGAGCTCCCGTTGACATTAAGGTGACCGGTAATTATAGATTAGGAGATATTAGACATAACGTTGCTTCATTAGATGCGGCCAAAAATGACTTTGACTTCAAACCACAAGTATCATTTAATGAAGGTGTTCAAAAATTTGGTAATTGGGTGAAAACTCAAAAAGTTGAGGAAGATAATTACCAAAAATCTATAGAGGAAATGAAGGCTAAAGGTTTATATAAATGAAAAAAGAATTAAAACCTTATACATTTTTTGCCTTAAATACCTTCGAAAAAGAAGGTGGAGGAACCATTAGAATGTATGGAATGTTAAATTCTTTAGCTGGAAAGGGACACCCCGTTACTCTAATTTCCAATGCAAAGGATCATTCTAAATTTCATTCGAAGATTAGGCATATCCCAATAAACTATATCATTACACCAGAAGAAAAAAGAAAATTTCAATTTTTACTTTCTGCTCTTCCCCTATTCGTGGTTAATTGGTTTTTTAAAGACCTTTTAAACCACCTCAAAGAGGTTTTCAAAAACTCGAACTTAGAGAAAGTTTATTTCTTTGAGTATTTAGATAATAGTATGGGATGTTGGCTTAAGAAAAACAAGGTAATTAATAGCTATATCAACGATTTACATGGAGTGGCTACCCTTGAATTTGCCTTTCAGAGAAAGAACAAGGCTTCATTAAAGGATAAAGCCATTCTAAATGCCAAATATCTTTCTGCTAAAAAACTAGATGAAAAGGTGTTACAAGAAGCAGAATATAATATCTATGCGAGTAATGCCATGTTTGATTACTATGTTGAGCTTTATCCACAACTGAGAAATCAAAAACTGGTAATTTTACCTTATTTATTACCTATTGAAGCTAGTAAAAGAGAAATTAATAAAGAATTAGTAGAGAGTTTCAAGCATCAATATCATATACACCCCGACAACAAGGTTATTCTTTTTGCTGGAGCATTTAAACTAACGGGAGGAGTTTTAGATTTAATTCAAGCCTTCCATAAGATATCAGCAAAGCATGAATATGCTAAATTAATGTTGGTCGGTGATGGTTATGAATTCAATAATTGCCAAGCCTATGTAAGTCAACATAACTTAAAGGATAAAGTTATTTTTACTGGTCGTACGCCGTACGATCATTTGGCATCCTATCAAGAGTTGGCTGATGTTATTGTCTGTCCTGATAAAGACAATGTATTCTCTCAGTTAATAATTCATGTTAAATATTTAGATTCCTTATTATCAAATAAACCAGTAATCAATGGTAGTTTTAAGAGTGTAATGGATTTAAATCCAAATGAAAAGCTATCTTTGACTTTTGCACCCTCTGATGTTGCCGATTTAGCCAACGAACTCGAAAAAGCGTTGAACCATAATCAACAGTTAAAGGAAAAATATAAAAATAATCGCCAAGAGGTTCTGTCAAGTTTAACTTATGCTACCTGGTGGGATGAATTTTAACTCTTCTCTTTAAACCACTTTAAATGGATTATATCATTGTTCCCATCGCACTTTTATTTGGCTTTAGCTTGAAATCTTTATTTAAAAAATTCAATGCCAAAGATCATATTTTATTAGATCAATTGTTCTTTTATCATATGATTATGTCTTTTGTTTTCTACATCTATATTAGAAGCATTGGAGGGGATGCTTGGGGATATTGGAGATGGGCCAAAGAAAGTAATATACAAGAGTTATGGGCTGTGATTTTATCCGGCAAGGCCAGTGCCAGTCACTATATCTATTTAATCAATTATGTTCCCGCTAACTTACTAAATCTTGATTTTTTTAGCGGGTGCATGCTTTATGGGACCCTAGGTTACAGTGGATTAGTTTTTTTACTTTCCTCACTAAAAGAATTATTTCCATTACTTCATGATCTTAAGAAAATTAAAATTTTAAACTTTCCTATTTTCCCTAGTATTTTGTTTCTACCCAACCTCCATTTTTGGTCAGCAGGCGTGGGTAAAGATACCTTGCTTTTTTTCTGTGTTTGTGCATTTTTCTACGCATTATTGAATCTTAGAAAAAGATGGTTTATAATGCTCATTGTTATTTTGTTATCATATCCGATACGTCCTCATATTCTTCTCTTCCTTTTATCTGGTTTTGGGGTTGCCTATATCTTAAGGAGTAAACTCTTTTTATTTCAAAAAATATTAATCATGGGAGGAGCCCTTATTGTATTTATGCCGCTTCTCTCCAACGTTCTTGAGTTTGCACAAATTGATGAAGTTAGTGTAGATGCCTTTAACGAGTTTGGCGAATCTAAAGCCGGAGCTCTTTCTAAAAGTGCTGGCTCAGGGCTTGATATTTCCGCTCTGCCTTATCCTTTACAAGTATTAACTTTTTTATATCGACCTCTCTTTTTTGATGCACATAATGTGTTGTCTTTATTAGCTTCAGTAGAAAATGTTATTTGGTTGGTTCTATCCGTAAATTTTTTTAGAAATCAACCTATAAAAGTTTTCAAAATTAGTCATATATTAATTATGGCTGCTTTTTTATTCTGGATTATTGGCGCCTTGGCATTTGCTCCTGTACTTGGAAATCTAGGAATTATTATCCGAGAAAGAAATATGTTCCTTCCAGGTTTTATCATATTCGCAGTTGCTGGACTATACAATACACCTAAATTTAGAAAATATGAATGGTGGCTTAAACAGCAGAAATTAGGTTGGGAGAAACCAGTTAACAAATCCGAGAAATAAAACTTCACTTATAACACCTACCTGCTTTGCCAACATCTAAAAAAATCAGAATATTACATACCCACCAAATTATTCGAAGTGGTGGTGTTGAGCAAAGAAAACATTTGCTATGCAAAAGTCTGCCTAAAGATAAGTATGAGCAGAAAATTGTTTGTACCGAAGCTATAGGTTCTAAACCAGTCAGCATAACAAATGATGGTTGCCAGATTCTTACTACAGGAACGATGAGGCATCCATTTCAATTTTCAGTGCATAAAAAGCTTCAGCGAATCATTAAAGAATTTAAACCCCACATTATACATGGGACCGTTTTTGAAGGTAACAGCATGGCTGCTATCAATGGCTTCCTACAACAAGTTCCAATCGTAATTTTAGAAGAAACTTCACACCCTATACGTCGTAGTAAACGTGCTAACTTATTATTTAAATTGTACAGTTCTACTGCCGATGCCATTATTGGTGTCTCTCCAGCAGTCACTAAATTCTTAAGAGATGATTTAAAAATTTCATCAGATAAAATCAAATTAATCATGAACGGTATCGGGTCACCTATTCAAGAATATCCCGAAAGCTTTAAACTAAAACAACGTCAAAAATATAACATCCCACAAGATGCCTTCGTGATTGGTAGTGTAGGGAGAATGGATAATAACATTAAGAAATTTGATCTCATCATTCAGTCAGCCGCAGAAATTATAAAGAATTTAAAGATTCCTATTTATGTAGTGTTGGTAGGTGATGGCAAACTTAAGGTTGAATATGAATCTTTAGCTAGGAGGTTGGGCATAGAAGCGAATGTAATTTTCACAGGATTCCAAGAGCATGTAAATGATTTCTATTGTATGATGGATACCTTTATCCTAGCCTCAACCACAGAAAGTTTTGGTTTTGTCTTAGTAGAAGCTTGGTATCATTCCTTGCCTATTATAGCCTCTAATGTTGGAGGTATTCCTTATGTGGTAGACCATGACACCAATGGTTTATTATTCGAAGCAGGAAATCAGAATGAATTAATCCAGAATATTCTTAAATTAAGAGAAAATCCTAAATTAAGAAAAGCTATGGGAGCTAATGGCCTTATGAAAGCCAGTTTAGAGTTTAATTCTAATCGTTATGTGGATGATATAGATGACCTATATACCGAGCTTATGATAAACAAGTTCCCCAAAGGTTGGTAGATTATTTATTATTAGATTAGCAGCCATATGCTCTTCAAACTTCCTTCATATTACAAAATATTACATCATCCATCTTTTATCTTTTTGATGGGAGCTTATCATATTCTATTAAGCATAGTTGCATATTTCTTTGCAATAACTCATAAAGCAGATGCTACTCATTATTGGTTTATCACCAAAACTCCTGATTTATTTCTTGAGCAATCTCCGCTACCGCTAAGAGAAAACCTTCTCTTTTATCTTAATTATTTTTTATCGATTCAACTCAAGCTACCTCTTTGGTTTGGCTTTATGCTTTATAGTGTTATAGGCTTCATTGGAATATGGTATATGTATCGCATCATTATTTATTTAAGGAGTAATACGCATTGGGATTATCTATATCTTTTTGTATTATTACTTCCGAGCCTACATTTCTGGACAGGATTATTGGGTAAAGAACCCATTTGCATTTTAGGCATTGGTTTAACTTTATATAGCTTACTTAAAGATAAAAATCAAGTCTATTATTTTATAACAGGGATTTTATTATTACTCATCATCCGCCCACATGTTGCGCTTATATTAGGAGCTGCTGTATTTATAGCTTATTTCATTAACACAAAAAAATTTAATTTAAGATATCTCATTGCTTTTATTGCTTTATTAGGAATAGGTATAATTTTCTTGCTTAAATCACACTGGTTACAGGGCATTTCCATTGAAAATTTTCAGTATTTATTTCAAGTTCACCATGAGGCTTTTCGCGAAACCAACAGCTATGTCCCCTTAGAGGACTATAATATTTTTTATAAAATCTTCACTTTTTATTTTCGCCCTATGCCATTCGAATATAATACTTTATGGGGGTGGTTCTCGGGTATAGAAAACCTCTTAAGTTTATTTGTATTCATAGGTGGAATTTATAGCATTTGTCAACTTATTTTAAGACATAAATACAAATTAGGGAAGCTAGAAATTAGTATTATTATCTTTTTCTTACTTTTGGCAGGGGTTCTAAGCCTAGCCTATTCCAACTTTGGCTTGATCTCTCGCATGAAAAATCAGAGCATGCCTTTTATGCTCATGCTCTGCATTTATTGGATAAGTCTTTATATTAATCAAAAAACACATGGCAAAACCTAAACTAATTCGAGTTACCACAGTACCCATATCCTTAGATAAATTATTAGAGGGGCAACTGAAATACATGTCAGATTCTTATAATGTAACTGCAATTTCCTCATCAGAAAATAATTACTTAAAGCAAATTGCAGATCGAGAGGGAGTAGCATTTCATCCTATCGAGCTGACTAGAGCCATTACTCCACTACAGGACTTAAAATCTTTATGGGAAATGTATCATTTCCTAAAAAAAGAGAAACCACAAATCATCCACTCTCACACACCAAAAGCAGGTACTATAAGTATGCTAGCTGCTAAAATGGCTGGAGTTCCTATTCGTCTTCATACCGTTGCTGGCCTTCCCTTAATGGAGGCTACGGGATTAAAAAGAAAATTATTAAATGCCGTTGAGAAAATCACTTACTGGGCAGCCACTAAAGTTTTACCCAATTCAGAAGGATTAAAAGAAATTATTTTAAAAGAAGGTTTTTGTCGTGAAAACAAATTAGAAGTAATTGGAAAAGGTAGCTCTAATGGAATTGACACCAGCTATTTTGATCCAAAATTATATGATGAGGATTTTAAAAATAATCTTAGAAAATCATTGCAAATTAATGCAAATGATTTTGTCTATATCTTTGTCGGAAGAATTGTAAAAGACAAGGGAATTGTAGAACTTGTTCAAGCTTTCAAAAATTTGGATAATCCTAAGACCAAGTTAATTTTGGTAGGTAGTTTCGAACATGAGTTAGATCCACTTCCTCCAGCAACGATCAAAGAAATAGAGTCTAATCCTCAAATTATACAAACAGGTTGGCAAAAAGATGTTCGCCCCTACTTAGCAATTAGTGATGTACCAACATTTCCAAGCTATAGAGAAGGCTTCCCTAATGTTGTGATGCAAGCAGGAGCTATGGGACTTCCAGCGATAGTATCTGACATTAATGGTTGTAACGAAATTGTAGAAAATCAAAAAAACGGTATTATCATCCCGGTAAAAGATACAAAATCACTATATTTAGCTATGAATAAACTCATAGATGAAACATCTTATTATCAACAATTACAACAAAACGCCCGTCAAGCAATCACACAGAATTATGAAAGACAAGAAATTTGGAAATTGTTGCATACATTTTATGAAGATCAACTTTCTAAACTAAAATAGCTACTGAACTGCATTTACATATTTAGCCGGGTAAAATGAAAAAAATTTTGGTGATCATAAGGCATCGAGATATTGGAGGCGCAGACAAGCGCATACTCTCCATTTTGCTACAATTATTTAAATTGGGTTATTGGAATATTCATGTCTTATTGAATAAACGTTTATATGATCGACTGCCTTTATACAGCGAAATTGCGGAGATTTTAAACTATGATGAGAATTTACACATTTATCAAGATGATATCAATTCTTTCAAAACCTATCGACAGAATGTTAAAAAATTCATCGCCCAAATTCAACCTGAAATAATACATTATATTTTAGCTCATCCGCTCCTTCCTCCTACCCAAAAATATAAAGTTTATTATACCTATCCCATGACTAATTTAGGTCAATTAAATTGGAAAGGAAGAAGCGCTGTTTTGACGGCCATGTTACTTTCGAATCGTATCGATATCCTCAACCCGGCCTTGTATAAAAAATTAAGAAAATTGTTATGGTTTAAAAAATCACAAATTTTTCTTACTCCTGGTAGTTTTGTAGATCTAACTAAATATCCCACAGGCCATTTTTCTGAACGAAAGAATAATATTGTATTTCTCGGGAGATTTGAATTTATGAAACAACCTATAGAATTTTTGGAACAGATGAAATTAGCTATTCCAAAAATTGAAGCAGCCGGATTTGATGATGTAGAAATACAAATGGTTGGTAGAGGCACATTAAAAAAAGAACTAGAAGCCTATTTAAATTGTACTATTTTTAAAAATAAACTCAAAGTATATGAAACCTCTCACCCACAAGAAATTTTGCAAAAAAGCAAAGTATTTTTCAGTGTACAAAAATATTCTAACTACCCTTCCAAAAGTTTGCTAGAAGCCATTGCTTGCGGCACCATTCCCATTGTAACCAACAATGACGATGTTGAATATATTACACATCCCGATTTCACCTACTTAATCAATGAAAAATTAGATCATAATGAATTCGTTCCTAATATTCTGGAAATTTTGAATTTAAATCAAAAAACCTATGATGGAAAAGTAAATTCCGGTAGAAATTTTATTGAGAAAAACTTTAGCTTACATAACAATGTGAAGTATTTTAAAGATTTTTTAGAATTATAAAATAAATGTTAATTTTAGTTTTGTATAAGAATTTTCGTATATTTGTGTATTAACTAAAAAAACACCAAAACTATGAAGAATTATTTATTTTCTATGCTTGCATTTCTTTTTGCAGGCGTAAGTATGCAAGCTGAAACTGCTGCATGCGGAGCACCAACTAACGTGCAAATTCAAAGGATAAGCGACTCTACTGCTATTATTGATGCAGATGGAGGAAGTTTATATGATATTTATATCAATGTACCTGGAGCTAATACTCCATCGGCGACTACCGGACCTAATCATGGATTAAACGATTTAACATTCCCTTATACATCAAATATCTTAAGGGCTCAGTTTGGATACCACATTTGGGTGAGATCACAATGTTCAGGTGAAACTTCGGCTTGGGTAGGTCCTTTTATTGTTGAACAATATAACGCATCATGTTCTGCTCCTGCTAACATTTCTATTACTAGAACCAGTGACACAGAAGCTACTGTAACAGCAGATCCTGGAATTTATGATGTATATGTAGTAGCTGAAGGTACAGCAGGTCCATCTGATGTTTTCACAGGTCCTAATGTATATGGTGATAATGATGTAGATTTTAGCACACCTTATACAAGAACGGATTTAGCAGCTAATGTTGCTTATGATGTTTACCTTAGAACACAATGTAGCGATAGTCAAGTTTCTGATTGGGTTGGACCATATAATGCTCCTGTATACATTGCTCCTTGTTATACTCCAATGAATGTTGTTGTTACAAGAACTAGTGATACTTCTGCTACAATTACTGCAGATGATTTAAGTGCAAATTATGATATTTTTGCAGTAATGCATGGTGATGCAGGTCCTGAAGTTAATGCAGGTCCAAATATACATGGCAATAATGATATTATGTTCCCTTTTTCTCGTACTGATTTAGCTCCTACTATTGAATATGATATTTACGTAAGAATAGATTGTGGTGCTAATACTTCAGAATGGGTAGGTCCGTTCCATTTGCCTGTTTATTCTCCTGCTTGTGTTGCACCAATGAATGTTGTTGTTACAAGAACTAGTGATACTTCTGCTACAATTACAGCTGATGACTTAAGTGCAAATTATGATATTTTTGCAGTAATGCATGGTGATGCAGGTCCTGAAGTTAATGCAGGTCCAAATATACATGGCAATAATGATGTTATGTTCCCTTTTACACGTACTGATTTAGCTCCTACTATTGAATATGATATCTATGTAAGAATGGATTGTGGTGCTGATACTTCAGAATGGATTGGTCCTTTTTACTTACCAACGTTTAATGCTATGCCAGCTAAATCTATGAGCCTTTACCCTAACCCAGCAGTTGCTCAAGTTAGAATTGAAGGAACTGACGCAGTTAGTGTTCAAGTGATTGGAATGTCTGGAAAAGTTGAAATGTCTACGAAAGTAGTTAACAACCAAATCAACTTAGACGGTTTAGCACCAGGACAGTACATTATCCAAGCAACAGATGCTCAAGGAAATGTTACTACATCTAAATTGATGAAGAAATAAGAATTAATTCTTATCTAAATATAAAGCCACCTCTTGCGAGGTGGCTTTTTTTATTGGTGATAACGAATTTAATTGAGGTAGTTTAAAATTGTTTAATTAGTTTAAATGTTAATCACGAAAATCCTCTTGTCAGTCTGAGCGATTTTGTGAAACAAAATTGTATCGAAGACTAAGACAAAAGAAAAGAGAAAAAAAAAAATTGAAAAGTAGGTTAACCTCCCTTCTGTCGAGGTTTCGATACAAATTTTTCTAAGGAAAAATTCACTCAACCTG
>JBLWWH010000029.1:0-27464 GCA_048268105.1 Weeksellaceae bacterium
TTAAAAATCTAAAAAAATTAGCCAGTAACCCAAACTGCCAACTGAAATAAATGGCTTAAATCGCTTCTATTGGCTTGACTTATTTAGAATTTTGAGCAAAAATTTGGGTTGTGCATCAGCTACCGTTGTTGTGCGTAGTGCTTTATTTTTTATCGCTCAGTATTTCTTCGTAGGTTGCTTTTTTCACATCGTGAAATTTGTTCCAAACTTTTCTGTATTGTCGACTTATTGTGTCGTCTTTATTTATCTCTTTCATAACGTGATTCGCCTTATTCAGATAACTGATGAAATTTCCCCAATCGAATTGTTTAGATGGACTATATCCAGTTGGACTATTTTCATCTGGTAACCATTTCATACGTCTTTGAGAGCCTAAATAAGTAAATCTTTTATATAATCGTGTTTCAAAAAGTGAGTCAGATGGAAAATGTGCTTTTTTCGCAAAATGTGCTCCACGTCTAAATGACCTTTTCATTGTTCTATAAAACTTCGAAAAACCTGCTGTTTTTACTCTGATTTTTGAGCCATCATACATAAACCCTAAATATTCTAATTGTTTATTTGGGTTTAAAGTTTCATTTTGTATTAAACCTCCGTTAAATTCAGAGTTTTCGTTAAGCTCGTATCTGTAAGTATTGGTTTTTTTGGGTTGAATGTCAAGATTTGCTTCTACTTCAATTTCTTTATGGATTAGGTCATAAAAATATTTTTCATCCTCTTGGTCGCAAATGATTATTAAATCATCACTATATCTTTGGTAATAAGCGTTCTTTGATGTTGTTTCTGAATGAACTCTCTCATCAAAATCTAACATATAAATATTTGCGAGAGTTGCACTAATTGGCGTGCCTTGAGGAATTCCTTTCTTTTCTTTTTTGTTGAGTTTTTGACGAATATCTTTTTTGTATGGTTTATCCGTTCTAATTAAGTCTGTCGCTTCTTCGAAAAACTCATCCTTATCACAAAAAGCGACTACATTTTCGTGTCGCATATTGTAGATTTTACTCACTTTTTTGCGCTTAAGAACCTTTTGTGAGGTGTCATTAGGCAAGAACCTTTCTATTATTAGTTTATGTTGAAATCTTTTAAATAATTCGTTCTCATTTACATATTTGTTGTCTACCAAATTTTTGAATATTGTATAATGGTCATTTGGTAGATTGTTAGTGTTCAATACACGTTTCCATTGACTATGTAAAATCCGATGGTCTAAATTGTCAAAAAATGAAGTTACATCAGCCACTATTATAGATAGCTTCCTATGTTTGTTATTCTCTATAAATTCAAATGCCTCAAACGCAAACTCGATATTCGATTTATTCCCGCTTTTACCATTACCGATTGGTATCTTTCTGTAAGCAACAGCGACAGAACCATATGGTTTATCTTTCAAATAATCTTCATAAGCTTTTGTAAGAAGATGACTGTAGTAGCTATAAATAATTGAATCTAAATGTGAGGGAAAGTATATGTGGCGTTCTTTTTTATCACTTACCGTTCTTTTCCTTTTACCACTAATGTTTTTTGGTGCATTTTCAAGTGGTCTGTATTTTCTTTGACTTAAAGTTCTATGTAAAAGAGGTACGAACTTATGGTTGGCTATATTCTCAGGGTTATTTACGTAATTTTTTAACCACTTTTTGTCCTTTTTGTTGGTTAGCGGTTTTCCAATATGAGGATACTTTTTAAATTTCAGCCATTCTTCATTCATATTCTACTGTTAGTTATAAAAAAAGGATTGAGGTTGGTCGTGGCTTACTTATCGGTAGATACAATCCTGAAGTTGCTTTTCACTTTCGCTATAGGCAACGCCACTCATTGATAGAATAAAGTTCGTATCTTTACTAACACCACCATTTATGATAGTATCGGCAGAAATAGAAACTAAGACAGTTCAACTCACAGTCCTCTCAATGCAACTTCTAATAACATTGATGAAGATTTGCGAGATTGGAATCTCTCTTCACACGTCAGCCGAAGTCTGCGTGTGGAAAACTAATGTGCACTTTGCATAAAACGTACCTACCAGTCTTGTCCCAACACTCAATCCGATGATTGTAGAAATCACAAATCGTTCCATTGCTTTATTTATGACAAAATCAGTTAAATCCTATAAGTTTTGCGCCATATTGACATTTCTATTGTCAGTTCAGCAATAATTTCAATGAAATGCAGAGTTTTTTTTTGCATTACGCACAACGAGTTTGTATAACCGTCAGTTACGGGATTAAAGTTAAGAACTGACGTTAGCAATTCCGAGTGGATTCGGACGTAGTCGAATCCGCCGTAATTGCGGTTATACATTGTGCTTGTTGCACAACTCAAATATACAGAAATATATTATTAATAAAAATCTTCCTTTTTCTTGTGTAATTCACTGTAATTCAATAAGTTTATATATGCAAGGAAAGAAAAAATTCACACCGAACGCTCATCAACTTTTTAGGCATGCGTAAAGTAAACACAAGAGGCATCCAACAAGCCAATAAATGTATGCTGATGGTAGCTACGGCTTTTAACCTGAAGAAACTCCTTAAATACGCTCACAAATAACCAAAAAGTTGTGCAAAACTGATGAAAATTGCTACAAAAACAAGGGAAAGCTTACGCTTTTATCTACACCTAATTTTAGGCTTGCAAACTTGCCATTTAAGCAACTTAAAAATCTGAAAATTAGCAAGTAACCCAAACTGCCAACTGAAATAAATGGCTTAAATCTCTTCTATTGGCTTGGCTTATTTAGAATTTTGAGCAAAAATTAGGGTTGTGCATCAGCTACTATTGTTGGCACAGGGTTTCCTGCGTTCTGTTTGGTGATTCAGCTGTTATTTCTTTTAAAAGACTAAACGAGCAAGCTCTTTTGTTTTTTTAGGATGGGGTGATGTGGTTGGAAAAAAACAATGTGCTTGCGGGATAATCGACGACCTAATGTTGTGAAACTTCTAATTCTAATTGATTTTCTACCAAAGAATAATATTCTCCCTTGATTTCTAATAATTGGGAGTGTGTTCCTTGTTCTGCAACCTCTCCGTTTTTCATTACAATAATCTTTTCTGCATTTTTAACCGTACTTAATCTATGAGCTATTATAACGGCTGTTTTATTTTTTAAAAATGTTCTAAAATTGTTCATTATGTTTTTTTCCGTTATGGTATCCATCGAAGAAGTCGCTTCATCAAAAAACACGAAATCAGGGTTTTTATATATAGCACGAGCAATGTATAATCTTTGTTTTTCTCCTCCGCTTAGCGAAATTCCTGACTCTCCAATTTGAGTGTTTAGTCTCATAGGTAGTTTGTCTATTGTAGATTTAAGTTCTGCCATTTGTATTGAATATTCCAGTCGTTCAGGGTTGGGAGTAACATCGGAAAAAGTTATATTTTCTGCTATTGTACCGCTAAAAATGTAACCTTCTTGCATAATAACTCCACATTTTTTTCTCCACTCTTTTAAATTAACGTCTTGTATTTTATGCTCTCCTATTTTTAAAACCCCTTGAGTGGGAAAATAAAAACCTAATATTAACTTCATCAGTGTAGATTTACCACTACCACTTGAGCCAACAATAGCTGTTGTTTTGTTCGTAGGAATTTTTAAGTCGATATTATTTAAGATATAATCTTCACTATTTGAAAAATACTTAAACCTAATATTTGAAAGTGAAATATTACTTATATTTTCCGAAACAGTAAAATATTCTTTATTTTTTTCTATTTCTTCAGGTTTATTGTATACTCCCGATAACCTATCAAATGACAGGTTAAGTCTTTGAAGGGTTTGCGAAAAATCTATGATGTCATCAATTGGAGCAGCTAATTGACCCAACACATAGCTAATCATCATCATAGTTCCCAATGTCATACTATCTTCAATTACGTAGAAAGAACATAAACCAATAAGAAAAATATCTCGGAATTTTGAGATAAAATTATTGCTGTTAAGCATATAAAAATTTACAAAAGAATCCTTTACTTTTAGTTTTTTTAATTTACTTTCAGATTCCTTCCATTTGTTTATTCTGCTGTTTTCTGCACTGTTTACCTTAATTTCGGTAATACCCATTATGAGTTCATAAATATTATTCCTGTTCTCTGATTCGGTCGTAAACAAAGAATAATCTATGATTCTCTTTTTCTTTAAAAACAATAACGTTACAATTATTGAGGAAACACTAAATACGATGAAAAATAAAAAAATTTGGTAGTTGTATGAAATTAACAGTGCAGAAAAAACGACAAGATTCAAGAGGGTAATAATAATATCTATGATATTTCTTGAAACGAAATTGTTAATTCTATTTTGGTCATTAAGCCCTTCTATTAAATCAGATTTGAACTTTTTCTCAAAATAGCTGATTGGGAGATTCAATATTTTTGTGAAATACGATTTATTCAGATCAATATTTATATCTAAACTTATTTTGGTGGTTAAAATATCGGAAAAACTGGTTGCTACGATATTACTTATTATGAATATGAATTGCCCGATTAGAATTGCCCATACTAATTGTATATTTTTATCAAGAATACCTTTGTCTATGTTCTCTTTTAGGAGTAGTGGCATTCCCCAATTTGTAATAAGAGCTAACATTGTAAGTAGAAAAATAAGAACTAATCGAGTTTTTCTTTCTCGAAGTATTTTTTTTACATTATTAAGTATTGCATTATTTTTTTCCTTTGGGACTGCGTTAATGTTTTTTTTACTAAAATCGTTTGAAGGGTTGAGAACTATAACTATTCCGGTATTTCCGCTTAACCACTTTTGGCTAAGTTCTTCTTCATTAAGTCTAATTTTGCCGAAACTGGGGTCTATAACGTAATAAACATATTCGTTTTTTACTTTTTTGATTTTTTCTAAAATTACATAATGTCCCTTCTTGTAATATAATATTGCGGGAAGAGGCATTTCTTCGGTATCTTGTAGGGATATAGTAGCTGATACTGAATCTATTCCAACTAACTCTAAAAACTGTCTAATATCCTTAATTGAGATACCTAATTTAGAAACTTCACAGTAGTTTAGAATTGTTTTGGTGTCATAATTTTTCCCATAAAATTGGCATATCATTTGAAGACACGCAATACCACAATCATTGCCTGCTAATTGGTTTCTAAATTTTATCATTTTAGACTTCTTCATTTACAAAGTATTCAGATAATCTCATCATAATTACGTTGTCTTTGTCATCATCGTTATACCCCATTTGACAAGTATCTAATCCTTTGGTTTCCAAATTAACTTGATGGCATCCTCCTCCGCATAATGGGAGGATTCTACAACTTTGACAGGCTTTCGACTGTATTTTAATGTTTTCCCATTCACTTAATTTATCATCTATCCAATCGACCTCTCCATTGTCATTTAACGTACCGTATTTATTTTCTTGATTAAAATCTCTAGCGGTGCATTTGTATATATCACCGTTAAAGTTTACTAGTAGTTCGTTCTTTTTGTCTGCATAACAGGGATTTTTAAGGTTATCTAAAATAGTTTCATTAATGTCGATTCTAAAATTGCTTTCTGAGAATAATAGTTTAGTACTATCTACTTTTTCCTTAATATCAACTCCTTTATCATCTTGCCATACTCTGAACATACCGATAGTCAGGTTTTCTCTATCTGCTATAGGAATATCTCTAATATCTTTTTCAATTCCCGCAACGGAATCTATATTTTCAGCGGTATAGTTAATTCTCAATAATACTTGGATATTATTTTTGATAAGTAACTTTATGGCATCCAATATTTTAGAATATGAGCCTTCTTTTTTTCCTGAATCCCTTACTTTGTTGTGATATTCCTCTCCACCATCCAAAGTAATCTGAAAATGATTAGATTCCGTGCCATCCACTAAATGATTCAATATGAGGTCATTAACTAAGTATCCATTAGAAGTGAAATTTATTGAAAAGTTAATTTGAGGATATAGGGCATATTTTGACCTAATATAGTCAATTATTTGCATTGAAGTTTTTTTGTAGTACATCAATGGTTCTCCTCCAAAGAATGAAAGAACAAAAGTCTTTAGTTCTTTTTTCTGTTCTAAAATATTATCAATAAGCCTAAATACTTTTTTAAGGGTATTTTGCGATAATTGAGACCCCAATATATGTGATTCATAACAGTACCAACATTTAAAGTTACAATTCATTGTTGGGTTAATTATCAAAGTAAATTCACTCTCATTATTATCGACAGTTTTACTTAAATTGATAACTTCTTGTAACTGATTTATGTCTATGGGCACGAGTGCCCCAATACTTTTCAAATCATTGAAAAGAGTAGGGTTGTAATCTTTTATTTCATCAGGATTAAAACTTAATATATCGTTCATTTCCTGCTGAATTATCAAGCACTTATCCTCTTTTGAGTTATAAATAACAGAAGAGTTGGATGTTATTTTTAACAAGGAATTGTATTGACTGAATTTAAGTTTATCCATTGTAGTTTAATTTACTGGTTTAATAATTATGTTACATCTTGGGGTATTTGTACTTCCCGCACATGCTGTTTCACTCAAATTTGTACATCTAGGATTAGTTCGACAAGAATCATATTGTGCGTTTAAACATCTGGTATTAGATGGACCAACACCGCCACTAATCGAGTTCAGGGAAGAAATTCCTCTCAATATTTTTGATTCTTGACCTTCGATTAGCAATTTATTTTCAATTTTGAAAATAAATGCTTGAAACTTTTGCTCTGCTTTCATAGATTGTGGTTTAATTATACTGGTTTTGTATTGGAGCAAGTTCCTTTGTTTGTGGAATCTGTACATCCTTTTTTATTGTAGTTTGTACAATTTCTGTTTTTAGACTTATTGCAACCATCGTCAGCATTAGAACAACCTCTGTTTTTGCCTCCGAAAATAGAATTTTCTAATTGATTGGATAGTATAATCGTTTCAGAACTATCTTTTAATAGTTTGCCCTCTATTTTTGAGATAAAGTCAATTAGTTTTTGATTTGCTTTCATATCCTAAAGTATTAAAATGCAGGTTCAAGTTTTTGAGGCATGCAAGTACGCCTATTGGATGAATCCGTGCAGGTTGAAGTATTAGTACAAGTTCTTCTGTTAATTGAACCATCACATGAAGATGCCGAATTTGAACATATACGATTAATTGTTCCTCCCATACTTTGGTCAATATTATTTGAAAGCAAAATAGATTCCTTATTGCCATCAAGGTTTTTAGATTCTATACTTTTAACGAATTTTAAAAATTTATTATTTGTTTTCATTGTTTTTAGATTAAAAAAAGATTGTTATATACTGAGATTTGAAATTTAAGGGTTGGCTGGTTGTAAGGTTTGTGTATTAGAGCAACCTCCCCAACCACGATTTGATGTTCCCGTACACCCACTGTCATTATAGTTGGTGCAGTTTCTATTTTGCGATCCGTCACAAGAAGTAACGGTATTGGAACAAGACCTATTAGTGCCTCCTGTTCCAGAGATCAGTTCCATTGAGTTTGTTAAAACCAATGATTCTTGGTTTCCAGATAGTTTCTTTTTCTCTATACCGGAAACAAATTGTCGAAATTTATTTGTTGTATCCATATCGTTCTATTTTTAATGGATTATTCCTACTCTGTTAGGGCTTTTCGGACTCCGCCTCGTATATAACAATCTTAGTTTATTCTACTCGATTACTCATTTTACCTTGTTTATTACTAATAGATTTTACATTTCTGTTACCAAAGAAGTAACTTACTCTTAAGTATGCGGTCTTGAAGTACTCTTGCCTTTTGTAAAAACTGTATTCTATTCTTTCTTCCCTTAATTCTAATGTAGGACGTAGTAAATCGTAAGCCCCTAATGTGAAATTGAAATTTTTATAGGTTTTGCTCAATTCAAATGTTAAGGAATGTATGGCGTTCATTTCTCCTAAAATGCTTCTGTTGGCACTTCCGTACCCATAACTCAAATTGAGTATGGCATCCTTTGTTTTGTTTAAATAGACAAAATTTTTCAGCCCTAATCCCCATTCGGTATTATCAAACCCTAAATCAATTCCGTTGTAAATACCGTCGCTTTTATCATACGTAAAAAAGAGTGAAGCCGTTAAATTCCATCTGTTATTAAAAAAATGTTTGTTATAAGTAAAACCGAAATACAATTCATATCCTTTTCCGTAATTATCTGTAATTGTTTCGATTAAACCATTGGGTTGAACTATGTCAAATTCATTGAAGGTATTTTTTGCATAATCGTATTCTATATCAATACTATAATGCTTCAAAAAATTATAATTGAAAACAACGGAGTGGCTTAAAATGGGCAAAAGGTTAGGGTTATTTCTTTTGTACGAATTGGCAGAAGTGTAGTAAATATTAGGGTTAAAGTTGGAATAAGAAGGTCTAATAATGGAAGAGCGATAATCTAAAGAGAATTCGTTGTTATCATTGGCATAAAAAAGTACTGAAACTGCAGGAAACAGGTAATTGTTTTTCTGTTCAACAGAAGTGTTTTCATATACGCCCTCGCCTTGATAATTCTCCCATCTTAAACCCAATTCCATTTCCCAATTATCTCCCAACAATTTTTGATACATCAGGTAAGCCGCAAAAGTGTTGTCGTTATATTTAAAATCGTTACTTCTCAAAGTGTCAGACACGTACTCTACACCATCGTAATTTCCGTGAAAAAAGTGGTTGTTTGTTTGACCGTTACTATAATTTACTCCAAATTTCAACACATCTTCGTTTTTAAAGTTTTGAGTATAATCGGCTACAACGTTGTAAAATTCCATATCCACATCGGGTTGTTGCAAAATAGATTGCGACCCATTGTTCCATTGAAAAACATTAGTGATTCGGGTGTTAATGTCTTGTGCAAAACGGTATAAATTCAACTCAAATTCACTCCCAATGGTATCGGTTTTTAGAGAATAATTTGCGTTGAGAAAGAGGTTTTTAAACTTGGGATTCCTGCTTTTTATGGTTGATTGGTTTAGGGAATCGACACTATTATTGGCTAGTGAAGTGTATTCATTTTGGGATGTATTGGTAGTTGAGTTATTCCTAAATGACGAATTGAACTGAACCCCGATACTTTGCTTGGATGTTAAATCGTAATGGATGTTGACAAAGGGTCTTATTGTTTTATTTTTAAGGTTATTATCAAATTCAATGTGTGTTTGTTGCTGGTTGATATAATCTTTGTATATGGAATTTTGTTTTGATTTAAAACGATAGTTATTGACACCAATACCCGTTGAGATAAACCAATTGTTTTTGGAATAAGTGAGGTTAGCATTGGCATTTTGTGAATTGTAATAAGACTGAGTCATGCTCGATGATACAGCCCCTTTTAACCCCTCATTGTTCTTTTTAATTACCACGTTCAGAATTCCATTTTGAGTGGCGGCACTGTATTTGCTACTCGGACTTGTGATAATTTCGATTTTCTTTATGTCCTCGGCAGGGGTTGATTTTAGAATGTTTAAGGCGATTTCTTTATCGCCGACTTCCCTTCCGTTAATCAAAATTTTGGCCTCTTTTCTGTTTTTTATTGTAATGGAATTACCGTCTGGATTGTTGTTTACAAACGGAATAGTTCCTAAAAAATCGAAGGTAGTTCTGTTTTTGGACAAAGGAGAAGAAGCTATATTACTCACAACATATTTGCCGATTTCTTTCACGATTTTTGGTTGGTTATAGGCTGTAATTTCTATTCCATCTAATAAAATATAGTTTTCGACCTTAATCACACCACAATCCATGTTTTCAGTTACTATTATTTCTTTCTCGAAAAGAATGTTTTGCAAATAGGATATTTGAATTTGGTAATGCCCACCTATGTTTAATTCAACAATAAAATTACCTGTTTCATTGCTCAACTCTCCTTTAACGATTTCATTTTCCAGCGAGAGTAAGGTAACTGTTGCAAATTCGATAGGGTTGTTGTTCGTATCAAGAATTTGTCCTGTTATTTTTATTTGAGAGAATGAAATTAATGGAAAAAGAGTAAATAGCAGGTATAATAATAGTTTAGGCATTTTTTGTATTCTGATTAACTGTTTCAAAGTTAAAAGGAAAGAAAGGAAAAATCCAAGAAGTAAAGCTTCTAAATTATACGAAAAACTTCTAAAATGTATCTGGAACTACTAAAATCTACAATAAATGGTCTGGGATTTCTACATTATTTTGAATTAAGAGGTTGATGAGTTCTTCGTTTTTTACTTTATGGATAGTACTACAAGAATTAGCAATAGGACATATGTCTTCGGGGTTTAGGTCAAGTACTTTGGCTAATTTTAGCCGTGTTTTATTCCTTAAATCTATTTTGCCGTTTTCAATGTCCGAATATGCTCTTTGGCTTATTCCTAATTTTTCAGCTATGTATTCTTGTGAGTAATCAAGTTTGCGTCTTTTTGTTCGGATAATTTCTAAACAGTGTTTTTCCATAAGTTTTCTGTTGTTTTTAGTTAGTTTTTTTCGGTTTTTAACAATGTTTATTTTTCGGTCGAGCGTTTGCAAAAAGGTTCTTTTGTTTTTTATGTGGTGGGCTTTGCGTTGGCAAAAAAACAAATGTGCCTTTCGTGCGGCTGGTGTAACCTTGTGCCTAACGTTCCCGCGGCTAAATTCAGTTTCCGAGGGATTTTTTGCTACCGCAAGGTAGTGAAAAATCGTGAGAGAAATTGAATTTTGTCGCTGATGCGGGCGCGTCCCGAAGGGCGCGTGCGCATCAGCGGCGTAGCCGCGGGAACGATACGCTGACAGCCCGTAGGGATGGCAGCGCATCGGTTGGTATAAACGCAGTAGCGGAACTCGAAGCACTTAATTTTCGGCTTTAGTGAGAACGTGAGCCACCGCAGAATTTCATTTGCTAAATTTAAGAAAAGTAAATGAATTTTGCGGTGGCGACTTTGAAAATCATAACTTTGGGTTACGCACTTAAGCCGCTATTGTGTTTATACTATGTGTCCGTTGCACAACTCAAATATACAGAAATAAATTATTTATAAAAACTTTCCTTTTTCTTATGTAATTCATAGTAATTCAATAAATTTATATATGCAAGGGAAGAAAAAATTTACACCCAAACTATTTTACCAAGTCAGCTTGGAAGATTTAGTTCCTGAAGAAAATTTTTATCGTAAACTACAAGTTGCGCTAGATTTACAATTTCTCTACAAAAAGACAATCAATGCTTACAAAGCATCACTGAAAAATAGTAAATAATCTATCACAAAGGTAGAACCAGTCTTTGGAACGCTCATCATCTTTTTAGGCATGCTTAAAGTAAATACCAGGGGCATCCAACAAGCCAATAAATGTATGCTGATGGCAGCTACAGCTTTTAACCTGAAGAAACTCCTTAAATACGCACAAAAGCCACCAAAAAGTTGTGCAAAACTGATGAAAATTGCAACAAAAACAAGAGAAAGCCTACGCTTTTATCTACACCTAATTTTAGGCTTGCATACTTGCTATTTAAGCAACTTAAAAATCTAAAAAATTAGCCAGTAACCCAAACTGCCAACTGAAATAAACGGCTTAAATCGCTTCTATTAGCTTGGCTTATTTAGAATTTTGAGCAAAAATAGGTTTGTGCATCAGCTACCAATGTTGTGCTTAGTGTTTTATTTTTGATTTCCATCTTTTAATGTGATTTTGAAGACCTGTTTTTTCTCCTCCTTTGAAAAAACTTCCTGAGTTTAGTTTGTCTATTAGTTTTATTACGTCTTCTGCGTGTCTATTGTCCCAGTTCAAATTTTTAATCAAATATGATTTTACCTTAACTGGGTTTAATTCGTAATTATATTTGTTCAGAGCTCTTAAGTAAGTTTTGCATCTATAATTATCCATATGATGAGTAATTCCTGTACTTGGGTTTATGACTTTACTAAGTTCATTAAAAGCTTCCTGAACTATCAAATCTGGCAAGTCAGTTGGTTCGGCTTTTTGGTTAGAAATTAATTCAGTTGCATTCCAAGCTTTTGCCCATTCAGTAACTCCAGTTTTCATCCATTGATGAGCAACCATTGCTTTTATACTTGGGTCATCGTCGTACTTAAATAACTCTTTTGAGTCGAGTCCAAAGGCAAGAAGGATACTATTCTTTTTCTGCCAGCCGTAAACTTTGTCATAAGTACGTAAAGTTTCAATCTTTAATTTCGGTCCATTTGAGTAAGCAGATACAGTTCCGTTGAATAAACCTTTTAAATATTTTTCTCCAATAGTTCTTTCTATATAACCTGTATTCCTCTTTGTATGAATTAAAATTGTAATTTGTTGAATATCTTCAATTTCTTTACTTAATTCAACAGCTTTTTGAAGAGCTAACATTTCAATTTCAGCAATTGGACCTTCATTTTCTGTATAGTATCTTTCCTTTTCCATAGGTTTTGTCACATTAAGCACAACGATCTCGTGTATGAGTAGTAGCGGGTTTTTACTCACGAACCTTTCGGTTTAGCACAGACCTTTGTTTTATTTTTATACTTTCGTTTTATCACTTAAACCGCTATTTTTTATATACGTTGTTGTGTTTTCGTACTTTTCTCTAAGTTCCTTCTTTTTATTATTGACTTTTTCGATATTAAATTTATTAATACTTTGCCAAATCATCCAGCCACAACCTGCAAGTGGTAAGTAAAACAAGGTATTTAAAAATACCTTCATAGAATCACTTTCTTGACTATCAATACTTTTAATTGCTTTTTTACCGATATTTATAATGGAATCTTCAAAAAAGATTGTAAGAAAATAGATTAAAACTAAAATCAAAGATAAAGGAATATACAACCATAAAACTCTTCGCCACTTTGCAATACCTTTTGAAATATTTAGTTTTAAATTTTCTTCCTTTAAATTTTTATTGATTTCTTTCTCTTTTTTTAATTCACTTTCAAGTTCAATATTGATGTCTTTTTTATTCTTTGCTGTTTTGATTACAGCTTCAACTTTTTGACCTTTTAGTGTCGTTTCTTCTTCTAGGTTTTCAACTTTTTGTGAAAGTAGGGAAACTTGTTTTTCTAATTCTGTTTTAGCATAAAGTTTAGATTGCTCAATAATTTTTTCATCAGAGAAATTAATATTAATTAGTTTACTGAAATCTTTTTCAATAAGGTTTGAAACTAAATACCTCTGTTGCTCAACATCAGAAGTCATTTCGCTTATTCCTGCTAAAATAAGATTAAGTTTTTCTCCTTCAATTAGTTTCTCATTATTTCTAAGGTTTAAAAAACTAACAAAACTTTTAAAATCATCTTTTGTTCTGTCAAAATACCTTAAAAGGATACTCATCCATTGACTAGGTAACAAAACGATAGGAGTTGTAAAACCACGATAAAAATCCCATTTGCGTAATAAATTATCTGACGAAATGAAAAAGTAGGCTGTGTCAAATATATTTTCAACTTTTCCCTCTCGCTTTTTTTCAACCCACAAAATATTTTCTACATCATTTAGAGTGCTTTGAAAATAAGTAGGTTTGTCTATTGGCTTAGATTTATTTAAGCTTGAATATAAGTCGTTTATATATTCTTTTATGTCTTTGTCTTCTTCGTCATATGGTGTCTTGTAGTCAATTTTTATATCTAATCTTTCTAAAAATAATTTGTATTCATTTAAAACATACGCTTCAAATAATTCCAAATTATGATTAGTTTTGTTCTTTCTCCAATTATGATAATATGAATGAATATCTTTTAGAGAACGAAACTCTAAAAATACTTTAGAACTTATTTTAGGATTTTCAATTTTACGAAGCTTATCGATGTAGAATCTTATACTATTTCTAAATTCTTCATCGGTAATTCTTGTTAATAATATTTGCTCGCCAGCTTCGTTAAATTTTTTAAGAAAAGTTAATGTTCTCTTCTGCCTGTCCAAACCATTAATCCCCATTCCCCTATAAATAACGTTAGTATCTAAGTAGAATTTCTTGTTTTTTAGATTTTGAAGTTTGAAATTTGATGATCCTTTTTTATTTGTAAGTAGACAATATTCTAATGAGTAGCTTGAAATGTCGAATATTGCCTTGTTTTTGGCTTGATTATCCCAATTCAAAAACTCATTAATTAGTTCAATTTGTTCATCATTATATTTTGAGTCTTGAATTGAAATAATATTTGTAATATCTTTTTCTTTGTCTATTAATTTTTGAAAGCTAGCAGTATTTATGCTAAACATATGATATAAAAAATCATATAGAGTTTCTTCTATATGCTTTTTGTTTTCACGCTCAATTGAAAACTCAGTTATAAAATAATCTATGTTGTTCTCTTTTATTTTTGATTCTAATAGTTGTTTTCTTTTCTGCGAAAGGCAAATAGTTTTTAAATTGTTTTTATAATTTACTAAAAAGGAATCTGGATATTTGTTTATAATATTTAGTATTTCTTCTTCGCTAAGTAATAGAGAGTATTTTTCTTCTATATAATCAATTACTTCGTGTATTGATAAATCTGAATTATCACAATCAAGTAAAGCAGAATCAAGTATTTTTCTGTGAATAACTTTAGTAGAAACCTCATAATTATTGTCCGCATAAAGAACTGCTGCTAATCTGAATAATTCATTTTTGTTGATCTCTTTAGTCATATTTTTTTACTTGTTCGGTGGTTTTTTTAGTCTGAAACACAAAGGTCTCGTATAACCGTCACTTAAGGGTTAAAGTACGCAAATTTTTCGGTTTAACACTGACGTTAGCAATTCCGAATGGATTCGGACGCAGTCGAATCCGCCGTAATTGCGGTTATACATTGTGTCCGTTGCACAACTCAAATATACAGAAATAAATTATTAATAAAAATCTTTCTTTTTCTTGTGTAATTCAATGTAATTCAGTAATTTAATATATGCAAGGAAAGAAAAAATTCACAGCCAAACTATTTAACAAGCCAATAAATGTATGCTGATGGCAGCTACGGCTTTTAACCTGAAGAAACTCCTTAAATACGCACAAAAACCACCAAAAAGTTGTGCAAAACTGATGAAAATTGCTACAAAAAAAAGGGAAAGTCTACGCTTTTATCTAAACCTAATTTTAGGCTTGCATACTTGCCATTTAAGCAACTTAAAAATCTAAAAAAATTAGCCAGTAACCCAAACTGCCAACTGAAATAAATGGCTTAAATCGCTTCTATTGGCTTGGCTTATTTAGAATTTTGAGCAAAAATTTGGGTTGTGCATCAGCTACCGGTGTTGCCAGTAGTTTTTTATTTGTCAAAGTGAAAAGTCATTACTTCCAATTGAACTTTTTTATTTTTATCTCCAGGTAGATGAAATTCATAACTGAAGGATGATTTGCCTTTGTCCCCAATATATTTCAAATAATAATTGTGATTTACTATATCCTTTTTAATTGTTTTGAGAACGTTCGAAATATCTTTGTTTTTAACAAACAAAATAACTGCCACTTTTGAATCACGCCAAGTTAAATACCTGTCAAATAATTGTGATATTGCTTTTAAAAACTCTGAACTCCCGTGCCAGAATTTACATTCAGCAATGAAAAGGTTAGAGCCATCTGATGCATATTTAAGTATAATATCTGCTTTTCCACCTCTATTAAATGTTTCTCCTGTGGCTGTAGTTCCATCATATCTTGTTTCTAAGATAAATAAAAATTGGTCTCTCAAACCTTCTTCATCTTTTCCTTCATAAAGTGCAGGTTTCTTTTCCATACTTTTTCCAGAGTCATATATCACTTTTAAAACATCGTCATACATTTCTTGACTCATTGTCGGAACTGAACTTAGTTCTTGGTTCTTTTTTACGACAGGTTGCTTTATGATTTTTTTCTTAATTGTTGGTGCAGTGAAAATTGATTTCGTGTCTTCATTTACTTTCACATTTATTGCTTTGAAAAAGGCATTTTCTTGTTGATATTTATTTTTCTCTTGTTCAAATATTGACTTAACAGTATTTTCATAAGAAGAATTAAACTGCTGAACGTGGTCATTGACTTTGTTTAAATTGGTAAAAGCTTGTGAATATGCATTAGATTTAGCCTTATCAAACTCATTTGGGTCTTGTTTGAAAATTTGAATTTTAAAACTTACAGTATTTTGAACTTGATTAACATTTATATCATAAGTCGAATATGTAAATGGATTTGGCTTTACTGCAAACAAGTCTGCTTTCCCCTCAAAATTATATGTTATTGTAAAAATAAAAGTGTCGGCAAGATAAGTTTCTCCCCACATATTATTTCTTCTGACCTGTGATTTTGTTGGTTGCGAGACAGACTCGGATTCAAGAAGTATTTTTAGAGGTTCGATTCTGTATTTTTCAATGAGATAATCAATAAATTCATTCTCATCAACTTTTAAAATATAGTCTTTTCCTTTTGTGTTTATTTCCTCTCGAATGTTTTGATAGTATATTTTCGGAAAATCTAACCAAGATATTTTTGTGAATGAATCCATTTATATGAGAGTGTTTTTTAAATTACTGGCAACGTTTTGGCGCTTGGCGTTCGTGCGGGATTTCAGGGCACAAAACTGTCAACCCAGCACTAAAGTTGATTTGAAAAACTGCACTTGAATTTAAGCACTGCACCCCGCATGACGCCAAACGCATGTTACCGCCTAGTGCTTCTTTTTCGTTGTCGATATGTCTTTGTCTGTAAATGATATAAGTCTTAATTTTTTGAAGAAAGGGAGGTTTTTTGTTTTTAATTATTGTCGGGTTAGGATAAAAAATACTCTCTTGCAAACCTTGGTCAGCGGGGCGGCTTTGAGCGGTTTGCAAGTGTGTATTTTTGTGTGGCGGCATTTATACTTTTTCTGTTTCTAAAATCATATTCAAAAAGGATGTAGGCTGTAAAAAATAGTTTGGATTTTCCTCTAATTTTTCTTTAATTAGAATTAAACCGCCGTTGGTATAGGATTCCATGGTAGTGATAAGCATTTTAACCACTTCTTCTTCATCCACCTCGCCTTTTTCTAATGCTATTAAATCTATATCAGTTTTTGCAACAAGTGCAATGAACATATTCTCTTGCAAACTTGTAAAATCCTTTCTTAAATGAGATGATTTACTTCCCCAATGTTGGATGTGGTGGCTGAAATCAACCCTCTTTTGCTCATTAGGAATAGGAGAAAATTCATCGTTGTACAAACCAAGAAAAAAAGCATACATATACAATTCATAATTTGTACTAAAATGTTTCCCTAAATTTATTTTCTTTTCTCCTTCAGCACCATATTTTTGGGAAAGCGAAGTGAATAAATCTTTATGAACTTCACTATATTTTGGAATTTTGGTTTTCCATTTTTCAAACAGGTTCTTCATTTTATAATGTAATTACTTCTGTGTTAATAGTTTTTAAATTATTAGAATCAAAAGGTCTTTCTAGTCTAACCCAAAAAGCTTTGTCTCTTCTTACATTTTCAAACTCCTTTTTTATTGAAAGTGTTTGCGATTCCTTGTCTGTGTACAGAAAATCTTTTATTAAAAGTATTTTTTGATTTTCAGTTTCATAAATTAGATTCAAGAATTGTGCTGTTTTAGTTTCACCGAAAGATGAAGTTGGAGCATCAAAAATCATTGGAAAACTTTCTTCTTTTGTCTCTGATGCTAATTCAGAAATGGCAAATAAAATAGCAATATGCATAGAAGTTTCTAAAGATTGATTTGGTCTAAAGAATGTTCTCCCATCTTCTTGTAATTCAACATCTACCACGATTCGAGAACCTTTTTTTCTTTTGACAAACACAATTGTACCCGTAAATGCATCAATGTTTATAATCTTAAAAAAGTGGTTTGATTTCACTTGTAACTTATCGATAAATTCATCGAATTTTTTCTCTTAGGTTTCATCAAAAATACTTGCTATATCTCTTAAAATATTTCTTGTGCTGATTAAAAAAGAATGAGCAGAATTCATATCTATCTTATCTTTTTCTTCTTCTTTAACTGTTAACTCTTTTTCTATTCTTTTAAGCTCGGCATCATAGTCTATTTGTTCTTTATTGCGGTTAGCTAAGTCTCTTTGCCAAGCATTATAATTTTTTAAAACATCAACTAATTTTTCTTCAGCAAGGCTAGAATTACCTAAAAGCTTTTCTCTCTCTAGTTTTTCCTGTTCTAATTTTTCTTTAAGGTCTTCAACATCCTTTTTACGGGCAGCATTAAATTCAAATAAATCTTTGATATCAGTTTCAATCGAACGTAAATTTTTCAAATTACTTTCGTGATTTATTTTCATGTTTTCAAGTCTATTGATATAATTATACTTGAAAAGCACCTCATCATCCTCAGTTTCATCGTCTTCAACTGACAAACTCGCTAAATAATCATTTAATCTTTTTGCCATAAATTCATAAGATTCAGATCCTTTAGGAGCTTCACGATTACAAACTTTGCAAATTTCATCTTTCAGCATCTCCTCCATGTGTGATTGAGAAGGAACTCCAATTGGTAATGGCACTGCACTGTTTAACAATTCAGCTCTTGCCTTTTTCTTTCCTTCTTTTATCCCTATTTCTTTGTCATGTTCAGATTGGAGTTTTCTACGTTCTAAACTATAATTAGAAATCTTTTCTGCAAATCCTTTAAATATATCTTCAAATTTTACTAAAACCCATTTTTCATCAAATAATGAAGTCGTGTAATTTTCATCTATTTTATTCGAGTAATTAGAAATATCTTCTTCAATCTTTTTAATTCTCTTATTAATTGTTTCTAAGGCGTCCGCATTACTTACGTGGCTCTCGGCCTGTTCAATATTTCCCTGAATTTTCTTTATTTCATCTTCTGTTGAGTTTAGATGAATAAGATATTTTTGCTTTTCTGTTTGAAGAGTTTTAATGTCAAAATCCAATTGATTATATGCCTGTTGATTTTTTTTATCTTTTCTTGTGGATTGCTCTACTGCCTTTTCAGCAGCTTCTTTTAAGAACTGTCCTTTTTCAGAATACTTTTCAAAGTGCTTAGCATCTGAAAATAAGTTGATTAAATTAACCAAAGCTTCTTCATTATCAAATATATTAAGCTCTGCTTCACCTTTAAACATTGAATACCTTCTAATTTGAAAAGGGAAAATTCTATCTAACAAACTCTGACCATCCACTTGAATTCGTTCTCCGGCATTATTTTCTTCTATACCTTCAATTGAGAAACTTGAAGTTGAACATTCGTTTGAATTTTCTTTTTTAACAAGAAATGATTTTGAAATAATATACTTTTCTCCATACTGATTTACAGTCATTGAAACTCTTACTCTGAAACTATCACCAATTTCTGTTTCGTCGAGTTTTTTAGCAGAAACTAATGTATCTAACTCCGTGTTTTTTCCATTAAAAAGCCAATCAATTGCTTCAAAAAATTTTGTTTTTCCTTCTCCATTTTCACCTAAAACAATGTTCAAACCTTCTGATAATTCAAATACGTTATTATCATAATAGCAGAGATAATTTTCAATATGTATTTTTTTAATAATCATAACGCTTCGTTGTTTAAAAATTGAGTGATTTGGTTGCGAAGGACTGGGTCAGTCACAGGCGAGGCTCCATCTAAACCTTCTACTATCAAAGCAATTGTTTTTACAATTATATCATTTGAATGCAATGCTTCTCTTACCGTGTTTGGGAGCTCCTCACTTTTGAGTTCATACTTTGACTCTAATAACTCGTGAGATAAAAAGCTTCGTAAAATATCATCTTTTCTTGCCATAATTATCAATTATAAATCATTAAGGTTTAGATTATAGTAATCTAATATATTTTTAAAAGTATCGTATGTGTCTGTTTTATTCATTGACAGATTAGCAAAATCAACCACTCGTTCCAATTCCTTTTTTAATAAATTCCTTTCCATTTCAAAAGTATTTTCGTCTGTGACTTCTGGAATTACAACCAAGTCATGGATAGTTGCATGTGTTTTGTCCTTATGTAACCTCAAAACTCTTCCTCTTCTTTGAATAAATTGTCTTGGGTTTCCTGTACTTGCACAGAAAATTGCCAATTCTGAGCGTGGTACATCAACACCTTCATCTAAACATTTCATAGAAGTTAATACATGAATATGACTCTTTTCAAAATCTTTTAAAATCACTTCTCGATTAGATGAGTTTGCGGTAAATTGTTTTACCATAATTGAGTCGTCTGTTTCGCTTACAGCTCTTGTATATTCATTTATCAATCTTCTTTCTTCTTCTGTTTCAGAGCTAAAGTCGTCTTTATCAAAATTTGATTCAACGCCTTCGGGAACATAAACTAAGGTGTATTTTAAATTTTTACGTTTATCAAATTCATTCTTTAAAATTGTTTTAAATACCCCTAATTTATTAGCTGCTTTATGAATGATTCGTTTTCTTTCTAATAATTTCATCTCTATTTCAGGCTTACTTCTAAAAGCTCCCGTTTCTTTATCAAACAATCCCATTCTTAATAATTGCAGAGAAAGCTCTCTGTATTTTCTCATTTCTTCATCAGTCAACTTAACCAAATGAGGATGATAGGTATATTTACATAACCAACCTACTTTTAATGCTTCTTCCATGGAATAAGAAACAATGTACGGTGGTTTATCGTTAAAGAAACTTTGTATTGCTTGATTTCCTTCTTCATCAAATTTTCGATGTGGAGTAGCGGATAAACCGATTCTTTTTTTAAGATGAATTGTCGGTAATAGTTTTAAAATCCCTTTAGAACCTAAATTGTGTGTTTCATCAGCAATTAAGATTGTATCAATAGGTAGTTGCTTGAAGTAACTTTGAAACTTCGCTCTTGGCAAAGAAGCGTATGTCACAATAACAATGTAAGAAGTGTCTATCAACTTCGATGCTGTATTAAAAAAAGACAAATTACTATCCCAATTTTCTTTGGAACTAACCGTAATAACATTTTGAAAGTTAAATTTCGCACATTCTTTTTTCCATTGTTCAACTAATGCAGTTGTTGGGACGGTAATTATTGCTCGATATACTCCTGTTTTTTTATATTCCTCTAATAAGCAATTTAAAGAAGTCAACGTTTTCCCTGTTCCTGTTGCCATAGCAAACATTCCTTTATAACCATTGGCAACCCAATTCTCATAAGCTTTTGTTTGGTAGTCTCGCGGTCCTTCTGCGTAAGGAAACTTTGGAGCTCTCCTAATTGCTTCAATATCTTTGAACAGTTTATTTATAGTCGTTTTTAGTCTTGGGTTAGAAACTAAGCTCGCTTTCTTTTTTAATAGTTGTTCTTCTTGAACCAATAATTCATTGATGTCTTTCTTGCCAAATCTATCTTTTAATACAACCTCAATCTCATCAACTGGTAAATAATCAACGTCTTCATCTTTCTCTTCAAAATAATTATCCATAAGTCTCAATTGCTTTTTTATAAGCTTGTTTGACCTGCCATTTTCCCAACTTAAAAATGCTTCTAATTCTTCTAAATTTTCAGACAATCCATACAATGTAAAATTGCAAGATGCTTTATATCCTACATAATCTTGACCGTCACCAAAAACGCCTGATTTATAATGGGCGATTCCCTTTCCTTTTTTAGGCTTGATTACTTTTATCTCAATTCTCTTTTGATGGATGAGATAGGTTAAACATTCAAAAAAATGAACATCATATTCATCTAAATACCGATGAAGAATACTTGAATCAGTTAAGTCAAAGACTTTTAATCCCTCTTGGCTTCCATCCTCAACTTTGCTAATAGCTTCTTTGTCTTTTTCAGAAAGTAAATGATTTATAACCATTCGCATTTTACCACCTTTACTGATAAAAGTGGCGAAACCTACAGAAAGCAGATTGATAGCTGATGAACTGAAGTAACCTAATAATAAATCAAACTTGTTACTATTGGCTAATCCGTCTAAATAGTTGATTGCTAAACTTTAAATATTTTGTAAATTTGTGGTTCTAAACCATATACAATATGACAAATTTAGAAAGATTTCCAGAAGCTTGGAAAGTATTATAGATAGATTGTGTACGAAAATGGGAAGAAACTGATTTATCAGAATATTTAGACGGATGGAAATATGGAATTCCGAATCCAAAAGATTATTCCGAATACTTGTATTCTAATTGTCTAGGTAAGCTTTTTATGAAATTTAAAACCTCTTTTACGGAAAAACTGAATTATTCGATTTCACGAAGTCTTTATGGAAGCTGGAAATGATGGAAGGAAGAATTTCAAAGAAACAATATCAATCTAATTTAGAATTTATTGATGATTTTTAGGATAGTTTTTTAGTGCAATTTTGTGCTTGGAAATTATCTCTTTTACTCTTTCTGCTTGTGTTTTGTTGGCTCCAACAAAATTAAAATCCAAATCAAAAAATAAATCAATTACCTGGTTATCCTCCCAGTTTTCTCTCATATGATTTACCATTTCGAGGATTAATAAATCTTTAAAATCCGATTTGTCAAAAGAAACTGAAATCGTATTTGATGTTCTCATATTGTTTTATTTTTTAGTTCATCCCAATGTAATCTGCAGGAAAATTATCAGGCGTTAAAAAAGGATTCTCCAAAGCAAACTTTATAGCTTCGGATTTATTACTATGAACGTCTGTTTCAAATGAAGTTTTAGAATCTTTGAAAGAAATCCAAGTTGGTAGTCGACAATCATCTTGTTTAACAATAATTCTTCCATTAAACCACCATTCGTTTGCATCAATTTGTACTGGTTTTGTATTTCCAAAATTATCTCTCATAATCAATATTTCTGTTTATCAGGAATCACACCTCTAACGCCACCTCTTGGTTCTTCAACATCTCCATTATAGCGCGGAATTATATGAATATGAACGTGATTTACTGTTTGACCTGCTTTTTCTCCAACATTAATTCCAACATTAAATCCGTCGGGATTGAATTTTTCAGATAAAATTTCTTGTACTTTGTTGAGCATAAAGATACAAGCTGATTGTGCCTTAAAAGTTAAATCAAAATAATTAGAAGTATGTTTTTTAGGGATTATTAATGCGTGACCTTTATTTACTGGAAACTTATCATATATGGCATAAGCTGATGCTGATTCAACAATTAATTCCCTTTCAGACTCAGGATTACAGAAAACGCAATCTTCATTTTCTTTGTGATGTAATTGATTGTAATGTTGATATTCATAAATTTCACAATTTTCATTTTTGAATATCGATTTTGAATTTAAAATCACATTACATTGATAGGTTTTCTTTTGATGGATTTTATGCGTCCTATATCCTGGATACTTGATATCTCTACGAACGGCAATATAAACTTTGCCCGTTGGTTTTATTAATTGTGAAAGCTCCATCAATACAGTAGCTTGTTCTTCTGGCAACAAAACGTTCAAAACATAAAAACAAATAATTGTATCATACTTTTTTGTCGGATAATCAGGAAAATAATGCTTATCATATCCGTTAATATTTATCCCTTTTTCTTTCAATAGCTTTACATCATTTCCAAAACCACATCCAAAATCTAACACTTCTCCTTTCAATAAGTTCTTATTGAGTAGAATTTTAGCTGGAAAAGAAAGAAACTCTCTTTCTTTAGCTGTCAAATGACTATTTGGATTTGATTTTAAATTTTCCATTCCTCAAAACCTCTATTTTCTATTAAATAATGACAACTATTTTGAAGTTGAACAATTGCTGATTTTTGCCAATTCTCAAAAGGATTATTACCCAATAAAGCAACTTGTATTTCTTTTTGAAACCTATTGGCTTGGTGTTCATAAATAATTCCCCAATAATCTAAGATAAGACTTTTTTGTCTTTCAATGATTTCAGGAGAAGGTATTTTGTCTCTTTTTTGATTGTTTATCTTTGAACCAGAAGGAAGTAAATTCCATAAATCGTTATTCTTCCACACTGAAAAAGGGATTAAATGGTCAATGTCATATTTGGAAATCTTTTTCCCAGTCCATACGCAATAGACACTCCCTTTTTCTAGTAAAATTTCTTTATAAAGACGTTTGGATTCTTTTATTTCTCGTTCCGTAATTGGGCTTATTAAAACTTCATTTAATACTTTATGTATTGATAAATCTTCTCTCGAAGCGTTTACCGAAAACTCTGCCCATTTAAACAGAATAGAGTCTTTCCCATTGATAAAACTTCCTAAAATTTTAAATGCTTCGTAATATTCAAACGGAATTGAAAATGTTCCAAAGTGATTTATCAATTGTTCAATGTCCTTTACCAAAAAGTTCTTAGGAAATCGCTTGTTTTCATATTGAAAAATGGAATAAAAATCATTACTGATTGAACGCCCTATATATTTCATTGGCATTTTAGTAATCGTATCTCTAAGCTTTTTAGCAAGTTCAAAAAAATCGCTTTGCAAATCTTCTGGTATTCCTTTATTCTTCAAGTCGTTGTAAAATGCAGAAAACCCACCACGAGCTTCATAAACAAAAATTAGTTTACTTAACTGATTGCTAAAAGCTAGATTAGTTTCACCGTTTATTTGCGGGATTGAAGTCTGAGATTGCAAAATCGGATAATAGTACATCAACCATTTTTCAATAAGAAGTCCAGTCGGTATTTGAACACGGTTTTCTAAAAACGATATATATGGTGAATTATCTTGAATAATATCAATAACACCACGTAAGAGTGCAAACTTGTAAGTTGTTGTTTTGCTATCTCTTTCAATGATTTTGCTGATATTATAAAAGACTTCGTTGTCCATTCTAAATATTCTCTATAATCTTTCTTTTGTTAAACGAATTTCTTTTTTTTCTCTCCAAATTGAACCTAAAAATGATTTTTCAAATTCATAGATTGGTGTCTTGTGCAGACTACTAAGTCTTTCACCTATACAAATGCCCAAGTTTCTTCCATCTAATTTTTTATTAAAAGTAGTATTATCGGTGTAATAACAGTCTTTTCCTACGAAAGAATGTTCGTACACATCAACATTAGGCTTTTCTGTGCTTTTCTCAAACAGTTTAAATTGATTAGAAGAATTACGATAACGAATAATATTTTTTGTCTCTAGGTTATTAATGATTTCTTTGCCATCTGATACACCGCAGGCAGTTTTTAAATAATCAATAAAGAAATTCAAATCCAAGATTGAACCACTTGCCGAGAAAGTGTTTAAAAGACCTATTGTCTTTACTGTTTTAATATAATCATGAATATCTGTTTCAAAAACTCGTTCAACCTCTTCAATCGACGAACGAATAGAGCTCCAAGCAGAAAAATCAGGATTGTACCTTGATGTTAAAAATGAATAAAAATTAAAGTTTAGATAATCATAAACATTCGATAAATTATAAAATGGATTTTCTAGCTTATTGAATTTTGCCAGTCCCGTATGATCAGACGATTCAAGAAATGAAAATAAAGAACGTTCATTCTGTCCGTATTTCTGCAAAGCAAGTGTAAGCACATTTGCTGCAAGGATGTCTAATGGGTAAAGTTTTGAAGCAATTTCAGATAAGAAATCAGAGTTGAAGTTAAATGCTTTTGTTTCAATTGTAAGTTTTAAACATTCTTCAATAACTGCTTTGGATGTTTTATTTTCAAAATTTTCAGAAACATATTCTGATGCCAAAAACAATAATTGCTCAACTGGCTCATTAAAAGTAATTTCACGGAAACGACCTTTAACTTTGGTCCATTCTTGTTGTTGATTTTTACTTAATCCATAAGCGTAGGACTCAATGTTTTGGTGAACTGTAGTGATTAATACAATATTGTGTTTTGGGTTATTACAAAACTCTGCTAATTGTTGTATAAAATACAACTCTTTTTCAGGATTATGTTTGCTCGCGTACTCAAGAAATTTCCCGAACTCATCAATAAGAATAAATAAGATTTTATTTCCTTTTCCTAAAGAGTGGTATTTGTTGAAAATTTCAGATAAAATACTCTCTTGTTGATTTTTATTAGATTCTACATCAAAAGCTTGTTCAAATTGCTCAATAATTGATGAGTATGAACCAACAAGTTTTACAAAATCTACTTTTACTTCGGGAAGAAAATTCGGTTCGTAATACCTCTTTATTCCTTTTACACTTTGCTCAAACGCCCATAAAAATGAAGACTTACCAGTTCCATATGTTCCCACAACATTAAAAGAACGAATGCCTTTTTTAAAATCATTGACTATCTGACTAACAACCTGTTTCGCGTTAGGCGTTGGGATATACTGAAATTCCCTGTCAGTATCTCTAATAATATTAACCGATGTCGTGAAGTTATTTGCCATAATAAGTATCTAAAATTGAATAAGCATTTGGTTTATTTTTAAACTGCAACTCTTTTATCCCCGCTTGATCTGTAAAGGTAATGTCTTTATTTTCGTTAACTATATTGCTTATTTTAGTAAATAAACCAGAGCGGTTTAAGGCGAAAATAGACCCTGGACTATTAATCTCAAACTCTAAAGCATTTAAACTTATTGAACTTCCATAATTTGGATTGTCTAGTATAGAGAACAAAACCACAGCTTCTGTTAAATTATCTCGTTCTAAATTTTCAACATAGTATAACTCCTCCTTTCCTTTACCTGTCGAACTTAACAGCTCTAATTCAGATAAAATCCCAGCAAAACTATCTTCAATACTTTTATTATTTGGATCATTTTTATACACATTAATAAAAACATCAAAATCCTTACCTAGCGTATTTTTGTTAAAACTTAAATTAGGAGTACTTTCTTCAATTATACTTATGTATTTTAGAAAAGAGTCTTTATTAAAAAACATTTTTTCTTTCCTAAACTCATTAAAAACGACACTATAGATAGATGAAAATCCTTTTTTCACTAATTGGTAATGCAATAACCATAAACTCGCTTCATCTTCCAAGAATGGATCATATCCATTTTCATCGTCAAAAAGTCGATTGCCAAATTCAGTTACAATATCTTTATTATCCACAATATTAAATGCTTTCAACCAAAACCGAATAGAAGAAACCATATTTTTACCTACACCTAATTGAACTACTGCATATTCGTCGTTAAAGCTATATCCTTCTTTAATAAAATCATACCCCTTCTTCAACCAAAGTTGTCGGCACTGAAAGGAGTCGTGTCCAGAGAAAGTATATTTTATTATTTCAGTATTTTCCAATATCATCTTTTCTTATGAAATTAATTTTTATAAGCTACAAAGTAACCAAATTATTGCCTTTTATCGAGTTAAAAACGACTTTATTTATTAACCTGTTATTCAAGAGCGTTGGCAATTTGGCTCTTTGACTTTTGCCCTGTCGGTTGGCTTGTGTGTTGGCGGGCAAAAGGCAATGTGCCAAATGAGCGTCAGGAATTAAAAACAAAAAATGCGTGTCGGCAAAAAATAAAACTTTTTCATATTCTTTACCTTGTCCAATTGTCAATTTCATAAGCTGGTCAGTCACTCGGTTTATTATTCTCTCATATGTTCGTTTTTCCTCTGTCATTGTCGTGTTGCACTGTCTTTTTAGCATTGGCGGTAACGTTTAGTATAAAAGAAGTAGGGCTGTAAATAAGCAATTACTTTTCGGATTATCCACAAGCCAAATCTTTTGCATTTTGTTTTAATTTTTGTTCTAAAAGCCAAATCAAAAGATTTGGCGT
>JBLWWH010000030.1:0-22494 GCA_048268105.1 Weeksellaceae bacterium
GGCAAGACTAAAAGTTGAAATCGAAAAGATTAAAAACCGACTGCCTTTAAAACCGATGGTTATTATAGCTAATAAGGTGGATACCTTAGATGCTGCTGAATTAGAGCGACTACACACCGAGTTTAAAGATGTGCACCTGTTATCTGCTAAAACGGGAGAAGGTGTTGAAGAATTAAAAAATAAACTAATAAGTTTTGTAAATACGGGTGCTTTAAGAAATAATGAAACTATTGTTACTAATACACGTCATTATTCGTCCTTACTTAAAGCGTTTGAAGAGATTGAGAAAGTGAAATACGGATTAGAAAACGGTATTTTTGGTGACTTGTTAGCTATCGATATCCGTCAGGCATTATATCATTTTGGTGAAATTACGGGGCAAGTTACTAACGATGAGCTTCTTGGTAATATATTTGCTAATTTCTGTATTGGGAAGTAATTTAGTTTCTTTTTATTAGTTATTCCTTGTTTTACAAGAGTTTACATATTCTTTTTTGTTGCCTTATTGCCTTTTTTTGGTTATATTTGTTGTATATCTGTTGCCTACTATTGGGATTTGTTGCCCAATTCAAGATAACAGGAAACAAGGCGAGATGATGCACCATAACGCACCACGTTGCACCACTTCGCTACATAATGCACCATTTATGAGCAGTAATCTTTATATCCCAAAAACGTGTCAGCAATGCGGTAATCTTTTTACAGCTCGCACTACCGTAACCAAATACTGCGGAGACAACTGTGCTAAAAAAGCATATAAGGCACGTAAGCGTCAACAGAAGATTGATGCATCACTTCAAGAAACTAAAGAGCAACAGGTATTGCAACAAGTTGCAACGACCTCTTCCGATTCATTATCTAATAAAGATTTTTTAAGCGTTACAGATGCATCTAAATTAATGGGTGTTAGTAGATGGACCATTCAAAGAATGATTAAACGAGGTCAGCTTAAAGCTGTACCGTTTGGAAGAAAACACATTGTTGCACGTCACCAGATAGAAAACCTTTTTAATTAGTAGTATTATGAAAGTAACGTTAAGAGAACGCAAGAAGAACGGAAAAATAAGTTTGTACTTAGATTACTATACTAAAGGTAAACGTAAAACTGAGTACCTCAGTTTATACCTCACACTCAATCCTAAAACAAAAACTGAAAAGGTTTTAAATAAGAAAACGAGAGAACTTGCAGAAACTATTTGGGCACAGCGTCAAGTAGAAATCCAACAAGGTCACTATGGCTTTAATGATATAGAAAAACTTAAAGGTAGTTTTACTACTTATATCACTGCGTTAGCAGAAAAGAAAAATACAAGCTCTGGTAATTATGGGAATTGGTATAGTATGTTAAAGCACTTCAAAGAGTATCGCCCTACTGATGTCAGTTTTCAAAATATAGATAAAGCATTTGTAGAAGATTTTAAAGAATACCTTGATAAAAAAGCAATTGGTAAAGCTGAGAAACTGTTATCTCAAAATTCAAAATACTCTTATTTCGGTAAGTTTAAAGCAGCTTTAAAACAAGCGGTTGCAGATGGTATATTAAAGACTAATCCTGCAAATGGAGTACCTCATTTTAAGCAAGGAGAAGCACAACGAGAGTTTCTAACATTAGAAGAATTACAGAAAGTAGCAAATACAGATTGCGAGCTACCACAAGTTAAAAAGGCTTTTATCTTTTCTGCGCTTACCGGATTACGTTGGTCAGATATTGAAAAAATGAAATGGTCAGAAATACAACATTCAAATGAAATGGGCTATTACATTCGATTTAGACAAAAGAAAACTAAAGGAGCAGAAACCTTACCTATATCTGAACAAGCAGTTGAATTATTAGGAGAACGTAAAGAAGAAGATGATTTAGTTTTACCTGGACTACATTACAGTGCCTGGACTAACTTAAAGTTGCAACAATGGATGATGAACGCAGGTATTTCTAAAACTATTACTTTCCACTGTGCAAGGCATACTTATGCAACGCTACAACTAACGTTAGGTACTGATATTTATACGGTATCAAAATTATTAGGTCATAAAGAATTACGTACAACTCAGATTTATGCAAAAGTGATTGATGATAAAAAACGTGAGGCATCTAACCGTATTAAATTAGATTTATAATGACTACAGACATTTTTGCATCACTCGTATCAATTACTAAAGGATTACATAAAGACAAGCGAACAGAAAGAGAGTTTAGAGAACTCAATACTAAATTAAAGTATAGTCCTCAATATAAAGCTGCACCAGTTTACACAATAGAATTTACAGAACGTGCTATCGGCGATAAAAGAAAATACTTTAAAAAGTTAATTGATTTTGAAAGCAATAAAAAATTCAATCTTTTAATTGAGAGTTTTCCTAAAAACGCTACTAATGAAGAGTGTGTATTCAATTACTACAAACTATATAATGAGTTCAAACAGCATTTAATTGATGTTAAAAAATACATAGAAAAGCATAATCATCAAAAAACAAATATTTCTAATAAGGACACTTTTATAATTCAGTACCTAAAGATAAGTTCCATTTGGTTGTTTTTGGAATTACAAGACAGGTTTGCCAATTATGGAAACGAAGATGTATTTTCAGTAGAAGAAATGTATCAATATTTCTTTGATGAGAAAATTGATGAGCTTGAAATTAAGCCTTCTGAATTAGGAAAACCTAAAACTGAACCAGTACAAACCGAGCCAACTTTCAAAGCTATAGAAAGTGACCTTCCGCATAGACAAGCAAAAGAGAAAGTAATTCCATATAACGAAATAATACAGCATTCTAAGAGCCTTGCAAGAGCAGAAGAAATGATGTTTGAAGCAGACATTATAGATAAAGATTACAATTTCATTTCCAACACTAAGCGTAAAAATAAATCCGTACTTGGCATCCTTTATTTCCTGTTTATAGAGAAAGACTACTTCAACAAAGTTAAAACTAACCCTTATAAAAGGATAAAGTCAACTGATGTAGTTAGATTTTTAAACCATCGCTATAACACTGATGCGCGAAAGCAATTCAAAACTTTTGAGAATAATGATGCAGAGCGCAATGCCTTGATTAGTGCCGAATACATCCTCAAAAACATACCAAATAAAATTCGTTAATACCCTAATGTAGTTCCAATTACCATTTCCATTTTATTTTATAAGCTACTGTTTTACAGTGGCTTATTTGCGTTTCCATTTCCACTATTTGAATAAGAAAGTATTTGCAATACCTATGTACTGTCCTTGACGAACAAGGGCGACATTAGCGCTGATGTCCTTTTTCAATTTAATCCATATAGAAAATGGACACGAACATTTTAGAACAATTAGACCGCATTGAAAAACTGCTTAAAGAACAGCAGACAATGCAAAAAAAGGTATTGAATTTTAACGAGGCTTGCGCCTATTTAGAGTTATCGCAATCACACTTGTATAAACTTACAAGTACTGGTGCAGTACCACATTACAAGCCTAACGGCAAGAAAATTTATTTTCAAAGAGAGGAATTAGATAACTGGTTGCTTCGCAACCGTATGATTTCTCAAGACGAAATCGAACAGCAAGCTGCCGATTACCTAATCAAGAAAGGAAAGGTACAGTTATGAGTGAGATAATCGACCTAATTCTGTCGCTCTCACAGGAAATAAAAGACATAAAAGCACGTATCGAGCTGTTAAGGCTATCGAGAGCAGAACGATTAAAAGATACGTGGATTGACAATCAAGATGTGCTACAAACCTTGCACATAAGTAAGCGAACGTTACAGACCTTTCGCAAGAATGGTACACTTCCTTACAGCAAGGTACAAGGCAAATTCTATTACAAAGTTTCTGATATAGAGGAACTACTTCAAAGCAATTATTACAACCAAAATTTTAAGTGCGATGGAGTTAAATAGAAAGAACATCTTAGGTAAAACGCATTACGGTATAAATATTTATGCCTACGTGCTGAGGCAATTCTATCCTGATACAACAGTCCTTTCCCTTTCGGGAAGGACTTGCGGGATAACACGCAATCCTTTTAATGAGGATAAGGAAACCTTATCCATTCGGATAGAAAATAGCTGTGCTATTTACACCGATACGGAACAGAAAAGTTTTGAAGGAGATGTTTTCGATTTCGCTACGCTTTATTTTCAAACCAAATCAGAAGAAGAACTTCTTAATAAGATTAACGATGCGTTGCATCTCAATCTAAAAGTAGAAGTTATTGATGAATTAGATTGGTTAAATGGTCCAGATGATACCTGGTATACAGACTGTAGCTTTTTCAAAGCACCAGTGCGTAATGTATTTCCTTCTCAAACTCTAAGATTAGGTAAGATTTACGAGTTAATTACAAGTGATACGTATAAAGCGATAACAGAGGAATTAAGGAGTATTGAGGATATTAAGGAAAGACGAAAATTCAAAGCTAATCGCTTTGATTACGTCACCTTCTCAGGAGTATTTGAGCGAAGAAACGATAAGTATTTACAAAAACACTCTAATCTTATTACTATTGATTTTGACCACTTAGAGGATTTAAACAAGGTGCGAGAACAATTACTTAATGACTCTTATTTTGAAACAGAACTATTATTTGTTTCGCCATCTGGCGATGGCCTCAAATGGATTATTCGTATAGACCTTGAAGAAGCCACACAAGCGGAATACTTCATTGCGATTTCAAATTATATAAAACAGACGTACAACATAGAGGTTGATGCATCAGGTAAAGACGTTTCCAGAGCGTGTTTTTTACCACACGATGCAAATGCCTTTTTACATAAAAGACATAGACTACTTTGAAAAAGAGCTTCAATCCTAAAGAATGGTTGCAGCAACCAGAGGTTGCTAAACAACCAACACCAACCAAATCAGCAACCAAAGCGGTTGCTGTGGTTGATAATGATATAGAAACATATATCTCAGCAATAGAGCAATCAGGTACTGATATTACTGGAGATTATGCAATATGGCGTGATATAGGCTTCGCATTAGCCGAAGAGTATGGAGAATCAGGACGTGATTACTACCACAGAGTAAGTCAAAACTATAGTGGTTACGATGCAAAAGAATGCGATATACAATTCAATAATTGTTTACAGGCAAAAGGTCACGGTATCAGTATTGCAACGTTTTACCACTATGCGCATCAATCAGGAATAAAATTTAGTCGTGCGCAACCAGTGGTTGCAACCACGGTTGCAACTAATGAAACCAAAGAGGAAATGCCCACATTTTCAAATGCTTTGTACGATACCATACCTGAATTTCTTAAACAAGTAGTTGAACCTGCAAGCAGTAATGAAGAAAGAGATATTATGCTATTGGGTACGCTTACCGCTTTCAGCGCCTGCTTCCCTAACTTATTTGGTATTTATGATGAACGCAAAGTATATAGCAACCTGTACTTATTTGTTACAGCACCTGCATCTGCAGGTAAAGGAAAGCTCAACCAAGTAAAACAATTGGTTACACCTATTCATAAACTACATCGCGAACAAGCCAAAACACTCAAACAACAGTTTGATGCAGAGACTGCAACCTACAATATGAATAAGGGTAAAAATGAGAACTTAGAAAAACCAAATAAGCCACCAGAACGAATGTTATTTATCCCTGCCAATAATAGCGTTACGGGAGTGTATCAATTGATTTCTGATAATGAAGGACGTGGTTTGATGTTTGAAACCGAAGGCGATACATTAGCACAAGCCTTTAAAAGTGATTACGGTAATTACAGCGATGGTTTTCGTAAAGCCTTTCATCACGAAACCATTAGTTACTACCGCAGAACAGACCGTGAGTATGTAGATATTGAAAAACCGTGTTTATCAACCGTTTTATCTGGTACACCTAAACAGATTGCAACCTTAGTACCTAATGCAGAAAATGGCTTGTTTAGTCGCTTTGTGTTCTATTATATGAATATTAAACCTGTCTGGAAGAATGTTTTTGCAAAACGTGCTAAAGTTGGTTTAGAAGAACATTATGAGCATTTAGGCAATGACTTTTTAGGACTATACAAAACCTTAAAAAACAATCCACCTATTGAGGTTACGCTTTCGCGAAAGCAAGAAGAAAAATTCAATACGTTTTTTGCTGCGTTGCAGACAAAGTACATCAACTTGCAACCAGAAGAATACATAGCAACCGTGAGACGCTTAGGCTTAATAGCATTTCGCTTCGCGATGCTATTTACAGCCTTACGCATTATGGAAGATGGAGATGTTAACAAAACAAAGGAATGTGAGGATTCAGACTTTGACAACGCAATTGCAATGATAGAAGTTTTAGTAAAGCACAGTAGCAAGGTTTTTAACGACCTACCTATTGAGCCTAAAGCGCAAAAGCGTATGAATAAAAAGGAACGATTTCTTGATGCCTTGCCTAATAATTTCACAAGACAGGATTACCTTAACACAGCTGATAAGTTAGGCATTCCACATAAAACCGCTGAAGGCTATGTTACTGCATTTGTGAAATCTGGCATAGTGCACCGTGATTCTCACGGTAAATACGAAAAACCTAAATAGCACTTATTCAACTAACAATAAAAATTAAATAAACCGAGCAATTGTCTCGGTTTATTTATTACCACAAAAACTATTTTTTAGTTCTTTTCTCTCTACCTTTAAGTTTAGTGTAAGGATGCTTTAAGGCTTTATGAAAATTACCTTCAATCTTTCGACTTTGTCGCTTAATAGTATCTTCCCCACTATTCAATTCTTTCATTGCTTCGTTAGCTTTAAGAAGGTAACTGAAATAGTTACCCCAATCATAACGCTTTAATGGGTCTTTATGAAACTTATTTGGATTAGCAGGGTCAGGAATCCATTTCAAACGTCGTTTACCACCTACAATAGTAAAACGTTTTATCAGACGTTCTTTAAACAAGCCTTTTGAGCGATGTTGTCTTTTTGAAGCGTAGAACTTACCGCGCTTAATACTGCGTATCATTCCTCTATAAAATTTAGAAAAACCTTGGGTTTTTACATATACGTTAATTCCTGTGTATTCAAAACCTAAATACTCTAATTGCTTATCGGGTGAAACCGTACCATTTTTAAGAACTATACCACCTTTAAATATACCATTTTCAGGTGCGTATCTATACGTCTGTGTTTTCTTTTCTTGTATATCAAGTTTGCATAAATCGGTGATTCCGTTTACCATAGTTTGCTTGAGCATAGCCTCATCTTTCTGCTCACAAATCAAAATTAAATCATCACTATAGCGTTGATAGAAACCGCCTATTTTAGTTACAGTTTCATACATTAATTTATCAAAATCAAGCATATAAACATTTGCCAGAGTTGCACTCATAGGGCTACCTTGTGGTATACCTTTAACTGGACAAGTTCCACGACAAATCTTGTGCTGATGACTACATTTTTTTACGGTGTGAATTAAATCTAAATGCTTACTAAAAAATTCCTTTTTAGTACAAAACGCAACAACATTTTCTCGTTTGTAGTTTCGTTTTTTACGTACCTGTTTGCGCTTTAATACCTTAGTGTTTGGGTCGTTCAATTCATTGCGTTCAACCCATAATTTTCTAAAGAAACGATTATGCAATTCGTGCTCGTTTACATATCGTTTATTAATAAGTGACTTATAAACGTTGTAATGGTCATCACTCATTATTAATTCGCCATTATCGTCTCTTGTTCCTACTACTTCTTTCCATTTTTGATGCAGTATTTTATGGTCTAAATTGTCAAAGAATGAAGTTACATCTGCTACAATAGCAGTCATAGGTTTATCCTTGTTGGTGTCCAGAAATTCAAATGCTTCCTTTGCAAATTCTACATTAGATTTATTTCCTTTCTTTCCTGGTGCTTTTGGGATTTGTCTATAAGCTACAGCACAATATCTATAAGGCTTATGTCTCAAATAATGCTCGTAAGACTTTGTGATTTTATGACTGTAATAACTATACACTAAAGAATCTAAATGGGAGGCAAAGAATATAGGGCGTTCTTTAGGGTCTGCATTCTCACGTACACGTTTACCATATTCGTTTTTATAGTCCTTTGAAGTAGCACGATACTTGCGCTGTTTTATTTGTCTATGGACTAATGGAGTAAAACGGTGTTTAGCAACAGCATCTTTATTCTTTACGTACCCAATTAACTTACCCTTATCCTTCGGTTGAAGAGGTAGTCCTATATGTGGGTATCTTTTTAGTTTAAACCAATCTTTTGTTGCCATATTTTATAAAAAAGGAAGAGCCAGTCGTGGCTACGCTTGACTATTGTCGTGGGTGTACATCGGCTTGCTACTTTATCACATAGGCAGCGCCACTCATTCTTAGAATTAAAGTGTTATCTTTAATAAATATAATAATAACTATGTATCAGTATAAATATAAAGGTCACCTGAGACTCTTATTAGAGGCATCTCAACTGTTCTTGACCGTCTTAACGGGAAGCACAGAGATTTGCATAATTGGAATACTCGTACATACTGCGGAGCGTCCGCAGTGGAACACGCTAAAAGCGTCGTGAATAAACGTACATCCCAGCTAACTAACTCTTCCTTCTCAAAAATAGCTATTTATATTTACTTCTTCTTTTCTTTTTTTCTGTACTACTTAAACTATTTCCTACACTTCCCTTATCACTATTAGCCTCAATACCTGTTAATAACTGTTAACATCTTTTTCTTACTTCTTTCTTTCCTTTGTTTAAATTAGACAAAATTTGACAAGTCTAAAACACCCAATTATGCAATTTGGAGAATATCTTAGAAATCTTCGGGAAGAACGTCAATTATTACAACGTGAAATAGCCTCTATGTTAGAGATGGATATGGCATTGTTAAGTAAGATTGAACGCGGTACTCGCAGAGCAAGACGGGAACAAGTAAACGCTTTCGCAATAGCGTACGACATCGACCCAAAAGAATTAGACCGTCGTTGGTTAGTAGACCAGGTTATGGAACTACTAAAAGACGAAAAAGACCCAAAGGCAATACTAAAGGATGCCGAAAAAGAAATGAATAACACAAAGAAGAGTAATACCATCAACTAATATGACCTTAACAGAAATACTAAGAGATTCCAATTATAAACTAACGCAGTTTCAGCAAGAGCAAATTGTTAAGTTAGAAGCAAGCATCTTTATAAAAGAAGTACGTGGAAATGCCACACCATACATAAAATGTTTAGTCCGTAAAAAGGATATTAAACTCACACCAGAAGAAGCGGTAAGACAATTGTATTTAATGGTGCTTAACGAGCAATACGACTATCCTTTTGAGCGTATGGAGATAGAATATGCTGTGAGTTTTGGTCGAGAAAAGAAACGTGCGGACATCGTTGTTTTTGATAAAAAAGACACGCGTGCTATTTACTTAATGGTAGAGCTTAAAAAGCCAAAATTAAAAGATGGTAAAGAGCAATTAAAAAGTTATTGCAATGCTACAGGAGCACCTATAGGAGTATGGAGTAATGGAGATTCTATTTCTTACTACCATAGAAAAGACCCTAATTACTTTGAAGATATATCTGCAATTCCTAATGCAAATGAAAAGCTATCTGATATTCTATCAGAACGCTGGACGATAGATGACTTAATCAAGAAAGATAAATTAGTCACTGAGAAAAAGTCGTTAAAAGACTTAATTCTTGAAATGGAAGACGAAGTATTGGCAAACGCTGGTGTAGATGTTTTTGAAGAGCTTTTTAAGCTCATTTTCACAAAGCTATATGATGAGATGGAAAGCGGACGAAGCAAGTCCAGAACACTTGTATTTCGTAATTATGGCGATACTGAGAGTGAACTAAAAGAGAAAATTCAAAAACTGTTTGAAAAAGCAAATAGTAAATGGGAAGGCGTATTTTCTGAAGATGCAAAACTAATGCTAACACCTTCTCACTTATCAGTTTGTGTATCATCTCTACAAGATGTGAAGTTATTTAATTCTAATCTTGATGTAGTAGATGAAGCATTTGAATATCTAATCAATAAAAGCAGTAAGGGAGAAAAAGGACAATATTTTACACCTCGCTATGTAATAGATATGTGTGTGAAAATGATGAACCCACAAGCACACGAAACGGTTATGGATACCGCAGCAGGTAGTTGTGGATTTCCTGTACACGCTATTTTTCACGTATGGGAACAAATATTGAAAGAAAAAGGTATTCCTAAAAGCCACTTGTTTACCACAGAAGAAAAACCAGTAGAATGTACAGATTATGTACAGAACAATGTATTTGCGATAGACTTTGATGAAAAAGCTGTACGTGTAGCAAGAACCTTAAATCTTATTGCTGGTGATGGACAAACTAACGTATTACACTTAAACACGTTAGACTACGAACGTTGGGATGAAAAAACAGAAGATACCAACTGGCAAGACACCTATTTCACAGGTTGGAAAAATCTAAGAAAGCATAGAGCTAATAACGATTCTAACCGTGACTTCAATTTTGATGTATTAATGGCAAACCCACCATTTGCAGGTGATATTAAAGAAAGTAGAATCTTAGCAAAATACGAATTAGGTAAAAAGCCTAATGGAAAGTACCAGACTAAAGTAGGTCGTGATATTTTATTTATAGAACGTAATCTTGATTTTCTGGCACCAGGTGGTCGTATGGCAGTAGTTTTACCACAAGGTCGTTTTAATAATAGTAGTGATAAAAACATACGAGACTACATAGCAGAGCATTGTAGAATATTAGGTGTAGTAGGCCTACACGGTAATGTGTTTAAACCACATACAGGAACTAAAACATCGGTATTATTTATACAAAAATGGGATGATAAACTATGTCCTAAAGTGGATGATTATCCTATTTTCTTTGCTACAATGCAAGAACCAAGTAAGGACAACAGCGGCGAAAAAATATTTGTAAAGAAAAGCGAATTTCCTAAAGCAAAAACAGTTCATAAGGATGCAGATGATGACCGTGTTGCGGAACCAGTAGACCACTATGATGAAAAACCTACCAACCTTGATGAATATTTATTAGATACGCACGGTCACTTAATTGTAAAGCACGATTTATTCAATCACGACGGTATTACCAAAGATGGTATTGCAGAAGCCTTTATTGAGTTTGCTAAAAAAGAAAAACTGTCTTTCGTGGGAAAGGCCTAAGCCCTTTTGATGAATCTCATTATAAGGGATTATTGGAAGGGCTGGAAATTAGTGTTTTAAATCTATCAGAGGTATTATCTGATAACACAAATCGTAGAATTGATAGTGAATACTTTAGGAAACAATTTATATCCTTCTTTAAGGATGTACCAGATTTAAAACCACTTGGAGATTTTGTTAAAGAAGGTTATAGAGTTGTTTATGAGAAGACTAAAATCATAGATAAAGATGAGGCTATTGAGAGAGATTTTCCTTATTTCTTACAGGCAACAGATTTGGACACACCTTTTATAAAAACTGATAATTTGTATCACGTCCATCAAGAGGATTGGGAACGATATGAAAAAGGTAGAATTAATCCTGGAGAGATATTAATTGAAGTTAAAGGAAAAATTGATAAAGTTGCAATTGTACCAGATGACTTTCCTTCTAAAACCTTGGTAACTGGTAGTTTATTTAAACTTACCGTTAATGATAAAATCAGTAAACATCTTCTATTAACATACTTGATATGTAAATATGGCGTCGCTTTTAAAGATAGATTTAAAACAAATCTTTTAATTTCTTATGTAAGTAAACCAGATTTATACAGAATTCCTGTGCCTAATTTTTCACAAAGATTCAATGAGAAAATAGACATTATTTTTAATAAAATATTTGAATCGAAGCGAAAATCAAAAGAGATTTATAAAAAGGCTGAGGAGATATTATTTAATCAATTAGGTTTAAATGAGTTCTCACCAAGTACGGATAGCATCAATATAAAATCATTTAATAATAGTTTTAAAATCACAGGAAGGCTTGATGCAGAGTACTATCAACCTAAATATGAAGATATTGTAAACAAGATTGTTTCTCAATCGCACGATAAATTATCATCCGTTGCAACCATAACTAAATCCATAGAACCTGGCTCTAAATATTATGATGAAATAGGTTTGCCTTTTATGCGAGTAGCAGACTTTTCTAAGAATGGACTAACCACACCAAATAAATTTTTAAATGATTACTACGTTAATGAAAACGCTGAAAAAATAAAAGAATTGAAGCCAAAAAAAGGAACAATTTTGTTTTCTAAAGATGGCAGTGTTGGTAACGCTTATCATTTAAGGAATAATTTTGATGGAATTACCTCAAGCGCAATACTTCATTTAAATATTATAGATGAAAAACGAATAATACCAGAATACTTAACATTAGTATTGAACTCGGAGTTAGTTCAGATGCAGGCTGAAAGAGATGCTGGAGGTTCAATCATATTACACTGGAGAGTTAGTGAAATACAGAATGTTATAGTTCCAATTATTGATTATTCTAAGCAGCAATTAATAGCTAATATGATAGAAGAAAGTTTTGTATTAAGTAAACTCAGTGAAAGATTACTTGAAGTTGCTAAGTCATCTGTCGAAATGAGCATTGAATTTGGTGAAGAAAAAGCGTTAGAATTTATTAATAAAAATATCGAGTAAAATGCCTGTAAATACTGAAAATATAAGACGTTGGATAGAACAGTCAGATATAGATTATATCACTCAATATATTAAAGCGTGGATTCCTTTTAATGCTTGGTATAATGCAGAGTATAACAACCTCGATTCTGACAGAGCAAAGATTAATGCAATTAAAAATAATGGCAATAGCATCCGTAATAAAGTTAATTCTTTACTTGAAGGGAGAGGACAAGAAAGTGAGGAATTTAAGAGTGCTTTAGCAGCGTTGCACAGTGAATTATTGAATAATCAAATAGATTCTCAAACGGGTAGAATTTGGTTTAATGATATTGTAAAATCAAGGAATCCTGAAAATTTGATTGACAATGAATCTATTAGAACAATACAGTATTTTTTAAGAAGAAATGATGGTAATAGATTAGGCGAAGTGCAACAATTACTTGTTGTGCTAAGAGATAGAAATGGAATAGAGTTTTTCAACTATAATCATACTGAGTATGATTTAGGTCACTTGCAAGCATATCCAGAATTTTTAGGATTAACAGATGCACAGCGAGAAAATGTTAGGCTTTGTTTCAATAGGTTAGAGCCAGTAATTATAACTAATGCGATAGAATATAATTTAGAAACAGCACCCTATAATCACTATCCTTGTGACGCTTTCAATTTTAAAAGAGATGCAACAGATGCTCATTGTCCAGCTCATATTGTATGCAAGGCATTAATTGAAATACTATATCAACTACGAAATGTTTTATTTCACGGAGAGCTTATACCAAATGAACAAAACCAGAACGTGTATAAAAACGCATATTTCTGTCTTAAATATTTATTACCATCACTAAGATAAAACTATAAAATGGCAACAATAAACAACATTGATTTACTAAGAGATTACTTAATAGGAGTATTGGATAGAGCTAATCATCACGCTCATAATGTTAATGAAATAGCATTAGCAATAGTAGGAGGTATTATATGGCGTACAACTGACAATCTAAGGGTTCTTTCACGTCAAGGAGATATGAAAAATGTTCTATGGCTTCAAGTAGGCGATAGAAGGTTGTGCTTTGTATATAATCATAGTACAGCACAAATCGACATAAGGGAAAGTACTATTCAAGGAGCAACAATAATTTCTTTTGATAACAGCACACCAATAAGTGATATTAAAAACTTTTTTGAAAATCTGTAATGAGTAACAACATCACATATCAAAGAAAGTTAATAGGTAAAGAAGTAGAATTAGGATTCTTATACGTTCCTGCTGAAGCACGACAGGCATTACCTAACGATAATGCAGAGCTTAATGTATTACTGCCTAACGCCAGTAACACAAGCAAGCATACTTATAACTCAGATTACAACCGAATCTTTGGATTGACAACTTTTTATCGTGAGCATAATTTGCAACCCAATAATATTATTGAAGTAGAAGTATCACAAGAGAAGATTACCATTAAACTGGATAATGTAAATGAAGTATTAGAAAATGAAGAAAACGAAGATGAGAGCTTTATAGATATATCTGGTTTATCATCCCAAATGAAAGGTAATATAGGCGAAGATTGGGCTAAAGAAATCATACTCTTATACAGTCAAGGCTTACTCAACGTCTATAAGCCTGTTATTGATGACAGAGGTATAGATTTAATAGTACTTAAAGAAAAACTATATACACCTATCTATCTACAAGTTAAAACACGTTTTAACGTGCATAAACGTAACCGCTTAATCTTAACTATTAACGGTAACACGTTTAAAGCGCATCATTCATACTATATCGTAGCTTTCATATTTGACCAAAGCAAAATGAAAATGAGCGATAAAATCTTATTGATTCCATCAGAGGAAATACCAACTTTAGGCGCACAGCTTACAGATGGTAATTGGCGTATTACGGTATCTATGGCGGGTGGTAAAACTACAGGTAGGTATAAAGATTACTTTGTCACAAAAGAAGAGTTTGTATATAAGATTTTAGACCATATAGAAACAGCAACCAAATTTATTAGATAATATAATCCTCAAATTCCCCTAAATCCTTATGTAAACCTCAAAGCAATATTTTATGTCAGAACAATTACATTTCAACATCCTATCCTTTAATTGGCCAGACCCTAAGCCAATTTTCTATTTCACTATTCAAGAAACAGAAAATAGTCATCCAATACATAAGTATAAATGGTCGTCCAAAATAATAGAAGCCTTCCCAGAACTGGAAGATGCAACTATCGATAATATTTATACGACATTTACAGATAAGGTAGAAGGTGCTAAAGCTATTGAAATGCAGATGTATGACCAAGAGCTGTTAATTTACAAACAGTACCTCAAAAAACAAATAAGAGATTATTTTAGGGATAAAGGATTTATTGTAGATAAAAATTTTGTGAGGGATATTCAAGTATGGTTGCCCGAAAAGGAATCACAACATCCTTTATATCAGCGTTATTATAAATTCTCATTACGTGTTCAATTTGCACAAGTATCAGAACATCCTGAATTAGTAGTATCATTTGATGGTATTACAAAAGTGATGTCTATACCGCTATCAGACATTGAAGATACCACAATGGTAAAAAGAACCGTATTTGATAATATAGTTTTCAACTATCAGCGTTTACAAGACCCAGGTAAAGAAGATTTTTACAATAGTATTGAGTTCGATAGAGCATTCCCACTACTTCGTAAAGACTTAGCTAAAGCCTATAATATTCCTGAACCACCACCAGAACGTAGTAATAGATACAAGAAATATTTAGATTTAATTACCGCTTTCGCGAAAGGGTATTTAATGACAGATGACTTTAAAGAAATCATTCCTATCTATGGCACTAATTTTATTGCAGTACCCAAAAAACGAATCAATCACATTGACCCAAATAAGGGAATGTTAGAATATGCGAATGGTAAAAAAGGTTTAGTGCCTAAGAAGCAATTAGGTATTCATAAACCATATAGAAGACCCAAACATCCCAATATAAAGTTTTTCTTTATACATCACGAAAGTCAACAAGCAGCAATTAAAACACTATATGGTTATTTAAAGAATGGTACAGGTAAAGACACGTATTATAAAGGATATGAAGCATATACAAATGTGAAAATGCAAATCGCAGATAAGCATTTCATAAAGTATTCAGACATCAATAATCCTATATCAGAAATAGAAAATCAATTAGGCGAATTAGAATTTGACCACGATAATGTAAAATACGCAGCTTTTTATATTAGTCCCTTTGACAAGTTTACACCCAAAAAAGAGGACAGAATGGTATATACCAAGGTCAAAGAGTTAATGCTATCAGAAGGTATTGTGACACAAGCTATTGATTATAATAAATTGAAAAGTGAAGTTCTCAAACCTAAATACTTTCAATACACGCTTCACAACATCTCATTAGCAATGCACGCAAAAATTGGAGGTGTTCCTTGGAAGTTGGCAGTAACAGAGAAAAAAGAATTAGTAATAGGTGTTGGCGCATTTACATTTCAAGACGAAAATAAAAGGTACATAGCAAGTGCATTTAGTTTTCAAAACAATGGCTTATTTAGAGATTTTGACTATTTCTCTGAAAGTAATAGCGCAGCATTAGCAGGTAGTATATGCGATAAGATTAGAAAGTTTACATCTGAAACAGAACCTGATAAAGTAGTAATTCACTTCTTTAAAGATATGCGTAAAGAAGAAGTTGAACCTATTAAAAAAGGTATGAAATTGTTAGGTTTAAACGTACCGCTTTACATTCTTAATATCAATAAAACAGAATCACAAGACTTGATTGCCTATGATGTAAATTGGAATGAACTAATGCCTAAGAGTGGTACATTTATAAGAATAGGATATAATAAATTCCTTCTGTTCAATAATGCACGTTATGAGTCAGACGATAGGTATCCACCATCTGAAGGTTATCCATTTCCTATCAAAATAGGGATTTCAAGTCCTGATGAAGATGCTTTTGAAGATGTTAGTATTGTATCTGATTTACTAACTCAAGTGTATCAATTCAGTAGATTATACTGGAAATCGTTACGTCAACAAAATGTACCTGTAACTATTAAATATCCTGAAATGGTAGCACAAATAGCACCTCGCTTTAAAGCGCCTATTCCTAAAGAGGCAAAAGATAAACTCTGGTTTTTATAATGAAGTGGACTAAAGAACAACAAGCTATTATTGAGGCTAAAGGTGATTTAAGAGTTAATGCAATTGCAGGCTCAGGGAAAACATCAACGCTCATCGAATATGCAGCTAATCAACCTACAAATAAGAGACTACTCTATTTAGCCTTTAACAGCTCTGTACAATCAGAAGCATATCATAAATTCAAAGCAAAGGGATTAAGAAATGTATTTGCAAAAACAGCTCACTCTTTAGCAAAGAGGGAAATAATAGATAAAGGGAATTATGAGTTGCAAGGTGATGGTTATAAAGCACATCAAATTGCGGACATATTACAACTTAAAGGAAAAGCAAAGGATTATTACGTCTATATTTTAGCAACCCACGTAAGAAATTTTATTGCATACTTCTGTAATAGCACAGCATCAAGTTTTGATGAATTAGATTATACAGAATCTATAAATGACCCAACTGCATTATTATTTGCATTATCTAATGAGAAATATATAACACGTTATACAAAACGTTTTTATGAATTAATGGATACTGGTAAAATCGCAGTAACCCACGATTACTACCTTAAAAAGTTTCAATTAAATAACCCTATTCTCAATTTTGATTATATACTTTTTGATGAAGGACAAGATGCATCACCAGCAATGCTTGACGTATTTTTAAAACAGAATTGTACTAAGGTAATTGTTGGAGATACGCACCAGCAAATCTACTCTTGGAGATACGCAGTCAATTCATTAGAAAAAGTAGATTTTCCAACATTACACTTATCCAATAGTTTTAGATTTAATAAGGAAATTGCAACTTTATCCAAACACATTTTAGAATATAAAAAAGCAATAGATGTATCTGATGATTGCAAAATAGTTGGTAAAGGAACAAATAAAGAAACCAAACTTAAAGCTATCATAGCGCGTACTAACGTACAATTATTATCAGAAGCATTTTATTATTTAATTGAATCTCAGGTAGTCAATAAGATATATTTCGAAGGTGGTTTTAACTCTTACACTTTTGCAGGCTCAGGAGCTTCATTATGGGATGTTTATAATCTTTATGAAGGTAATCATAAATATATCAGAGATAAGATGATAAAGAGTATGGCGAGTATTGGAGAGTTACAGTCATACATTAAACAAACGGGTGATTTAGAGTTACACTTAATCGTTGAGATAATCTTAAAGTATAAAACTGATTTCCCAAATATCTTAAAAAAGATAGGCAACCATTGTGTACATCAAAGTGATAGAGAAAATGCTGATTTGGTATTCACAACCGCTCATAGAAGTAAAGGAATGGAATATGACGTAGTAAAAGTTTGTAATGATTTTATTGATTGGGAGGAAGTGGTAAAAGAATTGAATGGTCCTGAATCTGTATCCTTAGATAAAAAGGCATTGAATGAAGAAATAAACCTGTTATACGTTAGCGCAACAAGAACTAAAAATATACTCTATGTACCTTCTCAACACATTCCGCAATCTGAATTAGGTTTTAAAACAATCAAACCCCAATACAAATTCGACCAGGATATATTTGGAATTAATCGAAGCCAACCAACAGTTACAGTAACTTACATTACAGAGCCTAATTACTCTAATCCTTGGACATCAGAAGATGAAATCAAACTAACTAAAATGTTTGAAGAAGGGTATTCTATATTAGAAATTGCTGCACAATTAGAAAGGTCAAAAAAGGCAGTAGCACTAAGGATGCACAAATTAAATATCAAACCATAGTTCCTTAGTATGTCTAAAAATACCGTCAACAGAAAACAATTATATGATTTAGTATGGAGCAAACCAGTAACTCATATTGCTAAGGAATATGGTTTTTCTGCTAATGATATTCGGAAGATTTGTAAAAAGCATAACATTCCATTACCTAAAACCGGATATTGGTCTAAACTAAAGCATAACAAAAAAGTAGTAAAAGAAAAATTACCAAAACAATCAGATAATCCTGAAATCAAATTAGAAAAAACAAATCCTGTTCTATTTGATGGTAATCCTATTGTTTCTAAAATGGCTTTGAGGAAAAAGGAATTTGAGGAAATAAAGGAATTATCTTTTAAAGTTCCTGAAAAACTTACAAAACCTCATAAACATATTATCGCAACTAAAGAGTATTATAAACAGCTTAGTCTTGCAAAGAAAAAAGGTGGTTGGGGACACGAAGTAGATTCAAGTAAAGCATTGAGTATAGCTGTATCAAGTAGTCTTTTATCAAGAGCCTTGCGAATATTTGACACCTTAATTAGAGTTATTGAAAAACGTGGTTATCAAGTAACTGTTGGCAATAAAACTGAAGTAACAATAATGCAACAAACCTATACGTTGCGAATAACGGAAAAAAACAAACGTGTCAAAAGAGAAGATAACAGTAGCTGGGATTCTTATGATTATGTACCTACAGGTAGATTATGTATAAAAATTGATACATACATTCCACTTAAAGAGTGGGCTGATTCAAAAACAAAGCTAATTGAAGATAAGTTAACCCACATACTTGCGTGGCTGGAAGTAACAGCTAAACAGGAACAGGAAGACGAAATACGACGAGAAATACGACGTAAAGAACAGCGAATAATACGTGAAAAAGAAGAGGCACTTCAAAGGCTAAAAGATAATGAACTTACAAATTTTGAAAGTTTATTTCAAACTGCAACACGCTGGCACAAATCACAATACCTGAGAAACTACATCAAGGAATTTGAGGAATTTGCAATAAAATCAAATTCATTGGATTCCGAAAAACAAGAATGGATTAAATGGGCAAAAGAGAAAGCAGATTGGTATGACCCATTTATAGAAAAAGACATAGAACTTTTAAAGGATATAGATAGAGATACATTAAAGCCAATTAAAAAGAAATATTGGTAATTAACAAAGAATATGATTGCCCACACCTTCGGCACTTACTCATTCTTTCATTCCGCAAGCTACTCTCTTTCAATCGCAAGAGCCTGCGGTTCCGCGCAGCATAAGTAATATTTTTAATAAGCATTAGTGATTGCAATTAAAGTATATTCAAAATTATTGCCTATGCTTTTTGCCTATGCGCTTTAGTGTAGTACATATAACCAACAGCAGTTATAACATTAAACATTCGGGAAGGCAGGTAATAAGGAGTTCGTCAGTTGTTCCATTTAATTCCATAAAACATATCTGCAAGGGCATTTTGCAATCATTAATAAATAGCCATTATAACAACCATTAGTTAACAATTAAAGTTTAGTGCTACTGTTTCCCTTGCATATACCATAAATAGTACCACTGCGGCGAAACGTCCTCGTTGGCACTATTTATTTGTTTTATTGCATACATTTCACGCCTTCCTCACCCATAGCTACTTTTGTCCCTTAAAATCCCAATAAAGTCAGCGCTATGCGCTGGCATAATTATTAAGGGACAACCGCTATTTAATGTTTTGCGAGCCTGCGTGTCGCTTCGGGCTAATCAGGCTGTCACAGTTTTTGAGTGCACCCAAGTCACAATATGAAATCACCGCTATCAGTTTCAATAAACCTCTCGTTTAGATGATAAATAATCATTTAAACAGTATTTAAACCACTATTAAACAGCGGATGATTACATATTGCAACCGCTCACAAGAGCAACTCATTCAGTCAGCAATTTAAGCCACCACACAGCGGAAGGTTTTTCATCTCAACTTTTGAATACAATTTGAAATCATCCATTTCCTCAAAATCCTTAATTCCTTAAACATCCATAATCGTAAAAGATGAAAACCTACCGCACCCAAATTAAATTGCTTTCTTCAATCCTTGCACTTGCCTTTCCCACCGCATCAAAAAACAGCGCCAGCCTTGTGTTTACAACATAGTCGTGAGAGCCTTTCACTCGATGTTCAAGAAACATTTGTTATAAATTTGAAGTTTTATAGTTTCAACAACCGACTCGTTGCAGGCTTTCACTCACAACACCCTTGCTCATCTCGCAGGCGGCTCGCGCCTTTTGGATTACCTGCTTAACAAACAAAATCGAAGCATAAAAAAACCCTCTTAAAAAAGAAGGTTGATTTTAATTTAAACAAATGATATTAAACTTCCTCAATGGTGGCTTTTGGTGCATTTGTTTTAACAGATTCAATACCATTTTCCATCCCAGATGAACTCTCATACATTTCACTTGTTCCAATAATTTGTCCATTAGAAGCTTTAAGGTTAAAATAATGCTTTCCATTACTTGACATTTTTCTGTCGTATTTACTATCATCTTGTGAATTGGTCCTTACGGATTCGATTCCATTTAAGCATCCAGCTTTAGCCGAATATCCTTCACTTGCAAGAATAGTTTGCCCATTTCCTGCCTTTAATCTAAATCGATACTCATTACGAGCATCTTGATACATTTCAAATTTTGCCATAGTTTTTAAAATAAAAATTAGTCCTAAAGATAGTAGAAGTAAAAAAAGGTTGCAAATATAGTTGGCTTCCGACGGCCAACGCTATATTCCTATAAAGCTCAAGCCACAAGGGTTTTGAAAAAAATAGTACGCTAAAAAATGGCGTACTTTTTTTTAAACCCTATCCAAGCGCACGATTTTTCCCAAAAAGCTTGACAGGAATGCAACGCCATCAGCATCAAGGCTTTCTTTTTTCTCTTTTTCTTTTAAAAAAATGTATTCATTTTGTTAGTGGAAGGCAAAAGACAGCAGAAGTCTGCAACCGAAACCTAAAACACCTATTTGCACGGAAGTTGCCATACATTACGCAGGACGGGTATTACTTAAGGCCAAAGTCGTACCAAGTCCGAACAAATTTTTTATTAACCCCAAAAAACTAAGAAAATGGGTAAAATATCACAAGGAATATTAGGTGGGCTTTCAGGTAAAGTAGGAAACGTTATCGGTGGAAGCTGGAAAGGAATCGATTACATTAGAATTAAACCTTCAAGTGTGGCGAATCCGAGAACAGAAGGTCAAGTAAACCAGAGAAATAAGTTTACTGTGACTTTAGAATTTTTGCAGGCTGTAAAGCCATTTATTAAGGAAGGTTATAAATCGCTTGCGATTAAGAAAACCGAGTTTAATGCAGCTATGTCGTACATCTTGAACAATGCAGTTACAGGTGTTGCACCAAACTTTTCAGTCAATTACACTGATGCTTTAGTCAGTAGAGGTGGATTATCTGGAGTATTAAACGGTACAACTGACCTAACAACTGCTGGAGAAGTAACTTTTGGTTGGGATGACAATGCAGATGAAGGAAATGCGAATGCAACCGATAGAATTATGTTATTGGTTTACAATCCATTAAAGAAAGAATCTATTTCGGTACTGTATGGTAACGTAAGAACCGCAGGAAGTCAAACAGTTGTAATTCCGAATACATATTCGGGAGACACTGTAGAGTTATTTGCTGCATTCATTACTGCTGATGGTAGGCAAGTATCAAACAGTACTTATTTAGGCTCTGGAACTGCTCAATAAGTCTGAGGATTGAAGTTAAAAGACCGCTCTCATTGAGCGGTTTTTTTATGCCTATATTTTAAAAATCTTTATATTTAACCCATTAAATGTAAGACAACTTGCTTGCGAATATTTGTCTTACATTTTCCCTTTCTGAAACTCTCGTGTTACCTATTTGTTGCCTATATTCGGCTATCCCAATGATAGCAAGAGTAGGAAAATGTTGTATCGGAAAGTAAATCAACACCTCAAGTTAGAGTGTTTAAATAAGTGTGGATTCGTTAGCGTAAAAATTGGGTGATTTTCTTTTTTACCTAGGTCAATTGGAATAGGTTTGTATATCATGCACTCCTTATGAAGGAGGATAGGAGATGGTGTGTTTA
>JBLWWH010000031.1:0-19840 GCA_048268105.1 Weeksellaceae bacterium
TTGAAATATTGATAACTCTCTGGTGCAACATGATTAATTTTAATAGCTTTATGGTCTAACTAATAGGGAGTATTTTATTACGTTGGTTTTTGTCCGACCCCGTTGGTGTCGTATTGCATATTAAATTTCACAGGCTATAGACATTAGAATCCTTCGGATTTATAAATACAAGCATCATTTATTCTATAAAGATTTGAATCTTTCGGATTCCTTAAAAATTAATTTAATCAAACCTATCTTCAATCCATTTGAATAAATATTCATCCTTATATTCTACCTGAAACTTCAACAAAAAATCTTTGTATTCCTCTTTAAAGGTTTTGGTTCTATGATGTTCTTTTTGATTATTGATGTACTTTATTACATTATCCAAAGCTGAGTGAGCATAAGAAAATGCACCGTATCCCTCTTGCCATTCGAATTTGTATTTTGAAAAACCTTTTTTATTTATAAATAAGTTTGAGCTCTTCTTAATTTCCCTAACTAAATCCGATAAGCAACAAGAAGACTTCATGCCTATTAAGAAATGAATATGGTCTGGCATTCCATTAATTGCCAACATTTTTTGTCCTTTATTGCTAACGATTCCCGTAATATATTTATATAATTCCTCCTCCCAATCGCTCTTAATCAAGCTATTTCTGCCTTTAACCGCAAATACCACTTGAATATAAATCTGTGAAAATGTACCTACTCCCATTGTACTATTGATTTTTAAAATTCTTACCCTAACTCAATTCTTAGCTTTAAATTTTATGGTTTACCTATAGAAACATAAGTGTTCTAATTTATAAATTATTCAGTTATAAAGTTAGTAATTAAAGCTTTACAGCGAAAGTAGATTTTATTGAGAAATGAATTAAGTCTTTAAATTTTAAACAATATCATTATAAATTGAATGAGATGCTTAAGTCAAGTAACATTTTCCAAAACAAAAAAAACCTAACTGCATCTTGCAATTAGGTTTGTTCTTGTAGCGAAGACGGGAATTGAACCCGTGACCTCAGGGTTATGAATCCTGCGCTCTAACCATCTGAGCTACCTCGCCATTTCCCTCAAAAGGATTGCAAATATAAAACGAATAAATTATTTAGCAAATAATTTTTAGTCCTTTATGCGTAAAATTTCCTTCGCCAACGAAATCATTCTCGGATCGCCCGTATGCTTTCCGGGTTCGTCTGATAATTTAATCGTAGGAACCCATTCATTGTCAGAAGTTAATACTTCAGTCAACTTCATCACAATGTTCATCGGACGTAAGCCAACATCATTTGTTAAATTTGTTCCAATTCCAAAAGAAATTCCAATTCTACCCTGTGTTGCCTTCGTAATCGACTCTACTTTCTCGGTATTCAAGCCATCTGAGAAAATAATATATTTATAAAGTGCGTTGATTCCATGGTTTTTGTAATGCTCGATCGTCTTGTTCGCAAATTCGATTGGGTCTCCACTATCATGACGCACACCATCGAATAACTTTGCAAATTTAGTATCAAATTGCTTGAAGAAAACTTCTGTAGTATAAGTATCTGATAATGCCACACCCAAATCTCCTCGGTATGCCTCTACCCAATGCTCTAATGCCATGGCATTCGACATTTTAAAGCCATACTCCGCCGCATGGAACATAAACCACTCGTGGGCATGTGTACCAATGGGCTTGGTGTTATAAAGCATCGCCATGTGCACATTAGATGATCCTGTAAAGTTATCGCCACTATGTTTCATCAATGTTTTTACAATCAAACGCTGTACATTATAGCTATGTCTTCTTCGTGTTCCAAACTCAGCGAATTTAACACCTAGTTTTTTATAATTTTCAACTTTTTGAATGGTGTTTTCAACGATTTCTTCGTCGGTCCATCGTTCTTGTTCAGTGGCTACATAATAGAATTCAGAAATTAAAGCCAGCAAAGGAACTTCCCACAAAATAGTTCTATACCAATAGCCCTCCACCTCTACTTCGAGATCGGTTCCGTTTTGAGTGATCTTTACTTCGGTAGGGTCATATCTATAACCTTCTAAAAAGTCGATATAGGTAGGAGGCAAATATGGACAAGTAATCGTCAAAAACTGTTTCTCATCTTTGGTTAACTGAAGTTCAGCCATCTTATCCACCGCTGTCCTTAAAACTTGATCGAATCCAGGAGGGAATTTATGCTCACCACGGTTGATGAATTTATATCTTGCTTTTCTATTTGGGAATAATTTAACCACCGCAGATTGCATGGTTATTTTATAAAAATCGTTATCTAATAGAGAGTTGAATACTCGGTAATTATCAGTCATTGAATTTAATTTATAGCAATTTAATTGTTTTTAAATAAATTTGAAAGCTATTCTAGGATATCTTTATCTTTGACGTATGAAGAATTTTATTTTAGCCAGTACATCTACGGTTTACGGCAGCGACTATTTATCTTATTTAAAGGAAGAAGTGGCTGAATTATTTCAAGGAATACATGAAATTATTTTCGTTCCCTATGCACGACCTTCAGGCGTTTCACACGATGAGTATACCCTGGTAGCGAATAAGTTTTTTAATGGTCTTGGTATTAAAGCCATAGGATTACACAGTTTTGATAATGCCAAAGAAGCTGTGACTCAAGCACAAGGAATTTTTACGGGAGGTGGAAATACTTTTTTATTACTTAAGACATTATATGAACTAAATCTACTTCAAGAAATTAAGAATAGAATCTTGGAAGGAACATCCTATTTGGGAACTTCAGCCGGAAGTAATATCGCGGGACTCAACATAAGAACCACGAATGATATGCCGATTGTTTATCCACCGAGTTTTGATGCGATGGGTATTATACCTTTTAATATTAATCCACATTATTTAGATCCTGACCCAACTTCTAAACACAAAGGAGAAACCAGAGAAACGAGGATTTTAGAGTTTTTAACTCAAAATGATACTACGGTTATTGGTATAAGAGAAGGAAATTGGATTCGTGGAAAAGGAGATCAATTAACGATAGAAGGAAAATTAGAAACGAGAATTTTCCAAACGAATAAGGAACCTTATGAAATCGCTCCAGGAACTGATTTATTAAAACTATAATTTAGAAAGATTTAACATTAATAACTTTCTTTAATTTTTAAGTTGAACAACCGCTAATAGCAAGCTAAATTGTAACATTGTCATGCTTTTTGCTACATATAAAGCATGGAAACAACAAAGAAATTATATCGTTCAGAAAATAAAGCTATCGCAGGAGTTTGTGCTGGTTTAGCAGAATACTTCAACATAGATGTTGCCTTATTCAGAATACTATATGTTGTAATATCTGTGCTAAGCGCAGCCTTCCCTGGTGCTCTGGTTTATATAATCATGTGGATTATTATGCCCAAGAGATCTTAAAGAACTTGGTCTATATCTTCTGTTGGACGAGCTACCACGGCTTTGTCTTTATTGACAACTATCGGACGCTCTATTAACCTAGGATTTTCTACCATTGCTTGAATAATCTGGTCCTCAGAAAGCTCTAAATCTTTATAGTGTTCCTTCCAGATTGCTTCTTTAGTTCTCACCAATTCAATAGGTTTTATGTTTAGTTTTTGAATTACCTCTTTTAATTCATCTGCCGTAAACTCATCTTTAAGATATTGTATCACTTCAAAATCAAGGTCTTTATCCTCAAGATATTTTACTCCTTGTCTACTCTTACTACATCTAGGGTTATGGTAAATTTTAATCATAATTCTTGTATTAAAAAACTTATGTAAATTTAAGCCTTAAAATTCGGACTTAATAATAAATTTAAATAGATGAAATGTTTCACAGTACTCGTTCTACTGGTCAGTCTACAATTTGGGATGGCGCAGGAGAAAAAAACACTCACCCTAGAAGATGCTACACTTGGCTATTGGAAAGGACTTTATCCCGAAAACTTAAGTGGCCTACGTTGGGTTGAAGACGACAATTCGTTTGCGTATAATGATGAAGATGCCATTATATTCTTTGATCCTGTTTCGTTAAAAGAACAGAGACGAATTCGTTTAGCTGACTTACAAAAAGTATATCCTCAGCTGAAACGTTTGCCACCGATGAAAAACTTAAACAAAGATGGTTTAACTTTTCAAGATAGAAACAACTATCAGTTTTATAATCAAAGCACCGGAGAAAAACAGGTATTAAGCATTAATGAAAAAGCAGAAAATGCTGATTTTTCTAAAGATGCCAAAGCAGTTGCTTATACGCTAGACAATAATTTATATGTACATAAATTAAACGGAGCTGAGGTAGCAGTCACCAAAAATGAAAACAAAAATATTGTTTCAGGTCAAGCGATTCACCGTTCAGAATATGGAATTACGAAAGGTACTTTTTGGTCTCCAAAAGGGAACTTATTGGCATTTTATCAAAAAGACGAGAGAGATGTAAAAGAATATCCTTTGGTAGATGAAACTACCTATCCAGCTAGCGCTGTTCCGATTAAATATCCAATGGCAGGTTTGGGTAGTGAATATGGTGCTGTAGGAATTTATGATGTGGCTAAAAATAAAAGCATCATGTTGAATATTGATACTTCAGATAATCATTATTTAACCAACCTGTCTTGGACTCCAGATGAGAAATATATATTATTAGCTGAAATCAATAGAGCAACCACGCATTACGACTTGAATTTATATGATGTTACAACTGGAAACAAAGTTAGAACCATCATGTCCGAAACCAATCAAGTTTGGGTAGAACCTGAAAAGGATGCTGTTTTCTTACCAAATTCAAATACAGAATTTCTTTGGTTTAGTGAGAAGGATGGATTTATGAACCTATATTTATATGATACTTCTGGAAAGTTCAAAAAGCAAATAACCAATTTCGAGTGGGTGGTTCACGAGGTTTTAGGTTTTGATCATAACAATAAACATGTATTTATTTCAGGTACGGGTAAAGACGCTAGAGAAACACATACTTTTAAAGTAAATTTAAAGAATGGAAAATTTACCCAACTTACTACACAAGCAGGAACACACAATTCGCAGTTGAGTCCAGACGGAAAATATTTAATCGATAGATATAGCAGTATTAATGTTCCAGGGGAAACTCAAATCATTGATACCAAAACCGGTAATGCTAAATCCATTCAAAAATCAAAATACCCTCTTGAAGATTATAAAATAGGAACGCAAGAATTTGTAGATGTTATAGCTGCTGATGGAACTAATTTACATGGTATCTTAATGAAGCCGGCTAATTTTAACCCAAATAAAAAATATCCAGTATTAGTGTATGTTTATGGTGGGCCTCATGCACAATTGGTTACGAATTCTTATTTGGGAGGTGCTTCTATGTGGTTGCCTGCATTTGCTACTTTGAACGATTATATTGTGTTCACATTAGATAATAGAGGATCTGCACACAGAGGTTTTGCTTTCGAAAGTGGAATCCATAGAAGATTAGGAGATATAGAAATCGAAGATCAATTGAAAGGTGTTGAATACCTTAAATCTCTTCCTTACGTTGATGCTGATAGAATGGCTGTTCATGGATGGAGTTATGGTGGATTTATGACTTCTAGTTTAATGTTGCGTCATCCAGATGTATTTAAAGCGGGAGTTGCCGGTGGCCCTGTTATCGATTGGAAATACTATGAGGTAATGTATGGTGAAAGATATATGGATACGCCGCAAGAAAATCCAGAAGGTTATGAAAAGACCAAGGTTTCTAATTATATCCAAAATTTAAAAGTTAAATTAATGTTGATTACCGGTAGCGTTGATCCTGTAGTTGTTCCGCAGCATAGCATGAGTTTATTGAAAGCTGCTGTAGATAAGAAAGTTCAGGTGGATTTTTTCTCATACCCTACCCACGAACATAATGTGAGAGGAATGGACCGAGTACATTTAATTGAAAAAATAGCGGATTATATTGTTGAACACAACAAGTGATAAACCGATATAAACCAAAAAAAAACGTCTCAAAGCTATTTAACTTTGAGACGTTTTTGCTTTTTATAACTAAAGCTGATTAAGCGAGAGCATCAACCTCTCCTTTTCCTTCTCTTAGAACTTCAATTTCTCCGTTTCCAGAACAAATATCTATAATTGAAGAAGGTGTTGTACCACCAGGACCACTATCGATTATAATATCAACCAATTTATCGTATTTACGAGCGATTAACTCTGGATCGATAAAGTACTTCTTGTCTTCTTCGTCATGTTTTAGTGAAGTTGAAGCAATCGGACTATCTAATAACTTCACAATATCTTGCGGAACTTTATGATCTGGAACTCTAATACCCACCGTATCGCGTGATTTGTAATAACTCGGTAAAGAGTTATTTGCATTCATTACAAATGTATAAGGCCCAGGTAAGGCTCTTTTTAACATTCTAAAGGTTGTATTATCTATAGGTCTTGTAAAAGTTGAAAGGTGTGTTAAATCATTACAAACAATAGAGAATTGAGATTTTTCTAAATCAACTCCTTTTATCTGCGCCAATCTTTTCATTGCCTTTGCATTAAAAATATCACATCCTAAACCATAAACGGTGTCTGTGGGATAAATAATTACAGCTCCTTTCTTTAATGCTTCTACCACCTGCTCAATAGCCCTTTGATGAGGGTTATCCGGATGAATTTTCAAAATTTTTGCCATGTATATAAATTTAATAAACCAGTTAAATCCTAAATCCTGTCGAAATGAAAATCTAACTGGTTGCGTTCATAGTTTAAAGTTATTAAATCTTTATTGATTTGAAGTATTAAGATGTATAAAATATTATTAAAGTTGGAATGTATTGGATTCTAAGCAGATTTATTGGCTCAAAAAAGTGGATATTACAGCTTAGGCCATATCTTTTTCAGAAATTGATTGAATGGAAGGTAGAAAATTCATCAATATTTTTTGAACATTTAAATTATCCCTTTCAGAAATAATATAATCATCGAGCTCACTGATATGAATATTCAAATTTTTATCAATGAAACCGTAGCCACAATATTTACCATTTTTAATTCTGATAAATGCATCCTCTTCCAAATGTCTACCATTTTGTTTGATTACGCCATCGGGCAAATCTTGTTTTATTCTTTGAAGCGCTTCTTCTACTCTAGCATTGTAATCAGCAATCTTTTCTTGTCCTTTACAAATGCCTTGACAGGAATAGAATATAGAATCTTCGCAGGTGCCATTATTTTCAATTAAATGACAGTATTTTGCACATAGATTAAAGTCTGTAAGCAAGTGCTGAATATAATGTCGAGCTTCAACAGGATTAAAGAAATTTTTGATGGGGTTTACCGCGTCTTTTAAGTTTTGTAATCCTAAATGCTGTATTCCTTTTCTGTCTGTATAAGAAACCAAAGCGAGTCCATTGATCCGCTGCTTAGATGCTCGATTGTATTTTGGAAAATGACGTTTTATCATAGCATCTTCCATTAATAGAGCTAACAACTCCGTCCCCGATAATTCGAATTCCACATGAGCAATTTCTCGAATCATGCTCACTTTTTTAGTAGTCTTGGTATAGAAATGACTTAAAACTCTTTTCTTAATGTTCTTAGCCTTACCCACATAAATTAATTCTCTTTGTTCATTATAAAACTTATAAACTCCAGCTTGGCTAGGCAATGCCTCAAATTCTTCTTTTTCTAAGTGAGATGGTATCGTAGCTTCCTTACTTCTATGATTCAAAAATGTAGCGATAGTTTTTTCAAAATCAGATTGATTTTCTAACTCTTTAAAAAGTTCTACCGTGGCCAAAGCATCACCATAGGCACGGTGTCTACTATGATTAGAAATTCCCAAAGCACTACAAATATTTCCTAAACTATAGGATCGATGACCTGGTAATAATTTTCTACTCAAACGCACCGTACATAGCTTGGAGTATTTAAAGCTTTCTCCAATGTTTTCAAATTCAGCTTTTAGAATATTATAATCGAAATTAACATTATGCGCTACAAAAATACATGCATCTAAGGCTTCCTTTATGTCTTTAGCTATTTCTTTAAAGCTAGGTTGGTCCACCAGCATTTCTTGGGTGATTCCGGTGAGGGATGTAATAAAAGTTGGAATGCTACCACCTGGATTTACCAAAGATTCATAGGAATGAATAATTTCCCCGTTTTCATATACGATAATGGCCACCTCGATAACCCGATTGGCTCCTCCATTGGTTTCTAAATCGACGATGGCATATTTGTTCATTAAAAAATCAGCTTTTAAAGTAAATGTCAGACAAAATTTATTCCGAAACTGGAGGAATTAATTTAGAATGGTGTTAAGTGCATAAGAATATAAAAACCGGAATACTCTACAGTATTCCGGTTAAAAATTAAAATTTAAAAAACAATAAGTTATGAAAAAGAATTAATAGCTGCTTCGTAATCTGGTTCTTCTGTAATTTCAGGAACTTGTTCGGAATGAACCACTTTGTGATTCTCATCTAAAACCACAACGGCTCTACTGTGCAATCCTTTCATCGGACCATCTGTTATAGTTAGACCATAATCTTCACCGAATTTTCCTGTATTAAAATCAGATAACATTTCTACATTTTCAATTCCTTCGGCAGCACAAAAACGATTTTGAGCAAATGGCAAGTCTCTAGATATACACAATACTGTTGTATTATCCATTTTAGCTGCTTTTTCGTTGAAAGTTCTAACCGATTGAGCACATACTCCAGTATCTACACTAGGGAAAATATTTAAAACTAATCTTTTACCTTTAAAATCCTCTAGACTTTTAGTGCCTAATTCCGGTGTAGTTAATTCAAAATCCTTTACCTCGCTTCCTTTTGATGGTAAACTTCCTGAAGTGTGAATTTTATTTCCTTTTAATGTTATTTCTGACATAGTTATTAATTTGTAATAATTTGAATTCAATATTACAAAATTAAAGCTAGAGTTTGCGTTAAGAATATGATAAAATAAGTATGATTTTCTATAATTCATTAGCTTATGATCGTTTTGCTTAATTAGAAATATCATCTTATAAATCATCCCGTAATTCTTTTGACAAAAAGTTTGTAACGATTTTAAATTTATATAGACATATAGATGTAACGATTAAAGCATTTTTATGAAATCATACGAGGTTAAAATGGTGAAAGTAATGTTTTCTCCTAAGAGTACAGAAAAGTTGCGCAAAGAAACCGAAGATGAAATTAATAAAGGTGCTGCCATGGGTTGGAAGTTGTTTAAAGTTGATTTTGAATTTGCATCTCAATCCGGCTATATCTATTCATACATTATATTTGAGAAATGATTTCAATTAAAGACTTAAATAAATCTTATAAAATGGGTAAAAATTACCTTCATGTTTTGAAGGGAATTAACCTAGAAGTAGAAGAAGGAGAATTTGTGGCGATTATGGGATCATCTGGATCGGGTAAATCTACCTTATTAAATATAATTGGTATGCTCGACACCCACGATACGGGTCTGTATGAATTGGATGGAATTGAAATCGATAATCTAACAGAGAAAAAAGCCGCGGTTTATAGAAATAAATTTTTAGGTTTTATTTTTCAATCCTATAACTTAATCAACTTCAAGAATGTAGTGGAGAATGTAGCACTTCCACTTTATTATCAAAAAGTAAGTCGCGCTAAGCGAAATGAAGTTGCGATGAAGTATCTAGAACGTGTAGGACTTCTACCTTGGGCGAAACATATGCCTAATGAATTATCAGGAGGGCAGAAACAACGTGTAGCGATTGCGAGAGCTATGGCTTCTCAACCTAAATTGTTATTAGCTGATGAGCCTACGGGAGCATTAGATAGTGTGACGTCAAGAGAAATCATGCAAATGATTCAAGAAATTAATGATGATGGTAAAACCATCTTAATGGTTACCCATGAGGATGACATCGCCAATATGTGTAAGCGTGTGATAAGATTAAAAGATGGTGTGATCATGGAGGATACTAAAATTAATCAAGTTAGAGCATAGATGTTTGATTTAGACCGTTGGGCCGAAATTTGGGCTTCTATTAAAAGTAATAAGCTCAGAACATTCTTGTCTGGGCTTACCATTGCTTTGGCTTTATTTGTCTTTATTACTTTATTCGGTTTGAGTAAAGGGCTACAAAACGGCTTCGAGCGAGAGTTCTTTCCTCCAAACGTAAAAGCTTTATTTATTTCAACTTGGAAAACTACCAAACCTTTTAAGGGTAAAAAGTCGGATCGAATGATTCAGCTTAAAATGGAGGATTATGAGTTGTTGAAAAAAGATTATTCAGATCGTGCTGCGATTATTTTGCCCAATTTAAACAAAGCTGTCACCGCAAGGAATTTCTCTGAATATGGGAGTTATTCCCTCGTTGGAACTACTTCTCAACAGAAACAGTTTAGTGAGAATGTCGTACTAAAAGGTCGTTATTTAGATGACCTAGATGGAGAACGCTTAGAGAAAAACGTTGTGATTGGTCGTTTGGTAGAGAAGGATTTGTTTAAATCTGGAACTGCTGTTGGTGAGCATATTCAATTAGGCGCAACTATGTTTAGGGTGATTGGCGTATTCTCCGATGAAGATGGGGATGACGAAGAGAGAATAATTTATCTTCCTTTAGAAACCATGAATGTCATTTATGGAACAGATGAAATCAGTCGAATTACCATGGTTCCAAAGAATGATTTGAGTCTAGATGACGTAAGCAAAATGGCAGATGAAATCAGAGCTCAATTAAAGCTTAAGCACGATGTACACCCTGATGATACCAGTGGAATTAACGTTTTCGATCCCAAAGAAAGCTTAGAAACTACAAATATGTTCTTTTTTATATTCACCATTCTAGTGTTCATAATAGGCGTCGGAAGTTTAATTGCCGGTATTGTAAGCATTGGTAATATGATGGTGTTCAGCGTGAAAGAAAGAACCAAGGAAATTGGAATACGTAAAGCTTTAGGTGCAAAACCATCTAATATTGTAGGTTTAATTTTACAAGAATCCATTATGGTGACTTTCTTATTCGGATTTATAGGCATTCTTTTAGCTGTATTAGTAACAGAATCCATTCAAGATAGTTTAGTAGATTATCTAATTTATGAACCAAGCGTTGAGCCAAGTAGAATTGTTTTGGCCACTTTAGTCTTGTTTTTCTCGGGCATGTTAGCTGGGTTTATTCCGGCCCGTAGAGCCTCCAAAATTAAACCTATTGAAGCATTAAACGAAGGTGAGAATTAATATGAAATACATTTTTAACGACAACGATATTTTTCACTTATGCTGATTTTTAAAAGAGATACTTGGTCAGAGATTTACCATGCCTTGGATAAAAATAAGGCACGTACACTTATCACAATGATTGGTGTAGCTTGGGGAATGTTGTTATTTGTATTTCTGTTAGGCCTTGTAAATGGAATGCGAAATGGATTCGATAGAGATTTAAAAGGAACTTCTACCAATAGCTTATTTGTTTGGACACAGCAAACAAGTATTCCCTATGCAGGGTTTGGTCGAGGAAGAACTTTTAATATGAAGGTGGGCGATGTTGATGCCATCAAAAAGGAATTTCCCGAAGTTAAGATTATCGTACCTAGAAATAGACGAAATACAACTGTGGTACACGGAACTCAATATAAAAGCTACAGCGTTTATGGCGATTTTCCGGAGCAGAATAAAATGTTTGTGAAGAAGATTATTCATGGACGATTTATTACGCCAGATGACATGGAAAATGAGTCTAAAGTTTTGGTAATCGGCGATGGTATTGTAGAGGATTTATATAGCAAGGGCGAACAAGTGATTGGTAGCCAAGTTAAAATGAACAATGTTGCCTTTACGGTGGTAGGGATTTACGAAGGTCAGGAAAATGGTTTTGAGGGAAGTAGATCTATTTTCTCTCCTTTCACAACTTTTCAAAAATTGTTTAATGAAGGTGAGAATGTAGGTTTTGTCGCTATTAATATTAACGATGAGAGCGATATTAAAAAAGCTGAAGAAGACATAAAAAACTTTCTAAAAACTCGTCATAACGTATCGCCTAATGACACTCAAGCTTTTGGCTCCTTTAATTTAGGAGAGATTTTCGGAAAAATATTTAATTTTATGAAAGGCTTAGAATTTCTAACGGTTGTCGTGGGATTTCTTACACTTTTGGCAGGTGTGATTGCGGTGAGTTCTATTTTGTTAATTACCGTTAAAGAGCGTACCAAGGAGTTCGGAATTAGAAGAGCTTTAGGAGCAAAACCCAATCAGATTATTGGTCAGATTTTACTCGAAAGTTCTGTGATTACTTTTTTTTCGGGTCTAATAGGCATTATTTTAGGAACTTTAGTTTTAATGATGGTTAACAATTTTGTAGATAACATGGAAGACAATAATATTCCGCTTGTCAACAGTTCCATCGACGTATATATATTATCAGGTGCATTTCTATTGGTATTGATTATGGCGCTACTAGCAGGATTTATTCCAGCAATGCGGGCGATATCGATCAAACCTATTGATGCCTTAAGAGAAGAATAAATTTAAAGAAAAACATTGCATATGAACGCAAAGAAAATAATACTAATTATTGCCCTGTTGGTTTTGGCATTACTAGGTGCTTGGGCATTTTTCTATAATAATAGCAAAAGCGCCCAGGAAAATGTAACCTTCGAAACAACAAAGTTATTTAGAGCTGATATTAGGAAAACAGTCGTGGCTACAGGTGAGGTAAAGCCTCGTGAAACTATTGAGATTAAACCTAATATTTCGGGAGTAATTAGCAAGCTTGCAGTTGTGGAAGGATCAAACGTAGAGAATGGTCAATTGATTGCGCAAATTAAAGTAATTCCTAATGTAGGGAGTTTGAACAACGCAAAGCAAATGATAAATTCTGCTCAAATCACTGTTCAAAATGAAACCAGGAATTTTAATCGTCAGAAATCTCTTTATGATCAAGGTGTAATATCTAAGTCAGAGTATGAATCGGCGTTAGCTACTTTTAATATCGCCAAGCAAAACCTAAGAAATGCGCAAAACGACTACAAGGTTGCGCAATCTGGAATAGCGCCCGGATTAGAAAAATATGCTACCACGCAAATTAGATCTACCATTAAAGGTATGGTCTTAAGTATCCCCGTGGAGATTGGTGATAATGTTCAGGAAATTAACAACTTTAGTGTGGGTACAACCATTGCTACTGTAGCCAATATCGAAGATATGATTTTTGAAGGAAAGGTAGACGAAGCCGATGTAGGAAAGTTAAAAGAAGGTATGGAGATCGAAATTATGATTGGTGCTCTTCCGAATGAAACCTTTACGGGGGTTTTAGACTTTATCTCACCTGCGGGGATAGAGGAAAACGGTGTCGTTCAATTTGAGATTAAAGCTAGCGTCAACTTAGAATCTGAATCATTTGTGAGAGCGGGATATAGTGCGAACGCTGAAATCGTTACCGAAAATCAGAAGAATGTGTTAGCCTTAAAAGAAGGAAATATTCAGTATGATGACGATGGTACTCCTTTTGTTGAGGTTAAAAAAGGTGAAGAGTGGGAACGTAAAAACATTAGATTGGGAACAGGCGATGGTATTAATATTGCCATATTGGGCGGTGTTTCTGAAACCGATCAAATCAAGGTTTTCAATACCGATTTAAAGGAATCTGAGGACAATAATTCAAGACCAAGAAGAAGATAATTTGCTTGAGATAAGAATTCTTTAAAAACAATATAAAAGGGTGCTCTTGATCAAAGGCTACCCTTTTTTATGCTTAAAAATACTTTTTAAATAAAAAACAGGTTAAACCTTTTAAGAATTAAAATGTCAGAGGAAATATAAGCCACATGGAGATTTCGGATCAAGAAATAGTAGAGTTAATCAAGATTGATGCAAATTCGGGTTTCAAGTTGTTATTGAAACAATACCAAAAACCTGTTTATTTCCATATCCGTCAAATGCTTTATAGTCATGAAGACGCAAATGACGTGACTCAAAACGTTTTTATTAAAGTTTTTAAGAACATTGCTAATTTTAAAGGGGAATCTAAGTTGTTCACTTGGATATATAGAATTGCTACCAACGAAGCTTTAAACTTCCTACAACAAAAAGCTAGAAAAAATAATATCCCCTATGAGGAAGTGGCTTATGAAATGAGTCAAAACCTAGAAGCTGATGTTCATTATGACGGCGATGAAATAATGCTTAAATTAGAAATAGCCGTTTCAAAATTGCCAGAAAAGCAAAGATTGGTATTCCAAATGAAGTATTTTGAGCAAATGAAATATCAAGATATTGCAGAAATCACTAATACCTCGGTCGGTTCATTAAAGGCTTCTTATCATCATGCAGTTAAAAAAGTAGAAGAATTTTTGTTACCTGATTAAACCTTTTGGGATTTAAAGCATCTAATTAATATGAGACCAAGTTTACCACATAATAAATTTAAAACACCCGAAAATTATTTTGAGGATTTAGAGAATAGGATTTTAGCCGAAACCATGGAAGTTAATACGACTAAAATAATTCCTATGTATCAAAAGAAATGGTTTAAAATGGCTGTTTCTACAGCAGCAGCGGTTTTATTATTAGTTGGGTTTTGGTTTATGAATCAATCTCCAAATGTGAGTGCAGAAGATCATATTTATGCGCAAGAAACCGTTTATGAGGTTTACTTTGAAGCTGATTTAGATGAAGAATATTTATTGGTTGAAGAACCTATTTTAGCTGAGTTTGTTGGACTCAGCAATCCATAATAATCTTAATTATTGGTCATAATAATAATTTTTTTTTGTTTATATAGAAAGTCGCATTCATGATTCATGAATGCGACTTCTTATTTATAGTTAAATCCAAATGCCTTCTATATTATCCACACTTGCTGTGCCCACAGCTTTTGCAGTTTAAGCAACCTTCTTCGTAGATTAAACCGTTTGGATCTCCACAGCTAGGGCATTTTTTGTCGGCTGCTACAGTTCCGTCTGGAATATATCTTTTTAAAGCTCTCGCAACACCATTTTTCCAAGTATTGATGTTATCATCGTATAGACTTAAATCGGAAACTAAGTCAACAATATAGTTGATTGGCATTCCATGTCTTAATACACCTGAAATTAATTTAGCATAATTCCAGAATTCCTTGTTGAATGAACGGCTTAATCCTTCAATAGTTGTACGATATCCTTCTTTGTCAATAAATTGGAAGTCATATCTATTTTCTCCACTTTCGGTTTTGTTCTTGGTTACCCAACCTTCCTCTACAAAGGGCGGTAAGTTGAATGAATCCTCTAGTCTACCAGTAAAGATTTCATAAGGTCTTCCGTCTATCTTACCAACAACAGCCATCCACTTTTCGTAGTCGTTTTGGAAACGAATAACATCTGCTTGCAATTTTTTCGGGCGTTTTGGCGCACTAGTTACACCAAAGCTTTTAGAGAAATTAGCCAACGCTTTTTCGTCTGCTTCTTGCTTTTCTGCATCTGTCTTTTCCTTCTTTGTATCAGAAGAAACTAAAACCCCGCTTCTACTTCCATCACGATAAACCGTAATTCCTTTTAATCCTTTCTTCCAAGATTCAACATAAATCTGAGCTACTTTATCAACTTCAATGTCTTCTGGTAAGTTGATCGTTGAGCTAATACTATGCGTTACATATTTCTGAACCAAAGCTTGTAATTCAACTCTCTTGATCCAGTCAATTTCTGGAGCAGTAGATCCAGCATATGGACTTAAGTTCACGTCAGTTTCACCTGTAACTTTCATCCATTCGTTTAATTTTGGATGGAATACATCGAATTCTTCCCAAGAATCGCCCATATCATCTACAAAGGTAACTTTTGCATCATCTGCTGCGCTATTAATCTTTCTTCTACGTTTGTAGCCTAACATAAATACAGGCTCAATTCCAGATGAGGTTTGTGCCAACATACTCAAAGTTCCTGTTGGTGCTACGGTTGAAATAGAAATATTTCTTCTTCCGTTTTCCATCATTCGCTTGTGGATAGCTGGAAACTCTTTCTCCATCATTTGCACAAACTCAGAGGTTTTTTCTACCTCAGGATCAAAGTTTCCAAAAGCACCTCTTTGAATCGCCATATCGATAGAAGAATCAAATTCAGCCTCGAATTTTGTACGCATAATCTCGTCTACTGCATTCAATGCTTCTGTAGAATCAATCGAGTGACCTAATGCGGCAACACAATCTGCTAAAGCCGTGAAACCTAAACCAGTTCTACGACCGATTTTTCCTGTGTTATATAATAATTCCCAAGTCGCTAATTCGCTGGCTTTAATATGATCTGGCTCTGGATCGCTTTTAATTTTATCCATAATGCGCTCGATATGACCTAATTCTAGCTCTACCAAGTCATCCATTAGTCTTTGAGATTCATACGCTACCTCATAGAATTTCTTCTTATTAAAGCTAGCTTTATCCGTAAATGGATTGTCAACAAAACTATATAAGTTTAGTGCGATTAAACGACAACTATCTCCACCTTGCATCGCAATCTCCGAACATGGATTGGTAGAAGCATTCTCGAATCCTGGATATACGGATGAGGTTGAATACCAATGTTGTCTATCCCAGAAAATTAATCCTGGTTCAGCTGTTTTGTGTGCACAAGAAATAATGGTTTCCCAAAGATCTTTTGCTTTAATGGTTTTAACATACTTTGCCTCGTCGATAGATGCATCGATAGGCCAACGGTGTGTGTATTCTTTATCCTCTACAACCGCCTTCATAAACTCATCCGAAAGACGTACAGAAATGTTAGCACCGGTTACCTTAGACAAATCTTGTTTAATAGTAACAAAATCTTCAACATCTGGGTGTGCAATATCTATAGTTAACATCAAAGCACCTCTTCTACCATTCTGTGCAACCTCTCTCGTAGTATCAGAGAAGCGGTGCATGAAAGAAACAGCTCCTGTAGTACTACCAGCCGCATTAGAAACTTTTGCATTAGCTGGTCTTAAACCAGAAATATCTACCCCAACACCACATCTTCTCTTAAACAACTGCACCAATTGTTGGTCTGTGTGCATAATCCCACCATATGAATCAAATGTAGACGGAACCACAACACAATTTGATAAAGATGCAATCATATGTGGATGCCCCAAAGCAGACATTACACTTCCTTGTGGAATAACATATTTGAAATCTTTAAATAAATCGAAAATATCTTTCTCCGTTAATTTACTTCTGGTCTTACCATATTCAGATAAGTTTTCTAATGAAGTATCATTTCCAAACTTTTCTTCGATTTTAGCAAATTCACGCGCCATTCTGTGGTGCATGTCTTCGGGTGTAGTTTCTTCATATAAACCATCCTCATTTTTAACGGCATACTTTTTCATCCAAGTTGTAGCAGCCATTTCATCACCATTAAAATACTTTAATGCTTTTTTAAGTACTTGATCGTACTTATAGGTCTTGTTTTTTTCGAGAGTCAGGGACGGTGTCATTGAGAAATATTTTTAGAGTTAATTAAATTTTTATTTTTTTAATCGTCTCCAAAAGTACCCAAATAGAAAATCATTTTCAAGGAAAACCATCTATACTTATAAACAGAGGCTTGTTAGAAACATTATTTTGAGTAATAATATAGATTTAACATTTCATTGATAGACAATCGATTAATGTATGCCAAAGATATGTTTACTTTAAGTCTCACTAAAAATTAGATTTTCAAGATTAAAAAATTATTTTCATCAAGACGGCCTTCTTTTAAAATAAAAAAAATCAAGAGATCGAATTTATTTTTGTTTAAAAAAAGAAAAAATATTTCCATTGCTGAAAATATTTTTCTTTTTATGCGATGTTGTTTAAAATTAAACGAACAAAATTATTTAAATTTTAATAGGAATTTATTTAATATTAAACACCATATTCGTCATCACCTTCATAGGCTTCAATTTCTTTTTCAAAGAAATCAAAAGCTTCTTCCATTAAATTTTTAACTGTATTTTCTAAATCTTCCTCATCCTCCACGTCGTCAAACCACTCAACCTCGTCAGTGTTTACGTTTAACAAGAAGCGTGGAAATTCTGTGTGTAATACAAATGCATCTTCTACGTCAGAATTATCGGCTAATAAGAATCTTGGTAATTCCATGTTTAATATTTTAATTGATTTGAATCAAATTTAAGACCTTAGGTTCAAATTAACAACTTATTATTCGTTAAAATATACTTAAGTATTAATACCAGACGCCAAATGAATTAAAACAGTATTACTAATTAGGAATCAATAACTTAAAAACACAAATTCGTTAGATATGATTTATAAATCCAATTTCAATTTTTGTTCTTTAGCTCTGATCAAGAAGTTAGTTTTATAAATGTATCTTAAGACTAATAACACCGCCGAAACAGTAAGTCCTATACCTAAGGCAATCCACATGCCCATCGCTCCCATATCTCTTTCTATAGTGAGATAATATCCTAAAGGCATAGCTAACACAAAATAAGCAAACATGGTGATCACAGTTGGTATATTCACATCTTGCATTCCTCTTAAGGCTCCTAATAAAACAACCTGAATTCCATCTGAAAGTTGGAATAAAGCCGCCACAATCAATAATTGGGCTGCAATTACTATTACATCGGCGTTATCAATGTACAAGGCTGGTAATTGATGACGGAATATAATTAATATGATTCCTGCAATGGTCATAAAAGCTGCCACCATCATGAATGCAGACCATCCAGCTCTTTTCATGGTATGGAAATCTCTCAAACCTAGTTGATTTCCTACTCTCACGGTAGCTGCAATCGCGATTCCGGTGCATAACATAAAGGATATGGAAGCAAGATTTAAAGCAATTTGATGTGCTGCTAAATCATCCTTACCTGCCATACCGACAATAAAGGCTGCACCTGCAAAGGCTCCTACTTCAAAAAACATTTGAAGTGATGTGGGTATTCCCAATTGGATTAACTTTCTAAATATGACCTTCTGGAAATTTTTAAACTTAATCATGCTTAGATAAGTTCTAGATTTCGGGTGGAACCACATGGCAGACAGCAAAGTAAACACCATTAGAATACGCGAAATAAGCGTTCCATAAGCTGCTCCTTCTACTTCTAACCTTGGCATTCCGAAGTTTCCAAAAATCAAACCATAATTAAAGAAAATATTCAATAAATTGGCTATGATCGTGGCTACAGCAACCACTAAAGTTAACGACAAACCTTCGGATAGCTGTCTGAACGACTGAAATATCATGAGCGGAATCATGGAATAACCTACAATTTCGAGATATGGCAAAGCAGCGCCAACTACATCTGTTGGCTGCCCCATTTGATACATCAAAGGCGAAACGAGCATTAGAACGGTAATGAGAAGAACGGTAATAATCATGTTTAAAACCAATCCATGAGATAAAATAGCCGAACCCCTCTTCAAATTATTTTTAGCATCTGCTTGTGCAATCAATGGAGACATGGCAAACGAAAAGCCCATAGCCGCCACCATTATCATAAAGAATAAAGCGTTCCCTAAAGACACCGCGCCTAATGCAACTTTTCCTATTTCTGGGTTTTGTATATGGTCATACTTACCTCCCAAAGCTCCCACCATCACATTATCTGCTACATTCACAAGAATTTGCCCAGCTTGCGTTAGCATCACCGGCCATGCAAGTATGAAATTTTTACGCAAGTGTTCCTTTATCGTCATGGTGCGAAATTAAATAGTTTTAAAAATATAAGATGAAATCAATTATAGATAAACTTAATGTTACCTACGATTAAATTATCAGTCGTAGATTAATAGACTGATATACATTACTTAAAAAGAAAATGATTTGTAAAAAAACAAAATTGCATTCATTGATTTATTGAATGCAATTTTGTGGTGTCATATTATTTAATTGATTGTCCGCAATCGCGCCTATCGGCTTGATATTGCTGCAACTATCACTCTATCAAATAGTTTCTCACCAAAATA
>JBLWWH010000032.1:0-19144 GCA_048268105.1 Weeksellaceae bacterium
TTTGGTGAGAAACTATTTGATAGAGTGATAGTTGCAGCAATATCAAGCCGATAGGCGCGATTGCGGACAATCAAAAAATTTTTTTATTGTTTAATAAAACAAAAGTAATTAAAGCAAATAAAGTAAAATGTTAAATTAACATAATTTTAACAGTAAGAGGTGTTTTAAAATCATTGTTTTTTTACTTAAGAAATAAAAACGATTGTTGTATAAAGATAAAAAAGTGCTATGAACAATTGCACTAAAATTAATAAGGAATATTTTCTTTTTGAAGATTTTATTCATGCCAATAAGCAAACCATAAAGTTGCCAGCAATAATTTGATAAATATATAAAATTATTGAATTAATCGAAATAGGATTTGCATTTCATTACAATCATTAAGATTAATAAAATATATCGATGGCAAATTAGATTAATTTTTCGTATTTTCAGGGAGGTAAAACTTGGTTCTTCAAAAGTCGGGAAAACACTAATTAAGCAAAATGAACTTTATATATGAATATTATTTAAAAGTTTGCGATTATTTAGTTGCACAAAGTTTTATTATACCTTTGTAAGAAATAATACTTTTGAATTAGGGAGTTTTTCCATGAATTAAAACAAAATTCTTTTTATATTATTTGAAAGTGTGAAAATAGTTTATGATTATAATTAAGACAGCAGAAGAATTAGAGTTAATGTATCAAAGTGCGCAATTGGTTTCCAAAACTTTGGGCGAGGTTGCCAAAATCATTAAACCAGGCGTAACGACCCAACAAATCAATGATTTGGGTGATGCATTCATTCGTGATCATGGTGGTTATCCTGCGTTTCTTGGAATGTATGATTTTCCAAAATCACTTTGTATTTCACCTAATGAGCAGGTAGTACACGGAATTCCTAATGATGAGCCCTTAAAAGATGGCGATATTGTCTCTGTGGATATTGGTGTATATATGAATGAATTTTATGGAGATCATGCTTATACATTTAAAGTAGGAGAGGTTTCTCCAGAAGTTGAAAAATTACTTAAAATTACCAAGGAAAGTTTATACGAAGGAATTCGTGCTTTTAAAAAAGGCAATAGAGTAGGAGATATTGGTTATGCTATTCAAACTTATTGTGAAGCTGAGGGTTATGGTGTGGTTAGAGAGCTCGTAGGTCACGGTTTGGGTAAAACTATGCACGAAGATCCACAAGTCCCAAATTATGGACGTCGTGGTACAGGCAAAGCTTTAAAAGATGGAATGGTGCTGGCGATTGAGCCTATGATTAATATGGGAACAAGATCTGTTAAGTTTCACAAAGATGGCTGGACAGTTACTACCCGAGACAATAAATATTCAGCGCATTTTGAACATGATGTTACGATGGTAAACGGAGAACCAAGATTGCTTTCTACCTTCCAATATATTTATGATGTTTTAGGAATTGAAAGTGACGAAGAAAAAGAATTTCTATTTAAAGACGCTACTTTTAATTAATTAAAACAAACTTCGTTGGCTAAATAGCTTATGGAATATCTTTTGAAAAAAGCTTTAAATCTTTTTCCACGTCCGTGGCTTATTCGCATGAGTTATGTAGCACGACCATTTTTGGTTCAATTCTATAAAGGAAATAATTACGTCGATCCAATTGATGGCAAATCCTATCGAAAGCTTTTGGCTTACGGTTATCAAAAGCCAAGACCGAATGTACTTTCGCCTTCAACATTATCTTTGGAGAGGCATCGCCTGATGTGGCTTTATTTAAAGAATGAAACTAATTTTTTTTCAGCTCCTTTAAAAGTTTTGCACATTGCTCCAGAACAAGCATTTCTAAAGCGATTTAGGAAAATGTCTAATTTAGAATACACTACATTAGACATAGAATCTCCCTTAGCTGATATTAAAGCGGATATAAGGAATTTACCTTTGGAAGATAATTCCTATGATGTGATTTTTTGCAATCATGTTTTAGAGCATATAACAGAGGATAGTCAAGCAATGCAAGAATTGTATCGCGTTATGAAACCTGGTGGTTGGGGGATTTTTCAAGTTCCGATGAAGTATAATATGCAGGAAACTTATGAGGATTTCTCCATAACATCACCACAAGACCGACAAAAACATTTTGGGCAATATGATCATGTGCGTTGGTATGGGATGGATTATTTTGATAGGTTAGAAAATGCTGGATTTGAGGTAGATACCAACTATGGAACACATCGTTTTTCTGAAGTAGAGCAAAAAAAATATGCTTTGATGGAAGAGGAAATACTTCCGGTGGTGCATAAACCTTACTTGTAATATTCATTATCCCGTTGACTTCTTTATAAAACGCTAAGTAATTTCTCATTTGACATTCCGAAAAATGATCTCAGAAAATCTTTATTTATTTAACAGAATTTAAAAAATAAATTTGTTAAATTAATGAATAATAAAGTAATTGAGCCTACTATGTGTTAAATTGCAAAGATTTTTATATATGATGTTATTTTCAATTTAAATTTATTACCTATTTTGAATCATAAAGTTAAAAAAGCATTCAAGATTTTCGGGATTGTCATTTTTTCTCTCTTGATCCTCGTTACCGCCTTGATTTTGAGTTTAAGGTTACCATTTGTTCAAAATGAAGTCAAAAATTATTTAGTGGGTTATTTGGAAGATAAAATTGAAACTAAGGTAGCATTGGATCGGGTTTATATAGATTTTCCCAGCAGTATCGTCATGGAAAATTTGTATTTGCAAGGGCAAAAAACCGATACTTTACTTTTTGCGAAAAAATTTGATGTTGGTCTAAATATTCCAAAATTATTGAAAAATACAGTTGATTTAACGTCGATTGATTTAGATGGAATTCACGCCAATGTGGTTAGAAATCCTGACGGAACTTTCAATTTTGATTATATAATTGATGCTTTTGTAACGAAAGACCAGGAGGCTACCGAATCAGAACCATGGGTGATTTCTTTAGACAAAATCAAACTGCATGATATTCACGTAAATTTCAATGATCTTCAACGAAAGAATGATCTCAAAGTATATTTCAATCATTTTGAAACAACCGTGGAAGAGTTTGATTTGGAACAAAATAGTTATGCGCTTGATGCTATCGTTATGGATGGATTAAACCTGTCCATGGATCAAGATTTATTGGAGGAAGTTGCCCAAGAGACCGAGGAAAAAGTGGATTCTCTCAATGCACAAGCTCCTATGAAAATTGATTTGAATCGGTTAGAACTTACCAACTTTAATGTGCATTATGCCGACGCCATTACCCAAACTTATGGTGATGTAATTTTCGAAGAACTTTCTTCGGATATCGATGAAATTAATTTAGAAAAACAAATTTATCGCATTGATAATATTGTACTTTCTAATGCCGATCTCAAGATTGATTTATTTCTTCCTGCCGAAGATCATAACACCTCAGCCGAGAATCCTTCTTCCAACACTAATCCGATTGTAGTTTTGAACGATTTGGATTTTGAAAACGTAAAATTACAATATGATAATTCGGCGTTGGGGAATCAAGCCGGATTGGATTACAATCACTTAAATTTTGAAAAAATCAATCTTTCGGCGGAAGATTTTGAGATGAAAGACGGAGAAATCTCCGGTAAAATTGCATCTGCGCAAATTATTGAACCTCAACACCTAAACATTCGTGAACTACGAACCAATTTCTTATACGGTACTAATCAATCCTATTTAAAAAATCTTTATTTGGAAACTGATCGTTCGGTCTTGAGGGATGAATTGATTTTATCTTATCATAATCAAGACCAACTTTCTATCGATCCGGGTTCAGTAAATATTCAGGCAGATATCAATCAATCCCGCATTAGCCTACGTGATATATTAGATTTTATGCCCTCTTTGGCTACTACAGCGCCATTTGATAAATATCCAAACGCAATTATCAACCTTGATACTGATTTGTTCGGAACTTTAAATGATATTCGAATCCGACATTTAAATGCTGATGGTTTGGGCGATATAAAATTAGCGGTTACAGGCAATGTCAAAAATGCCATGAACCCTGATTATTTGGCCTATGATTTAAACATAGGAAATTTGTCAGGTTCTTCAAAAACACTTCAAAATATACTTCCGCTCAACACCATCCCCAACAATATTCGCGTACCGGACAAATTTTGGTTGAATGGTACAGCCAAAGGGAATACCGAAATTGTAGACGCCAACCTTCATGTCAATTCCACCGATGGAAAAGCGGATGTTTTAGCACAATTGGATTTAAGGAATAAAGGCAAAGAAAAATATGATATCAATACCCATTTGACCGATTTAAACATAGGTAAAATCCTTAAAAATAAGGATTTAGGAAAAATTTCAGGAAAAATTTATGCAAATGGGGTTGGCTTTGAACCACAAACGGCGAATTTAAACTTTACGGGTGATATCAACTATATCGATTACAACCGATATCGCTATCGCAAGATGAATTTAGAAGGTGACTTGAAAAATGGATATTATAATGTTTTGTTAGATTCCAAAGATCCCAGCGCTAACCTTACGCTACGTGCGAAAGGCTACTTTGATGAGGCACAACCTACGATTCAAATGGCAGGGAATATCAGGCAATTAAACCTGCAAAAATTGAATTTTTATGATGAGCCTTTAATTCTGGCAGGAAATATCAACGGTGATTTTACCAATCTAAATCCCGATGAATTAAACGGTGAATTTACACTTAGCAATTTTGCCATTTCTGATACCCAAGATGTTTTCCCGATGCAAGAAGTTCATTTTGTAGCAGCAAACAATGCTTCAGTTAATTCTTTAACACTGAACTCTCAAGTGGCGGATGTTTATTTAACTGGAGATTATCAATTGACCAAGATATTTGATGCGATGATGCAAACCATCAATAAGTATTATCAATTTCAACCCAAAAGCAATACGGCAATCGTAGCAGGTCAGTACATGGATTTTGATATCAAAATCAAGGATGATGATCTCATCAGAAAATTTCTTCCTGATTTAGAAGCATTTGAAACCATTACGCTTACCGGAAATTATAATACCGATACCGAAAGTCTAAATATTGAAGGTAATATTCCTTCGCTAAGCTATGGCGAATATAATTTGGAGAGTGGTAAACTTCTCGTAAATACCGAAAATAATGCGATTCAATACAACTTGAATTTTGCAGGTTTAAATAGTGAACAATTTCAATTAAACCAATTGGCAGCTGTGGGTAACATTGCCCAAAACACCATCGATTATAATATTTCTACCCAAGATGTTGAAGGGGAAGAGCAATATTTAATTGCCGGAAATATTAAATCCCAAAATGATCAACATATCATTCAATTAGACCCGAATGGATTTAAGTTGAATTATGATAATTGGGAAGTAAATCCGGATAACCAATTAAGATTCAATAATTCGGGTGGAATTCATGCCGATAATTTTATATTACGAAATGGCAATAGCGTCATTGAAATCCAATCAGAAAATCAAAATTTAAATAGTCCATTAAATATCAATTTAAAAGATTTTGAAATTGCCACCATTACAGAAATCATCAAAAAAGACGAATTACCCGCCAGCGGAACCATAAATGGAGATATTGCTTTGCGTGACATTCAATCGAATATGAATTTCACAACCGATTTGCAAATTGCTGATCTTTCGGCTTATGAGCAATTAATTGGTGATTTAAACCTTCAAGTCAATAGCAAAAATGCTGATTTATTGGACGTGAATGTCCTATTATCTGACAACGGAAATGATGCCAAAATCACTGGTGATTATAGAATTTCTACTCAAGCGCTTAATTTAACTTTAGATTTAAATCGTTTGAATTTTGAAAGTTTAGAAGGTTTAGCCCAAAATGAAATCCAAGAAACCGAGGGTTATTTTACCGGAAAATTAGATATAAACGGAACTACCGATGCGCCTAAAATTGTTGGAAAAATAGAATTGAATGATATTGGTTTAAAAATCACTCAAACAGGAAGCGATTTCAGAAATATTAATGACGAATTGATTATGAATCAAGAAGGAATTTTATTCAATTCATTTACGCTTACCGACAATTCCGGGAATGAGTTAGTAGTCAACGGAAAAGTCTTAACGCAAGATTATACCAATTTTGCCTTTAATCTTGATGTAAAATCAGATGATTTTAAGGTGGTTGATTCCGAAGAAAATAACGACCAAATGATATTTGGTGTTTTGGCCATAGACGCCGACTTGCAAATTGGTGGAGATTTGGATTTACCCAAAGTGGACGGCTCTTTGGCAGTAACTGATGTTACCGATTTTACCTTTGTCGTTCCACAAGATACACCCTCCTTAGAAGCAAGAGAAGGGATTGTAAAATTTGTGGACAAAGATCAAGTGGCCTTGCAAGGAACATTGGTTAACGATTCTATCCCAAGCGAAACACGCATAAAAGGTATGGATGTAAATGTGGGCATAAGTGTTACAAAAGAAGCTAATATTTCCCTTATTATCGACAAAGCTACCGGTGATTTTGTAAAATTAAGCGGTGATGCGGAATTAACGGGTGGTATAGACCCTTCAGGCAAAACAACATTGGTTGGCGTATACCAAGTAGAAGAGGGAGCTTATGAATTGAATGTTAGTTTAATGAAAAGAAGATTTGACATTCAAAAAGGCAGCACTATTACGTGGAACGGAGAACCATTAGAAGCGACTTTGGATATTACGGCAATTTACAAAACCAATGCTGCACCTATTGATTTGGTACAACAACAATTGAGCGGACTTTCGCCGGCTGAATATAATATGTATAAACAACGAATCCCGTTTAAAACGGTTTTAAAGATGGAAGGCGATATCATGAAGCCAGTCATTACTTTTGACATTACGTTAGAAGATGATAATTCATCCATCGCAACGTCCGTTATTGATAATACCAAAACCAAATTACAGCAGATTCGCCAAGATGAATCAGAATTGAACAAGCAGGTTTTTGCCCTATTGCTTATGAATAGATTTATTGGTGAAAATCCGTTTGCTACTGAATCAGGAATGTCTGCCGGAACTATGGCAAGACAAAGTGTGAGTCAAATACTTTCTCAACAACTAAACAAAATTGCATCTGATCTAATTGCCGGCGTTGACTTGGAGTTTGATTTTAATTCTTATGATGATTATTCTCAAGGAGAAAAAAATACACGAACAGATTTGGATGTAGGTTTAAGCAAAAGATTATTGAACGACCGAATTAAAATAACCGTGGGCAGTAAGTTCGGTTTGGAAGGAACAGCTAGAGAGAATGAAGAAATGACCAATATTGCAGGAGACGTGAATATAGATTATATGCTTTCCAAAAACGGAAGATATGTATTGCGTGCTTTCAGAACCAATCAATATGAAGTGGCGTTGCAAGGTCAAATCATAGAGACGGGATTAGGTTTTATCATCACTTTAGAGTTTGATGAATTCAAAGATATTTTTCAAAAAAATCAAAAAAAAGACTAAAAGATTAATTCAATGATGAAGAGGATATATCACTATATATTATACACTGTTTTTGCATTCAATCTTTTATCATGCGGTACTTCAAAATTAGAAGAGGGCGAATATTTGTACACCGGTGCAGATATTGAAATAGAGGATGAAAATTTAGAAAAAACTACTAAAAGCACGTTAAAAGAAGGCATTCAAGATAATCTTTCGCCCAAACCGAATACTTCTATTTTAGGTTTCAGACCCAAGCTTTTTATTTACAATTTAGCAGGTGGTGAAAATTCCGACAAAGGCTTAGGCAAATGGTTGAAAGAAAAAGCAGGCGAAGAACCGGTTCTTTTAAGTGATGTAGATCGACCATTCAACCGTGATATCATTGTAAATTATGCAGAAAATAAAGGTTTTTTTAAAGCCAAAGCTACTTATGATACCGTAACTAAAAACAAAACCGCCAAGGTGGTTTATACACTCCAACCCGGTAAAAGATTTATGATTAACGAGCTTAGTTATGAGTTAGATTCTTCGGCCTTAGGAAAAGCCATATCACAGGTAACAGGTAATTCTTTGCTCAAAACCGATGACCCTTTTGACCTTGATGTAATAAAAGCAGAAAGAGAACGCATTGATGCTCGATTAAAAGAAAAAGGATTCTATTATTTTCATCCGGATAATATATTGGTTGAAGCCGACAGTACAGTGACGACAGAATCCAAAGTTGATTTGAACGCAAAAATTAAAGAAACTACGCCTGAATTAGCCAAAAAACAGTTCAGTATTAACAAGGTTATCATTTTTGCCGATTACAATATCAACGATCTTACCCGAAAAGGATATGCAATTCCTTACGGAACGGATTCTCTTGAGATATATAACGACATGTATGTGATTGATCCTGATAAAAGGTTCAAACCCAAAATGTTTAATAGATCCATGCAATTTAGAACGGGTGATCTTTACAACAGAACCAATCACAATTTAACCCTCAACCGATTAATCAGTTTGGGCGTTTACAAATTTGTTAAAAATGAATTTTTTATATCAGATTCTATTCAAAATAAATTTGATGTTTATTACCTCTTAACCCCGCGTGAAATGCAGTCTTTGCGTTTGGAAACTACCGGAAGGAGCAATTCTGCCAATTATGTAGGAAGTGAAATTAACTTGAATTGGACACACCGAAATTTATTCAGAGCCGCAGAACAACTAAAACTTTCGGCCTATGGTTCTTTTGATGTTCAAATTGGTGGTCCTAAGGATGCCAACAACATTATTCGTTTGGGTGCGAATGCGCAATTGTCAATTCCAAGACTGATTGTTCCGTTCAAAGTGAACACGAGAGGTGCCTATGTTCCACGCACGAATGCGAGTATTGGTTATGAATTTTTAAACCGAACCCAGCTTTATTCGCTTCATAACTTCAATACGTCGTTTGGTTATTTTTGGAAAGAGAATGTACGCAAAGAGCATGATCTCAAATTACTCGATGCCACATTGGTATATCCACAAAATGTTACGCCCAAATATGACAGCATTATGCAAGGGAATCCTAGCTTGCAACGCGTGGTGGAGAATCAATTGATATTTGGCCCGACCTACAGCTATACCTACACGACTACGATGATTCCGATTCCGAATACCATATATTATAAAGGGATGGTAGATCTTTCCGGGAATTTAACCGGTTTATTCATGGGGGCCAATGTAAAAGACGGAAATCAAAAGCGGATTTTTGATATTCCATTTAGTCAATATGCCAAAATGGAACACGACTTTAGGTATTATCATGATTTTTCTGAAAAGCACAGTATCGCTTCCAGAGTAATTGCAGGATTGGCTTATCCCTACGGGAATTCGGAATATATCCCATTTTCTCGTCAGTTTTTTGCCGGTGGTACCAATAGCGTTCGTGCCTTTAGAGCCAGAACTTTAGGACCGGGAAGCTATAATCCCGAATTGGACAATGCCAGTTTTTATTTTGATCAAGGAGGAGATATTCGGTTGGAATTAAATGCAGAATATAGGCGCAATCTTTGGAAATTTTTGAATATGGCTGCATTTGTAGATGCGGGAAACATTTGGTTGGTGAATGAAGATCCTGACAGACCCGGCGGAAAGTTTAGCAAGGATTGGTTAAAAGAAATCGCTGTGGGCGCAGGATTAGGATTGCGTATGGATTTTAGCATTCTCATCTTAAGATTGGATTTAGCCATGCCGATTAGAAAACCTTATTTGCCAGAAAATGAACGCTGGGTATTTGATCAAATCGATTTGGGTGACAGTCAATGGCGAAAAGATAATTTAATCCTAAATATTGCCATAGGATATCCTTTTTAACCTTAAAAAACTTAACTATGAAAGAAAAAGCACTATTTTACTGGGATGTTTTTAAAAGAACATTCAAAGCGTATAACAATTCCAATGTTTTTATTGAAGCGGCAGGATTAGCCTATTCTGCCATTTTTTCCATTCCCGGTCTATTGATCATCATTATTTGGCTTTTAGGTGCTTTTTTTGGAGAAGAGGTGGTACGCGGAGAAATTAGCAGGCAGGTAGAAATTGCTTTGGACCGAAAAGCTGCAAAAAGCATAGAAGATATCGTAGAAGGCGCTATGATAGATAAGAGAAATTTTTGGATGAAAGCTATTGGCGTCCTTGCCTTAATCTTTGGTGCAACAACCATGTTCTTTATGCTACAAAAAGCTTTGAACAATCTTTGGGGAATTAATCCGAAACCCAAGCAAGCTCTCATGAAATATTTAACCGATAGAGTTAACTCATTGGGACTTATAATTGTCATTGGTTTTTTAATGACCATCACCATGGTTACCTCATCTATCGTAAGTGTATTGAACCATTATATCACACAGCAATTCGGTTTAGAGACGTATGCGCTTGCTCAGATCATTAATTTTGTAGTTGGCTTTTTCGTTGTTATGGGCATATTTGCCGTTATTTTTAAAATTTTGCCCGATGTAGAAATTCCATGGAAAGCAGTATATACCGGTGCTTTTGTTACAGCGATCTTATTCACGCTAGGTAAATTTTTATTAAGTTATTATTTTGCTGAATTCGAACCGACTTCTGCATATGGTACTGCAGGAACACTGGTGTTGATCATGATGTGGATCAATTATTCATTTTTGATTATTTTTTTCGGTGCAGAATTCACGAAGATCAATGCCTTGAAAAAAGGATTTAGGTTTTCACCCTCATCACATGCAGAATGGAAAGATCCGGAAACCAAAGAGTTGGTAAATGAGTTGAAACCGGAGAAGGTAGTTAGTTGAATATAATTTTCGCAAGGTTAACCAACTGATAAGAATTCTATCCTGTTTTAAAAAGATTAGTTAGACTGATTATAATTAAATTGATTATAATAGAATTAAAATTTAAACCGGATTAAAAAAAATGATATTATGCGACGGAACAGGATATTTAGGAAATTTAATTCAAAATCACTTTTCCAAAGCGTATGGTATTTATATTTTGACACATTTCCAAAGAAATTCAAAAGGAAATGTCTCTTATGTAAATTGGGATAGTGAAACACTTGGTGATTGGTGTGAAGTGCTTGAGAATGCTGATGTTTTAGTCAATTTAGCCGGGAAAAATATCAACACACGATTTACAGTAGAAACCAAAAAAGCCATTTTAGAGTCTAGAATTTCTTCTACAGAAATCCTTGACAAAGCGATTCAACAATATCAAAACCCACCCAAAATGTGGCTAAATGCTTACGCAATAGCAGTTTACGCGGAAAATTGGGAGGAATCAAAAGCTGAAATTTCACCAACCGACGAAAATGATTTTTTATACAAAGTTTGTCAACAATGGGATAATGCTTTTTATAAATACAAAAACCAAAATACCATAAAAGCTGTCTTTAGGATAAGTCTGATTTGGGGTGATAATGAAGGAAGTGCCTATCAGAATTTAAAGCAATTGGTGAAATTAGGCGGTGATGGAAAAGTCGGAGAAGGTAAGCAAATACTAAGTTGGATGGGCGAAACCGATTTTGTTTGAGCATTAGAAATTATCATCAAAAATAAATTAGAAGGAGAATTTAATTTTTGCAATCCAAATCCCATATCCAGTGCAGAATTTATGGGTAAGCTCAAAAAAAAAATACAATATGCCTAGTGGTTTACCTGCTCCAAAATTTTTAATAAAAATAGGTGCTAACATTATAGGCACAGCACCAGAATTGATTCTTAGAAGTCAAAAAACCGCACCGTAACGGTTGTTAGAAAATGGATTTGAATTTCAACAAAAAAGGTATATATGATATTTAATTTGCAATAAATTTAGCTATTCATATAGGCTGAAAGCAAAAGCTTGCACCTTTTTAACCACTTATAAAAAAAACAAAACCGCTGCTAATCAATCAATTAACAACGGTTTTTGTACCCCAGGCGGGACTTGAACCCGCACGCTCTAATGAGCACAGGATTTTAAGTCCTGCGTGTCTACCAATTCCACCACCAGGGCGGCTTAATTGCCAATCATCACCGAAGTGATAACTTGAGCGAAAAACGGGGCTCGAACCCGCGACCTCAACCTTGGCAAGGTTGTGCTCTACCAGCTGAGCTATTTTCGCCTTTCAATTTTCTTGAATCGGACGGCAAATATAGAAACACTTTTTATATGAAGCAAATAATTCTGAAAATATTTTTTATTTATTTTTCTTATCATTGCTTTTCGTACTTTTGTAGCATGCAAAAAAAGTTTAAATCTGGGTTTGTTAATATAATTGGAAACCCCAATGTAGGCAAGTCTACGCTGATGAATCAATTGGTGGGGGAACGCCTTTCTATTATTACAAATAAAGTTCAAACTACCAGACATAGAATTCATGGGATTGTTACTACCAAAGATATGCAAGTGGTGTTCTCAGATACGCCAGGTATCTTAAACCCAGCCTATGAACTTCAGTCTAAAATGATGAACTTCGTAAAAGAAGCTTTTGACGATGCTGATATTATTTTGTATGTAGTTGAGCCAAATGACACAGAGCTTTTAAATGAAAATTTTAATAATAAACTGAAATCACTCGATGTTCCGATTATTGTTTTAATTAATAAAATTGATCAAACATCTCAGGAAATTATGGAAAAAGCTGTTAGTTATTGGCACGAACAATTGCCAGAGGCTAATATTTTACCGATTTCTGCTTTAGAAGGATTGAATACAGACTTTTTATTGGCAAAGATTCAAGAGTTGCTGCCAGAGGGTCCTATGTATTATCCAGCAGATCAACTTACAGATAAGTCGGAAAGGTTTATCATAAACGAAGTAATCCGAGAGAAAATTCTAGAAAACTTTCAACAAGAAATTCCTTACGCGGTAGAGGTTGTTACAGAGCGCTTTGTTGAAGAAGCAAATATTATTAAAATAGATAGTGATATTTATGTAGAGCGAGATTCTCAAAAAGGAATTTTAATTGGTCACAAAGGTCGCTCCTTAGGAAAAGTAGGAAAGGAGGCTAGAGAAGAATTAGAAAAGTTTTTCGATAAAAAGATTTATCTCAAACTATTTGTTAAGGTTAAAAAAGATTGGAGAAAAAGAAATATTGAGCTGAAACGATTTGGCTACGATAGCTAAGATGGTTTGATTTTTAGTCTTAAATAAATTGTTTCTTAAACCTGTCTATAAAACACTTATAAAAGCAGAAAAGTGCGCAAACCATATATATGATTGTGCACACTTTTAATGCTATATTTTAATTGTAAAATATTATCTACTTCTTTCTAAAGTGTACCTGAATTGGAACTCCAGAAAAGTCGAATCTTTCGCGTATCTGATTTTCTATAAAACGCTTGTATGGTTCTTTAACATGCTGTGGGAAATTTGCAAAAAATGCAAATTGAGGTGTTTTAGTTGGTAATTGGGTCGCATATTTGATTTTTATATACTTACCTCTTACCGCTGGTGGTGGAGTAGCATTGATAATTGGAATCATAACATCGATCAATTCGCTGGTCTTAATTCTTCTATTTCTATTTTCATACACTCGCATCGCTAATTCTACAGCTTTAAAGATACGTTGCTTAGTAAGTGCAGAAATGAACAAAATTGGAATATCTGTGAAGGGAGAAATTTTGCGTTTGATTTGATCTTCAAACTCATTCATGGTGTAAGAATCCTTTTCAACAAGGTCCCATTTATTAACAAGAATAACCATGCCTTTTCGGTTTTTCTGAGCCAATTGAAATATTTTCATATCCTGAGATTCAATTCCACGTTGTGCATCTAACATTAATAAAACCACATCGGAATCTTCGATAGCTCTAACGGCACGCATTACAGAATAAAACTCTAGATCTTCTTCTACATTACGCTTTTTACGCATTCCCGCTGTGTCAATTAATACGAACTCTTGACCAAACTTATTATAAATGGTCTCAATGGAGTCTCTCGTAGTTCCTGCAATATCGGTTACAATGTTTCTATCAACACCTAATAAGGCATTCGTGAAGGTAGATTTCCCTGCGTTAGGTCTTCCTGCAATCGTGAATTTAGGTAAACCTTCGAGTTTGTCGACATGCTCTTCTGAGCTAAAATGTGAAATGGCAGCGTCTAACAAATCACCTGTTCCACTTCCATCCATAGCCGAAATGGTATAGAATCTTTCGAAGCCTAGTTCATAGAACTCAACAGCGTCAAGACGATTTTTGTTGGTTTCGACTTTGTTGACTACTAACAAAACTGGTTTATCTGTTTTTTGTAATAAACGCGAAACCTCTTTGTCCATATCGGTTAGACCAATTTGGTTATCTACAACAAATAAAATAACCGTGGCTTCCTCAATAGCAAGTTCTACTTGTTTTCTAATTTCGCCTTCAAAAGCATCATCAGAACCTTCAATGTATCCACCCGTGTCGATAACGGTGAATTCTCTTCCGTTCCAATCCGATTTTCCATAGTGACGGTCACGTGTTACACCAGCAACGCTGTCTACAATTGCTTGGCGTTTCTTTAGCATTCGGTTGAATAAGGTTGACTTTCCTACATTGGGTCTTCCAACAAGAGCTACAATATTTGACATTGAATAAATTTTTGCAAAGTTACGTTTTTTCAATTTGTAAATAAATGCTTAAAAATCAAGTTATAAATGACTATAATTTCTAAACTTAAAATTGAAATTTATCTTTTAATGAGTTGAGTCTTAAATAAGTGTATATTTTAAAAAAGAAAAACTGGAATATCAAGAGATGCTCCAGTTTTTTGTTTATATAATATTAAGGTATTATTTAATGTTGAGGTCGTAGGGCCAAAGAACCTGTACGCCATTTAATTTACGCATTTGATCAAGTTGAATATAAGTTTTCAAAAGAGCTGGATCCATCGAATTTTGGATTTGAGCTTTAACCTCTGTAGATAAGTTTAATTCCTTCATTAACGTTTCTAAATCCGTTTTCTTTTGTGGATAAGATTTCAGCTGGTAATCTTTTATATCTGCTTTTTCAGCTGCAAAAGCAATTGCATCATGCAAAGAACCCAATTCATCTACTAAACCCAGTTTTTTAGCTTCGGTTCCCGTATAAATTCTTCCACCACCTAAAGCATCAATTTCTTCAAAAGATCGATTTCTGTTTTTTGCCACATGATTTACGAAAATCTCATAAATGGATTCAGTAGATTTTGTGATAGTTTCTAAGCCTCCTTTAGATAGTCCTTGAAACGGACTATAATATATGGTGTTTTCATTGGTTTTAACATAATCCGTGGTAAATCCATTGTTATTAGCTAAACCTTTTATGTTTGGAATCATTCCTAAAACACCGATTGAGCCAGTAATGGTATAAGGTTCTGCAAAGATTTTATCCGAATCCATGGCAATATAATAACCTCCACTTGCTGCTACTTCTCCAAACGAAACAACGATTGGCTTTTTAGCATGAAGTTTTCTCATTTCATGTAAAATCTCTTCTGAAGTATTCGCATCTCCACCACCAGAATTGACACGTAGTACAACAGCTTTGATTTTATCGTCTTTAGCAATCTTTTGAATAGCTTCTTTATAAGTTTCTGATTGAATACCAAATTGACTATCTCCAGGCATGATGGTTCCGTGCGCATACAGAACGGCAATCTTATCAGATTCAAATTTATCTTTTAGCGTTTTTGCATAATCATTGATCTCAATTGACTTAAGCTTTTTGTCCTCTTCAATATTTAATTTAGATTTTAAAAACTCATGATATTCGCTTTCTTGATATAGCGCATCTACTAGTTTGTGACTCAAGGCAGATTTAGCATTAAAGGCTACTAAACTATCGGTATATTGATTTAATTGTTCAGGTGAGATTTTTCTGGAACTCGACATTTTACTCGTCATACCATCCCAAATTTGTGTAACGATTTGTGTCAATTGCTCACGATTTTCATCTGATAAGTTATCTCTTAAAAATGGTTCAACCGCAGATTTATAATCACCGTGTCTAATGATTTCGAACTCAATACCATATTTTTCTCCGAAATTCTTAAAAAACATAACTTCAGAGGAAAGTCCTTTTAAATCGATGTTTCCAAGGGGATTATGAAAAATAGAATCTGCAACCGTGGCTAAATAATAATCAGCTTGCGAAGCTCGATTGGTATAGGCGTAGACAAATTTTCCGCTTGATTTAAAGTCTTCAATTTTATCTCTGATTAAATCAATTTGGGATATCTCCTCTGGCGTTGTTGTGTTTAACTCTAAGCTAATACCTTTTATGTTGTCGTCTTCTTTAGCATTACTAATAGCATTAAGAATTTGCAATAAGTTAGGAGATTCTTTCTCGGTTAAATTAAACAAAGATGTTTGAATCTCCATGTTGCTTTCATAAATCGGTTGTTTAAAATCTAGTTTTAGAACGCTGCCCGAATCAACAGTTAGTTTATCTGCGCTTCCTAGGATCGAACCAATAATCGAAAACACAATAAAACAGCCTATAATAAATAGCGTAATACCGAATACAACGGCTATTACTCTTCCAAAAAATGTCTTCATATTTTTAAATTACTTACTTTTACTTCTATATGTCGACAATGAATGCCATTTTGTTACTCGGAAGTGATTTAGGTGATAGAAATAAAAACCTAAAACAAGCTAGAACTTTTATAAATACTGAGGTTGGAGCGATTGTTAAGATAGGGGAAATTCTGGAAACAGAACCTGTAGATTTCACTTCCTCTACTATGTTCCTAAATCAATTGATAGAAGTTAAAATAAATCTAAGTCCTATAGAATTGTTAAAATATATTAAAGCGATTGAACAAAAGATGGGTAGGATTTATCAAGAACCACTACCTACTGAAAAATATGTTTCCAGAATTATTGATATAGACATACTATATTTTGGAGATGTGAATTATGCATCAAAACATTTAGTTATCCCTCATAATCAAATTTTTACAAGAAAATTCGTGAGCGATTTGTTGGATATGTTTTAATTTATTGTATTTTTGTCTATAGGACTAAAGTTTAATAACTATTAATTTGTTATTGACGAATGATGTGTTAAATTTGCGTCTTGTAAACTAATGAAATTAAAACGATAAACTTATGAAGCAACTGAATTATTTAACATTGCTTACCTTACTGTTTTGTGCACTTCCTTTGTTTTCACAGGAGGAGGAAACAGTTGTGGTGGTAACAGATGGCGCTGTGGAAACAGACGAAATTACGGCAGACGAATATTTTGAAAACAAATATTACGGAATGAATCAAAACTATGTTGATTTTACTTCCGATCAAAAGAAATTTAATGACTGGTCTATCGGTGTATACGGTGGTATGAACTTGGTTCAAGGTGCAGATTTGAACTCTTGGATTGATAGTGATGATATGTCTAACCTATATAGCTATGATGTTCATGCGGTATTAATGAAACAAATTACCCATGCCTTTGGATTAGGAGCGCAAGTAAACTGGGGTAGAACTGAGCAACAATCAACACAGTATAGAGCTCATACTAAATATTGGATGTGGGCTTTAATGGGAGATTTAAACTTTAGTCAATTATTAAGAAGAGTTGATAATAAATCTCGTTTTGGATGGGCTTTACATGGTTATGCTGGTATTGGTACTTTACAATATGAAGCACACATTAGAGATAAAAGAAGTAACGATGGCTTTAAGAAAGTTGCAGATCCAGGAGGATTTGGGTCTATGTATGCAACTGGTGGAGCTGGTTTGAGATATAAAATCAACCAAAATTTTGATGCTGAATTGAAAGCTATGTATGTTTATACAGGTGATGAGGAGTTTGATGGTTCCGGACCACATGGAGCAATTGCCGATATTGAAGAAGGGCACGATGATGGAATGTTTACTTTTAACCTTGGTTTAATCTATAAAATAGGAAAACATCAGGAGCATTTAGCTTGGGCTGATCCGTTAGCCGATATTTATCCAGGTCCTTCACCAGAAGAATTACAAAGTATGTTAGTAGTTTGTGCTTCAGGAGATAAAGATGATGATGGTGTTTGTGATGATTGGGATAGAGAACTTGACACGCCAGCAGGTGCAAGAGTGGATGGTGCAGGTCGTGCATTAGATACAGATTTAGATGGTGTTATTGACTTATATGATGAGTGTGTTACATTGCCTGGTCCTGCAAGTAACAATGGTTGTCCAGAAGGTGGAACCGCAGAAGAAATGTTGAACTTAGCCATTGCTAATTTAGAGTTCTCATTAGATTCTGATGTTATTTCTCCAAACTATTATCCAATTTTAGATCAAGCAGCTAAGTACTTAAAGCATTTCAATGATAAATCATTTGATATCGTTGGACACACAGATGCAAGAGCTTCCAGAGCATATAACTTAGGACTTTCTGAAAGACGTGCTACAAATGTTAAAAACTATTTAGTTGAGAAGCACGGAATATCTCCAACCCAATTGAACGTTGTTGCGATGGGCGAAGATGATTTAAGATTCCCTGAGTGCGAGCCAGCAACTATCTGTCCTGAGTGGAAAAACCACGCTAACAGACGTGTTATCTTTATTGAGAAATAAATCTCTAATAAAGTTATAAAATAAAGGCTGCTCTTAATGAGCAGCCTTTTTTATGTTTAAAAAGTTAATGCTTTTCAATATTCTCTATCTACTTTAATAGAAGAAGATTAAATGCTAATAGTTCATATTACAAAGATGTTGTCTTGAATTTATGAGTATTTTAAATAAATTAAACCCTATCGCTATAATTTGAGCTCCAACATTAGGCTTAGTCTCTACAATAGAATGGTTTAATCTTATGTATAACCACTATATTGAATTGTTATTTAATTCATCGGCTATTAGGGATTAGATGATACTAAGCCCTCATTAAATACAATTATGAATGTCATATTTTTTAGTATTATTTGTTTTCATTAGTTAAGTTTAAATCATTTTCTTAAAAATCATTCTACAACGCATTTATAAGATTAAAGTAAAACCTTTTTTTCGAGGTGCAACTTATTATAATCTATTTACTTAAATATGAAAAGCTCCAAATACCTAAAAGGAATTAAGCTAAATTAAGACATAGCAAAAGAAATTACTTTTGGAGTAGGTTTTTATGTAATATAAGATAGTATTAAAATAAAGAAGCCGCTCATGGAGCGGCTTCTTAACTTTAAATTTGAAATAATAGCTTTATTTCTTAATGATCTGATCGTAATGTGCATTACCATCGACATCAATTATTCTCAAGTTATATTTACCAGTTGGTAACCCTGTAACGTTA
>JBLWWH010000033.1:0-16863 GCA_048268105.1 Weeksellaceae bacterium
TCAACAAGCCATTATCATCATCATTAAATTTTAAAAAAAAATATAAATAACAGACAGAGTTTAAATTACACTACCGCTTTTCAAAATCTGAAAAACTTATATTCAAAATTTTCGAATACATTAAAAATGGAGTGCATAGTACCAATGTGTTATTATCAGCAAGCATTATTTAAAGTACCTAAGAGTATTAGATAGTTCAATTACATAATTAGCTTTTAGCATATCTCTACCGTCGATAGATGTTGCTGTATCAATTTTAGGATAACAACTAATATATATGTAATTATATTTACTAATATCTTCTTTCTTTATAAAGAATTTATAATTTCTATTAATAAATTCTACTATCGTATTTTCTGGCTCAACTCCAACTAATTTGGCAACTCCAATAATTTCATCAGTATTAATTTTTGATAATAATTTTATGTGTTTTTTCTGTGAAACTTTTATAGAATCATTAAAATATAGACTAGTAAATATAAGTAAACTCTGATTATTTTTGAGTTGAAGTTTTTGCTTAATATCATCAGGTATTGTTTTCTTAATACTATTTTCTTTGATGAAATTAATACTATTTGAACACCCCTGAAATAAAAGGATTACTAAAATCAAAGTTATTCTTTTCATTTTGTTTGTTGTTTTCTAACTTCCCTATCAATTATCTTCCTTTGTTCTGGAATTAATTCAGTACCTTTGACTTCTCCTTGCATAAGATTCTTTTCATTGTAATGTTCTTTTTGTCTAACGGTTTTTTCTAATTCTGTTCCTCCACTAGACCAGACATGCTTCAATCCTCCCGTATGCCCTTTCTCATGGATTATTGTTTGAGCAGCTTTTTCTATATCAAATTTACCATCTGTCATATTTCTGCCGACATGAACCTGTATTTTATTTTCTTGAGTGCCACCTATTTCCTCTGTATAACCTAAGCCTATAGCATCAGCAGCTTCAGGAACGTTAACAAACGTATCATTAAATTCAATTGAAATTGTAGCTTCTGGGTCAGTTATGATTGTTGCAATCACATTATTACCATCGGAGTCTAAGCCACTAAAATCTTGGGCAAATTGGATTTCAGCCAAATCCATCGCCTGATGCATTTGATTATCTGTAATATTTTCTGAATTATTAATAGGGTTCACTCTTAGGATTTGATGTATTACCCCTTCTTCATCCGTATGGGAGGACCATTCCAACCCTTCTAATTCATTGCCATCAACCACACGATTCTCTGCAAAATTGTAAGGGCTTTGATAGCTATACTCTTCCGCCAGCGGGTCAACACTCATAAAGCGTCCGATAGCATAATCATAATTTCGCCATTTAAAGCTGTCCCAGTTGAGATTGAGTTCATCTTGGCGTTCTTGTCCTTGATATTTATACCTATACTTATTTTTAATCACAGGCACAACGCTCAGTAGGTCATCTTCGCTGATGTTTTGCAATTCTTCGTTGGTCAGCTCTAAATACTCTGCAAAATCTACTTCTTTCACGTCTTTGTTGTAACCAGCGTGTTGTAGACCAAAAGGGTAATAATTATTTTCTTCCAAAATTACAATATTTCCTAGGTTTTTTGGGTTTTCGGCATAGCTTAATTTTACACTTCGCTTCGCTCGGGTCACTTCGTAAAAAGCTTTCTCAAAGCTTTTTACTCGTGAATCGAGGTGGTCTGTGCAATATTTTGCACAAAACTCGAAGTTTTGTATACCACCTTTAATTATGGTTCAAGATTTTGAAATAGAGTTTTAAACATTTCATTTTCAGAGTTTAAAAATAGGGAATTTTCCTATTCAATTGCTCGATTTAACTTTTATTTCAATTCGTACGGATCTATGTGTATAATTTTTATAAAATAAACTGGGATATACCTTTCAATATAATTCAATCTACTAGCTATTTCATTACTGCTTTCTAATAGTGGAATTAACCTTTTATGCCTACCTAAATATATTTTTTGATATGTTACAATACACAAATTATATGTCCAATATTGATTATATTTTTGCTGAACAAAAGGCTCATTATATTCTAACAAATTAAAGTATTCGTTAACTAAATCATCATTATGAAATAAAGTTTCTTTATCAATAATTTCTCTAAAATCTCTTAATAAAGGGTCTAGAAAATTATACAAGAAGGATCCTTTTACATACGAGTTTAGTGTAATAGAATCTGACGGTGAATTGCAGGATAAAAAACTAGGAGGAATGCCGTGTAATGTATCTTCACTCGTGCTATAAAACGAAAATCCTTGTTCAAGCCAAAATAAATCTGTTTCTATTGCGGAATCTATTTGAGAAAATAATATTCCTGATTTAAAAATTAATAAAAATAATATTTTAAGCTTATTCATAACTAACTCTTTTACTATTCATATTTAAAATCTCTTGTGTATCTTCAGTTGTAGGATAAATTCTTCCTGGAACATTCGATCCTAATCCATTGGAAGGATATTTATTGTTTCCATTTTTATCCTTTTCATGATCTTTTCCAGCCATATTATGGATACCTAACTCATGCGTCATCACTTCATTTGCTGTTTGGTATTCAACGTTTCCAACTTGTCCAAGCAAACCAGTTGGATTCTCTCCAAAATATTCAGGATTTAACTCGCCAAAATTCCTATCTCCATCCATTGATGCACGAGCAGGGTTATTTTCCCCAAACCCTTTTCCAAGTCTAAACAAGGAATTTAGCTCAAAATCTTCATTAATTAATTTTCGGGCATTTTTAAATGAAGTTTTATCTATCGAAACATCATACACTACAGATATTTTATAGGCCTCTTCTTTTCTCCAATTTTTTGACTTTACAAAATTGAACTCAGCACCATTTTCGGGTAACGCTGATACATAAAATTCTTTATTTCCTTTAGAAAACAAAGAGTTAACCCCTGAGCTTGTTATTTTAGAATGATTGGTTACTGCCCCATATCCAGACGTAACTAATAATCCCCTTTTCTGAATAATCACTGTTGCAGTACGATTTTCAGCATTAATATTCTTAATCAATACCTTTTCTAAACCTTCAAGCTCTCTTGCATCCACAACACGATTCTCAGAAACATTATAATGTGATTGATAACTATATTTTTCACTCAAAGGATCCACACTCATAAACCGCCCAATCGCATAATCATAATTTCTCCATTTAAAGCTGTCCCAGTTGAGATTGAGTTCATATTGACGTTCTTGTCCTTGGTATTTATATTTATACGGATTACGATCCACTGTTTCAATTTCTCTAGCATCGCCTATGGGGCGGTAGTCGCGCGCTGGTGTGTTGTAGCTGCCGTGTTCTATGCCGAGCGTAATATTTAGAAATGGGTTATTATGCATTTATCTTGTTCACTGCGAGCTGGAAAAGCATGTTAATTGAATATCTAAGATAATTAATTCATTTGGATCACGTGGGTCTTTTGTGTAAGAAAGTCTAACATTTCTGAGACCTGTACTGAGCATAGTCGAAGCTTGATGTGTAAAGCTATAAACGTAAGTGAACTGATTAACCTCTTGTAGTTCTGTGATTTAAACATAGCTTACTTAATTTTCCGCCATGGTGAAGAATAGTAGGTTAGAGTCTTTATGGTGGGATTTGTCCATGTGTAGGGTGGTGGTTTTGGTAGTATAATTTGTTACTCATGTTTTAATGCATCCTGTGCATTTCTTTTCAAAACATGACTTGGAAAATAATTTAAACCGCTAATTGTTATGGTTGAACTATTTAAAAAATCAAAAGTATCTTTTTCACTATCCCTATAGAAAGTCATTATTTCATACTTCTTCTCAGGATAAAGACTATCAAAATTTAAGATATTTAATTTTTCATTTAAATCTACCCTATTTAGATTTTTCGTTATAGTATCATATTCAAACAAAAAGGATGTTCTTAACATATTTTTCTTTACTCTAGGCTTTAAAAATAAGCTCAATTCTCCCTTTTTATTCTTTTTTAAACTATAAAATATACTTTCCGCAGTGTCTATAATACCTTCTTTTATAAAATAAATTTGATTAATACTTCTAAATTGAGCGTTAGGATCGAAGAAATCACCATATTCGGTTAAATTAATTACATTTAATTCCGAATCAAATGTAATTGCCCAATTCTTGAATATAATTTGTCCATTCTCTGAATACTTCCATAATCCCTTACTTACTAATTTACCTTGTATATAACTATATAACGTATCGTTTTTAACAGAATCAAGCCCAACAAGTTCATTTGTTTTTTTATCATATACTTTTTGATATAAAGGTGTCGTATCTTGAGAAAATATTTTTATGACAAAATTTTCATTGTCTATTGACTGGATTTTTAGCTTATCTTTTTGGCAAGAAAAAAATAATACCAAAAAAATATAGTAAAATATTTTTATCTTCATTTTAAATAATCATTTCTTAATTTTTCATTTAACAGTTTCATATTTTGGCGTGTGGATTCAACTTGATCAGTTTTAGTTTTAATAATAGTATCTTTATAAACATCACGTGTAAAAGTTAAAGGCTTTCCATTTTTAGTTTGATAAAAGTATTGTCCCCAATGTATTTTTTGAAAAACAGAATCCATTATCGTCGTATCTCTAATTTCAGGTTTTAAATATGAAGTACTAGTTGATGGTTTTTGAGAAGGTAGTATATTGAATATTGACCATGCAAACGCTTCTTCGCCAATTCGAATATTCAACTCTTGAAAAGTAGTTTTATTGGCATCATAAAATCTATTGGGGCCCCCTCCATCGTACATGTCATAACCAACACCAGTCCACCAGACACCTCGACTTTCAGGTGGAGATAGAAAATCTATTAGTTTTTGATATAGTGATTTTTTTTTGCTTTTAGCTACTGCCACAATTCCCATTTCCAAAATATTTCCATCTGAATCTACAATATTCACTGTTGCTCCCATTTCATTTCCATCATCATCAAAAAGTGTATTTCCATTTACCCAATTTCCACTTTTATCATCAAAATAACTTACAGCTGTTCCTAGCAAGGTCCAACCATCTCTTTCTGCAGTCCCATAAAAATATTCAATTCTATCTGTTTCCTGATTTTGATACCAAAGTAATCCAGTTGGATCAGAAAGTATTATAGGATTACTTCCAACGAAATTATAAGGTGTATGTGAATAATATAACTCACTCAAAGCATCTGGATTCAAAAACCTACCTAAAGCATTATCATATTGCCTAAAATCCATGGCGGTTACATTTAATCCCAACTCATCTTGCCACTCCTTAGAATTGTACTTATACTTATACGGATTACGACCCACCATTTCAACTTCTCTAGCATCGCCTATGGGGCGGTAGTCGGGCGCTGGTGTGTTGTAGCTACCGTGTTGTAGGCCGAAGGGATAGTAATTGTTTTTATTATATTGTAAACTTGAATTTCTCAATCAATGGATATTGGGTATTATAAATATATGGCTTTTTCAGTGAATAAATTTAAATAATATTCATTTTGGCTTGACCCAAAACGAACCAACTGCGAAGCAAATTGATACCCACCATTCCATTATTGCTAAGTACGAACTTGATGAAGTAAAACAGACTATTGATGTGGCGATTAAACTGGCTAATGTTTTAGATACTACCGTAGGTTATTTGCTTGGTGAGAACGAAGATAAAAATGTGTTACAAGACCCTGCGATGCTAAACCGCCTTAATGATATAAATAAATTGCCCCTTAATGATAAAGAGGCTATTCTTAAAATTATTGATGCTTTTATTCGGGATTCCAAAGCTAAGCAAGTCTTTGGGTGAGTTTTACTAATAAATAAAAGGGTTATTTTTCGTCTAATACATTATTTCCGTATCTAATAAATTTATCTAATACGAAAACCTCTCCCTGCATCGTTTTATACTCTATAATACCATATTCCTTGTCCCAGAAAAAATAGGCTAAATGGGGATTTTTTACACCGTATTCTAAATCCCACCAAAAAGAAAGTTTCTCAGCTTTATAGGGTCTAAACATAAAGCCTTCTCGTTCCTCTCCTCTAAAAATTAATGTTGATACAGGATAATTATTGATGTCTTTAATTCGTCCTTTATCCTTTTTAAAATTAAACCCAACCCAAGTAGGAATATTAGGTTCTTCTTTGCATATAGAGAAAATATTAACTATCTCATTGCTATAGTCTGTATAATCTACGCTCGCACATATGGGATTATAACTAGATGCCATAGTGTCAACATTCGTATTTTTAGTTTCTGCACTACTTATACGAATGGTATCTTGAGACTTTTCAGAAGTAAAAATTAGGACATCTTTTGTTTTATAAATATTTGCCCAGTCCTTATCCTCGCCTTTAAACTTCATGTTAATATCGCAATTAACAAATAACAATAAAGCTATCATTAGAAGTATGTTTAATGTTCTCATAATTTAAACTTTTTTATTCAAAAACATTTACATTAATACCTAAACTTCTAAAATAATCAGCAATGTAGTGAAGATAAGTGTTTACAGAGTGACCACCCCTACCACCACTATATGATTCTCTTTCTTGACAACTGGTAACATTTTTAATGCACCCGTTTTCACTTCCTCCATTTAAGCCCAAGAAACTTAAATAACTTCCTGTTATCATTCCACCTTCAGAACTCCAACCTCCAGCTACCCAATCGGACCAACTTAGAAATTGCCTAGATTGAACCCCTTCCGGGCTTTCAAAATCTTTGGGTTGATGGGCTGCTATATAATCTACAAACTCTAATCTGCTATCATAAACAGAGTGCTTGATTAGCTCAGAAGCCATACCTGCCGCATGCGCTGCTCCCTGACTATGCCCTACTATTTTTATGGTTTCGCCCTCTACCAATGTGATTTCGCCGCTTTCTAATTTCTTTATCAACTCTTTTCCGGCAGCTACTCCCCCTTTAAATCTAGCTTGTGCCGTGGAACGTGGCGTATAGGATCCATTGGTGTAGTAAGCTTTGTGGTCATTGTAAGCATCTTGATAAAGATTATTTACTCCGTAACCATCGTTTCCCGCTTGATCTAATGACCAGTATCTAAAAGTTTGTCCATTGTTTCTGGCTCCGTCTCTGTAAAAACCTCTATCGGGAGCATACATAGAATAAGCAGGATTAGGGTATGCCCGAGAACCGTAACCAGCCGACCTAAATTTGGGTTGCATTCCCGCCATATAATGCTCATTCATGTAACCATTTACAAAAATAAATAGATTACCGTCTATGTCTATTGCCTGAACAGGGGTGTTCCCTGCATAATTATACGGAGTTAATGCGGAATAGGTTTCAGATAAATTGTCCATGACATTCCACCTCCCCAAACTTGTATCATAATTCCTAGCTCCGTAATCATACCAATCCAAACCCAACTCATCTTGGTATTCTTTTGCGTTGTATTTATACTTATACGGATTACGATCCACCATTTCAACTTCTCTAGCATCGTCTATGGGGCGGTAGTCGCGCGCTGGTGTGTTGTAGCTGCCGTGTTGTAGGCCAAAAGGGTAATAGTTGTTCTCTTCTAATATTTTAATATTACTTGTGCTTCCTGATATTGGATCTGTTGTATAACTCAACCTAATATTACCAAGGTGGTCTGTATAATTATATACGTAATCAAAAAATTGTTGGCGACGATTGCCTTCGGTTTTTCTAACATAACCTTCCGAAACAGGGAAAAACTGTAATTCTCCATCTTTGTATTGAAAGCCGTCCATGTAATGGGTGGTGGTTTGGTTGGTATTGCTTGTTACTTGTTTTTCTATTTTTATGCCTGAGGCATTATAAAGGTATGAAATTTTATGGCCATTTTTCTTCTTTTTATATCTGACAAAATTATTATGTTTAGTTGACTATAATCTTGTGTGACTTTTTTGGGGTTAAGACAGTACTAATATATATAATAAGCCTTACAACTTTGTTGTATAGTAAATTTCTCTAAGTTAAATAAATATAAATTTTCGATACCACCACTCTTTTTGCCTGCATACAAAACCAAGATAAAATCTTTATTGTCTAGTTCATTATAAAATAGATTTCTTACAACCAGTCTGGTATACCTTTTACCATAAATAATTTTATTGAAAATGTTTTGATTTATAAAATAATTCCTTCTATTTTTAGGAATTAATATTGTTCTAGCTATTGAATCCTTCTCAGCATAATCTTTATCTAAAATATCACAATCAGGTGAAAATATAAATAGTGCATTTTTACTAGGACGAGTTTTAAAATTTTCAAGATAGTACCGATCATTCGGATTGTTATGAATTAAACTATCCAAACCTATTTCAAAAGCTTTTTGAAAATTTTTATCTGTTTCTTGTGAAAGTGTTATGCCACAAAAAATAATAATTAAAATAATTGATAACAAGATTTTCATGGTCAAAATTTATATGTAATTATATCATTTTTGATTTCTTTTCTCTTTCCTTAATCTTTTAGCTTTTGCAGCCTCAACCTGCTTATCGTATTTAGCTAAACTCATAACAGAACCTTCCATAAATCCCGCTGGTTTTTGCCCAATCTCAGATTTTATATGTCCTTTTCCAATTGCACTTTTACTTCCTCCTCCTCTAGAAGTTTTCCCAATTCCTACCCCTCCTAAAATTGCACCCCAAACATTTGAAGTAATTCCTCCACTACTTGCACCATCTTTCATAACCCCGTCTTTATGTCCTGAACCGAACATGTGCAAAATTTCATGTGTTGCTGCAAACTTTCCTTCATCATCATTGATAGCAGATCTAACACGGTAAGCTTCCCCTCTAGCATTAGGCTCCTTAACTTGATTAGAATCTCTGACAAACCAATTACTTGAAGCTTCGTTATAATTACCTTTATTATCTGAAGCCGCGCTTTTCATGGGATTATCACTTTCTTCAGTGGTAATTTCAAAACCTAATGTATATGCAATTGCATCTTCTCCGTCTCCTACTTTGAGAACTGCCCCACGTGCCTCATTAATTGAATTTACAGCAGTATTCAAAATCTCCATATCCTGCTTACTAGCATATATATGGCCAATTATTGTTATTGTTCTCTTATCATGGTCTATACGAATTCCAAAATCCATCCCATCATAATCCACAAACTTAGTTGGAATATTTGCAGCGTAAGCATAAGGCGAAATATCCGGATACATTTCCGCTAACGGGTCAACATTCATCCAACGCCCCAAACTTGCATCATAATTCCTTGCACCGTAGTCGTACCAATCTAATCCCAACTCATCTTGGTATTCTTTTGCATTGTATTTATACTTATACGGATTACGTTCCACCGTTTCAATTTCTCTAGCATCGCCAATGGGGCGGTAGTCGCGCGCTGGTGTGTTGTAGCTGCCGTGTTGGAGGCCTAGCGTAATATTTGGAAATGGGTTATTATGCATTTATCTTATTCAGTGCGAGCTGGAAAAGCATGTTAATTGAATATCTAAGATAATTAATTCAAGTTGATTACTTGGAATATGATTGCAAGAAAATATTGAAGCGCCTTCCTTATCTAGATAAGGCGCTATTTTTTGTTTGAAATACTTTAAACTCTGATTTAATAAGCAATTCTAATTAGGGAAATTGTTTAATGTTAATTTCACAAGTGTAGATAAGTCCACCAAAGAACGCCTTAAATTAATTGCAGGACTGGATGAATAAGATAAAAACGCTATTTTCCGTATTATTGATATGGCTATCTATAACCTAAAACTCAAAAAAACGCTGTCTAATGCGTTGGATTTATAAAACAAAACCCCGCTATCAGCAGGGTTTTTGGTTGAGTTTAGTTCTTTTATTTACCGTGAGACACCTTGATAATTTCACAATTATCAGCATTTATTTCAGCATAAGGAACTCCTCCTTTTGAGTAATGTAATGTTCCTTCAACAATCCAAATGTTATCTATCAATTTTGCGTTGAATGGTTTTTTATCATAAATCCTTTCTCCATAAATTGACAACCACTTTTGTTCAGCAATCTCTATTGCTTTTTCGCTATCTGAAACACATTTCTTTTTATTCATATTTGTTGTTTTACAACTAATTACAAAAACAATTATCAAAACTGATAAAAACCCAATGCTCTTTAATGTATGTTTACTTTTCATATTAAATCAATATATTAAGGTGCGGGTGGCAAATTATCCACAGGTGCATTTGTATTTAAACGAGTTGGGTCTTTGGGGTCACTTTGTAAATTTGTACTCACTGTACTTACTGTACCTGTTGATGGTTCATATTTTTGTAAACTACCATTAGGTGTAGTAACATATCCATTGAGACCTGTACTATTATTATCGCCAATATCTCCAGTAGTTGATAGTGTGTTATCCGTAGGGTGTAATCCCGAAAACTCATTATTATCATATCCAGCAAGATATTCTCCGTGTGCGTGAATATCGCCAGTAGCTGTTGCTCCAGACGGTATTGTGGGATTTACAGCAGTCGCATCAGCTGTCCCCAAAGCAGCATCGTTGTATGAATAAGTTGTCGTAGTAACACCGCTTGCAGATGTTGTGCTTTGGGAATAAATTGTAGAACCCATTTCTATACCTCTTAAAATAGAAGCACCATTATAATATTCTCCCCAATTTTGTGCAGCAGCTTCTTCAGTTGCGTGAACAGAATAAGGTTCTAACCCTTCAAGTTCTCTCGCATCAATAACACGATTACCACTAAACACATAAGGCGACCAAGTATGATATTCTTCTGTTAAAGGGTCAATGACCATAAAACGCCCAATAGCAGGGTCATAATTTCTATATTTCGGACCAGGATTATCAATCGGCATATCTCTAAAATTTAGGTATCCTTTTACGTTAGTTAATTTATCTCCACCATATCCGGTTGTAGCCATTGCAGGGCTGGAAGAAAATCCTAGACCACAAGGCTACCTAAAACTAAAAGGCAGAGATGGTTACCGTATTCGGGTTGCAGATTATAGGGTTATTTATGAAATCCACAATGATGTACTGCTCGTCCATGTCATTAACCTTGGGCATAGAAAAGATGTTTATTGAATCCTTCTTAGTTAATCAATTAATAACTTCAATGTAGCAGATTTTTGTAATTCCACCAGAAAACATATTTAAATGCCCTTTATTATTAACATTAAATACTCCTCTAATTTTCACATACTTGTTGGTGGGCTTGTTTCCTTTTAGTTTTTTAATTAGCTCTTCATTGTACATAAAATCTAACCAAATAGAACTTTCATCTAATTCTATTCTTTTTTCAGAAAGAGCAGTAACCTCAAAATCTTCATAATAATAACCCTCTAATTCTATTCGTTTACCATCATATTGATTAGGACTTTTAATAATATCCTGTATAGAAGCTTTAACAAAGTTATATTTAGGGCAGTTATTAAATATTTGATTATTACAACTAGTATTGAATTGTAAAAAAAATAAAATAATACAAAGTCTATAATGTAACATCAAAATTTATTTAGGTAAACTCGATTTGAACTTTTCTATTTTCACCTGCCTACTACGCATATTACTTATAGTTCCTGCGGATTGCATAGTAGGGATAGAATTATAACGCATTGGCTGAATTTGCATATTATCACATCCTTTACACGGCCCACCTATCAATTCGTAATTAAAATTGAGTTTATAAGGTGATGGAAGTTTATAGTTATTTAAATAATAACTTTTATCTCCAACAACACTAAAATCAGCAATATTAAAAAGACTACCCGACTTCGAATATCTCGTTCTCATCTTAAGGTCGGAATAAAGATTCGCTCTTAGGTAATTTCCAAAAGCCACAGCTCTACTTTCAGCTGCTCCTCTAGAGTTACCTAAACCATACTCTGTAACAATATCTTCCCATGCATGATACATTTCATGCCCAAGCGCAACAGGGCCAGGATATTTTGCGCCATCTGCCGTGAAACTACTGCCCATGTCTTTATAATAAACTGTATTATTTCCATAATAAGGATTGGCTGCCCCTGCGTCACGAATACTTAACTCTTCTGTGGAATTCTGTAAGTCTGAAACAAGTGATGCGCCTTCATTGGTTTTAGCAATCGAATTAATATTTTTAACCGTACTTGAAATATAACTTGATTTCCCATCATACTCTTTACCCTTTGTGATATTACCGCTTTTATCTTTGGAATACCAATATGCTTTCCCGTTTTCATATAAAAGAGATAGCATCACATTTCCATCATCATTTGTTTGATCAATAATTATATAATCTCCATTGAGGTCAATGTTTGAGATAGGATTATTGGCTGCATAGTTATAAGGACTAATAGGCATAAATTCAAATGCATACCTATCCATATTAAAAAATCGTCCTATAGCTGCATCATAATTTCGTGCCCCATAATCATATAAGTTAAGATTAAGCTCATCTTGTAATTCTTTACCGTTGTATTTATACTTATACGGATTATTATTCACCATGACAACGTCTCTGCCTTCGCCCAAAGGACGAATATCTCGCGCCGGGGTGTTGTATCTGCCGTGTTTTAAACCAAAGGGGTAATAATTGTTTTCTTCAAGAATTTTTATATTATTCATGCCTCCTGCTAACGGATCAGTTGTATAACTCAAGCGGATATTTCCAAGATGGTCGGTGTAATTGTAGACGTAATCAAACCATCTTCGATTGGTTCCATCTGTCTTGCGCACATAGCCTTTCCCGATAGCTATCGGGATGGGGAAAAACTGTAATTCTCCATCTATGTACTGAAATGAATCTAGGTATTCAGTTTTAGTTATGTTACTACCGTTTGTCACTGTTTTTTCTATTTTCGTACCTAGTGCATTATAAATATATGCTATTTTCTGATGGTTAGAAAATTTAATTTCTGTTGGTAGGTTTAAATGGTTATAATTTATTTCTGTAATCCCTTTGTTTTTATCCTCTTTCATATTAGCATTGGGATCATAAATATATTCCGTAGATAGATTAACGCCATCATTAAAACCTTTTGTAGAAGCAACTCCATCCGATACTTTTCGTAATTTATTTGAGTTCGGAAAATAAGTATAGCTAAGGTCATCCATATTGGGTATGGCTGGTACTGTCCCATAATCTTCCGGGACTCCCCACCTTTGTAAGCTCAAGATATTACCATTTTTGTCATAAGACAAGGACTCATTAAAATTATTACTATAAGTGGTTCCTTTTCTGTAATATGCAGTATTTAAACGATTTAAAGCATCATATGAATAACCATATCCTCGTAATTTATTATCGTTAGCGGTCCGCCAAAAAGTTTGTGATATATTGCCGTTGTAGAGTTTTTCTACATCAGCAGGTTGATTAGCACCAGCAGTCAGTTGGTTGTAGTTTATCTTAAATGCAAATAAATCTTGGGGTTGACTTGTGGGGTTTAAATTATCAATATCGTTAATATCAGTCATCCAACCACGTATATTGTATTTGTAGTCTATGATTTGTAATGGATTCGAAAACGTACTACTTCCGCCAACCTTCTTTGTTTTTAATTGTCCTAGATCATCATATTCATGAACAGCCAAAGATTGTACCGATTCGTTATTCACTTGAAAAGTTTGTTTGATTAATCGCTCAGCGTGATCATAGTTAAATTCACTCTGAGTTGTGAGTACTGGGTCGGCATTAGTTCGATTGTGGGTAGTCTTCGTCTTCAAAACTTTTCCTCTAAAATCAAATTCGTTGTTCACTATCGTTCTACCTTGTAAATGATTGATTTTGCAAGTCTGTATTGGTCGTGATTTAGCGTCATAATAAGTAAAAGTTTTTTCCCATAAATTTCCGCCTAATACTCTTACGAAACTTGCAGTGGGTAAATTTTTGGTGGTGACATAGTGGGTACTGCTATTGGGAGTTACTGATATTACTTGTTCACCAAATACGGAACTAGGAGTAGTTATTGCACCTGGAAAATTATAATCATCATAATAGTTTACGCTTAAAATCTCACTTTCAGCATTATTTTGCGGAAAACCTCCATCTTTTGAATAGTTAACAGTTATCCCATTTAAGGAAAAATTATTACCTCTATTTTCATTATTGCTACCCATTCCATTTACTAAGTTTTGAATCTGAGTTCGACTCCCATTATTTTTATACAAACCTGTGTACGCAACTCTTCCAAACTTATCATACTTGGTAAATAACCAAACTTTTTGAGTTAAATTGAATGGATTAATAGTTGCATTTGTACTTCTCATATTTCCAACAATCTATTACTTAATTTTTCTTTTGTAGAAACCTATACTCCCACAGCTCAAATTCATCATCTGTCTCAACTGGCTTATTATTTATTACTGGAAATTCTTCGAAATCGTATTGATTTATTGTTAGTGAGTCCAGGTTTATAATCGCAGTTGAGGTATTATTACCGTGAATAAATTTATAACGATTTTTTTTACTTATATCTTTTAATAGTATCGCATTACCCGATAACACAGTCCTAAATATAAACTCAAAATAATTGTAATTCTCCGGTAAACTTTCGAAAGAATCTACATCCCAATTTTTGTAAGTAACTATCTCATTACTATCAACTTTCATATCAAACGAATATGGAAAATAATTCTTATAATTATAAATAATTCCATTAACCTTATTATATCTATTATTGGGTATTTTATTAAAAATGGAAATATCTATAAATTTATTGGAGCCATTTAATTTGTCCTGCATTTTCTTTAGATGAAAACTTTTTTCTAATCCCAATGCATTTAACTTATTGTAATAAACCTTATTACAACTTGAAAAAGAAAGTATTAATATTATTATAATTAATCTCATCACTTCTTTTTACTATTTATTATTTCATTATAAATTAACGCAGCCCGAGGACTTAGCTTATAGTTTTGAGCTCCTGTTATGGGATTTAAAGTTGATTTCATCAAAACTCTTGACTTTTCATTTACTGTGCCGTTTAAATTTCTCTGGTAGTGAGTTCTTAATGGTAAATTATTCTCACTACGAATTGCATTTTCAACAACAGTTCCGAAAACCTCTTTTTTCGATTGCTGAAGTATAATTTCTTTTTGAGTTCTTGGATTAATCCAATTATAACTGAACCATTCTGAATTCAAAGTTTTATCATTATATAATTGTTCAGAAAGAGAGTGTCCTAATTCATGCCCAAGAGTCGTGTAAAAATTATCCGAAACCTTTATTTGACTTCCATTGGAAAGCACGAAATTTACATTTTGATTAAAATCTGTATATATCTTCCTTCCATTAGCGGTTGTTTTGTTCCCACCCTCATTAGAAGTGTTACTTATAATATCTACATCAATATCATCATTTGCAAACATATTCAAAAAAGCTTGTCCAAATCCACAATCATGACATGCAATATCATTTAATGAACTTTGTATTTGTGCTACATAACTTCCATCATTTGCAATATACTCTTTATCATATTTTCCCGATTCATTATTTAAAGAGTATAACTTACCATTTTCATATTTATACCTGTCATTACCATCATTGATCCATATATAATCACCATTCACATCAATGAATTTCACTGGATTATTTGCAGTATATTGGTAAGGATTGATATCAGAATAAATTTCTGACATTCTATCCATTGAAAAATATCTACCCAAACTGGCATCATAATTCCTTGCGCCGTAGTCGTACCAATCTAATCCTAATTCATCTTGGTATTCTTTTGCGTTGTATTTATACTTATACGGATTACGATCCACCGTTTCAATTTCTCTAGCATCGTCTATGGGGCGGTAGTCGCGCGCTGGTGTGTTATAGTTGCCGTGTTGTAGGCCGAACGTAATATTTAGAAATGGATTATTATACATTTATCTTATTCACTGCGAGCTGGTAAAGCATTTTAATTGAATATCTAAGATAATTAATTCAAGTTGATTACTTGGTTCTTCTTGAAAAGAAAGTCGCACATTTCCAAGGCCTGTGCTGAGCGTAGTCGAAGCATGGTCTGTGAAATTATACACAGTGAACTGATTAACCTCTTGTAGTTCTTAAATTTTAGAGCAAATTAAACATACTATTTAATCCTTTTTAAATATATTTCATTATTCCAAAGTAGCGTGTTATTATTTAAAATTCTTAGATATTCTCCTTCATAACGTTCGTACTCAAAATAGCAAATATCTAAATCGGGAATTTTTATAATAAAATAATTATCCTGTTTATCAACCTGTAATTCCATGGTGCTTATAGCGCTAAATCCATTGTTATCATCAATTAATTGTCTGTTTGGCTCATAAAACACCTCTACGGATATTGATTTTATTTTTATACCAAAATGAGGTTGTTTTAGTGTGATTAAATTAGTTTTAAATCTTCTACTAATTTCATTCCTAAAATCGTATTCACCATCATATTTTAAATGCAAGCGATAGCTTACGTTATTCATAAACCTTTCAGGTATATTTGTTAAAATTTCAAACGACAAGCTATCATTATTTAGACTTTTTGAAGCAACCTGTACATCTAGAATTGGGTATAGAATATTATCTATTGTATTTAATTCAATAAACTTGCTTCCATGATTTTTCCAAGTTCCAAAACTAATTAATGGACAGATTCTACTTTGAGTTTTCTGATGTCCATAGGTTGCACTATCATATAAAAAGAAATTTCCATTTTTTTCAAGATGAATATATCTCATTAAATTCTCTTTCTGATAGCTTCCAAATGTATAAGTTGAATTTGATGAAGCACACGAAGTTAGTAAAAACACGAGATAAATTCCTATAAATAACCTAATTAAAAATTTCAGAGTTGTCATTTATTTTTTGTTCTTTTTTCTTTCCATTTTATATAATCAGCAGTTCTTTGCCTGCTGGCTTCTTCACTAGTGCCATAATTCTCTTTCGTGTATTTACCTTTGTTTTCTGCCCTAAACTGATGCCAAGGATTTGTTTTGGGGGTTGCA
>JBLWWH010000034.1:0-15966 GCA_048268105.1 Weeksellaceae bacterium
TAAAAATCTAAAAAAATTAGCCAGTAACCCAAACTGCCAACTGAAATAAATGGCTTAAATCGCTTCTATTGGCTTGGTTTATTTAGAATTTTGAGCAAAAATTAGGGTTGTGCATCAGCTACCTTTGTTGTAAGTAGTGCTTTTTTATTTCACTTACTTAATTTCAAAATCCGAAATGCACCTTGTATTACCACTATAAAAACGATTGTTCCAACAATTAAATCAGGTTTGTTGGAATTTAGCCAATTCACTAAAATTCCTGCGATTATTACTCCCAAATTGATAATCACGTCATTGGAAGTAAAAATCATACTCGCTTTCATATGTGCCTCTTCTTTGCTCTTTGACTTTTGCAAAATGTAAAGACAAATTCCGTTTGCGATAAGTGCTAAAATCGAAACGATAATCATCGTTGAAAAATCGGGAAGTTTCTCGTTTCCGAAAAATCTTCTCAAGACTTCTACAAATCCAATAATCGCAAGTGTTATCTGAAAATAGCCTGCAATTTTTGCAATCCGTTTTTTCTTAATCAACGTTCCGCCAACCGCAAACAAGCTAATTCCGTAAACAAAACTGTCGGCAAGCATATCCAAACTGTCGGCAACTAATCCCATTGATTTTGAGATGAGTCCTGTTGTCATTTCGATAATGAAGAAGACAAAATTTATTGCCAATACAATCCAAAGTAGCTTTTTTTGGTTAGTGTTTTCTTCAAAATCTTTTTCGTTGGTTTCTTCGGTCGAAATTTTCTTTCCACCTAAATTTAATTCGATAATTGACTTTTCAATTTTGTCGTTTTGACCATCGTGAAAAACAGTCAGTTTTCGGTTGGGAATGTCAAAATCGAGATTTTTGATTTCTTCAATTCCGTCCAGTTTCATTCGGATTAGATTTTCCTCGGAAGGACAATCCATTTTACTGATTATAAATATCGTTTTGTTCATTTTAGTCGTCATCTTCGTTTCCAAAAGGTTTGATAATTATCCCAACGCTAAATATAAAACCGTCTGTTGGTGCATAGATTTCGGGAAATTCTGGATTGTCGTGTGGTGGCATAACCAATGGCGAAAACCTGCTTTGTCTTCTATCGGTAAAGTTTTCAAAGTTTACGAAAGCACTCCCAAATTTGAAATTTCGCATCAAAAGCAATCCCATTGTTATAAAATCTGTTGTTTCTGTTCCGTTGGACAAAAATTGCTTTCCTGTGTAAAAGGTTTCATAGCCTATCCGCCATTTTTCAGCTTCGTACATCAGTACACTTCCTGCATTATGTTTTGCCGTTAACGGTTTTTGTGGATTGCCGGGCAAATAGTTTAACTTAGTGTCAATAAGTGCGTAATTCAAGAACCACCGAAAATCTTTGTATTTAAACTTGATGTTGGTTTCCGCACCTTTGCTCAAAATTTCATCGGTTGCATTTTCAAAACTAAAGAATCCGTTATCGGTAGAATTTAACAATAACCCATTGTTGATTGCCGAAACATAGAAAAGTTGGTTGATTGAAAAACCTACTGCGTCAAATAATTGCGTTTGGTAGTTCACATCAAAGTTGATACCATAGGAACGTTCGGCCTTTATTGAAGATTTATCTATGGCGAGGACATTCTCAAAGTGGACGTATTCTGCATCTTCGGTGAAAATATCGGGAATCTTATAGCCCAAGCCACCGCCAATTCTACTTGAAAATCCATTATCGTTTTTATAGAGCAATGAAATTCGCGGAAGGGGAAAGAAACCGTAATCTGTATTGTAATCGGCTCGCATTCCTGTTTCCAAAATCCAATTATCCGAAAAATCATAAATGTTGTTAATGAACGCGCCATAGGTAAGGTCGCTTTGGTCGCGTTGCAAAGTTGCATTATCATTTTCATCAAAATCAGAAGTATATAGGTTTGCTCCAAAAATCCAATCTGTTTTATTGGCTGACTTTTGATAGTTTATTTCCGTGAATGTATTGGTTTGTTTACCGTCAAATGTAAAATCGGGAATGGTCAGTTCTCTGTCGAAGAACGAGATACTATTTTTGATAGTTAATGAACTGACGGAATCTATTTGAGTTTCGTAAACCGCTTGACTGCTCAATCTTTTCGATACGTTTTCTTCGGTATATTGATGGATGCCATTTTCGCCACTTTCAATTTTTGTGATGTCGCCACCAATTCTGTCGTCATATGTTCCGTTTAAGCCAAACCAAAATGTTGTTTTTTCCGATGGATAATAAAAGAACTTTGGGTTGAATGAAATTGAAGTTGTTTTTGGTAAGTTACTAAAGCCATCATCTTCTGGGTCATACGCTTTTTGATAATGACCTGAACCATAAAGTGAAACACCAAATTTTTCATTCCGTTTGCTGTAAAATACATTTGCTGTACTTCCCAGAGCTTGGGTTTGTGTCAGCATAATATCCAAAGCAGGTTCTTCGTCTGGTGTTTTGGAAACCATATTTATCAAACCTGCAATTGCACCACCACCATAAAGCGTTGATGAACTTCCTTTTATTATTTCAAATTGTTTTAAGTCTAATGGCGGAATTTGTAAAATACTCAAACCGCTGGAAAAACCGCCATAAAGTGGAAATCCATCTCTCAAAAGTTGTGTATAGCGTCCATCGAGACCTTGAATTCTAATGTTGGTATTTCCGCTACTTAACGAAGTTTGTTGCATTTGTATTCCTGTGCTTTCTCGCAAAACCATAGAAATATTGGTCGGGTTCATTGCTGCTTTTTCGCCTAATTCTTCCGCTCCAATAAACTCAATGCGTGTTGGAATCTTTTTAACTGTTCTTGTGCTGCGAGATGATTGAATTACGACTTCACCTAAATCTACACCTCCATACTCTAATTTAAATTCAAAAGTTTTTTCGGAAGTAGTTTCAATTGTTGTTTCGATTGTCTGAAAGCCTAAATAGGATATTCTAATTTGGTGCTTTCCACTTGGAATTTCGGTGAAAGATGCAATTCCATAAAGATTTGTAACTGCCCCTTTTCTCAATTCTTCAAAATAAACAGTTGCTCCAATTAACGACTCGTCATTTTCTGCATCAAGAACAGAGATTTTGATTTCACTCGTCTGAGCAAAAGAAATAATTGAAAAGATTGAAAAAATTAATGCTAAAATGGTTCTTATCATTTGCCTACTCTGTTTTTGTAAAGAATAGTGCAAAGATATTTAGGTATTAGCGCAACTCGATTGCAAACATTACTTGTTGCATTTGTCGCACAAGCCTTTCACGACCATATTGGCTTGATGCAGTTTGAAGTTTTCCGGTAATTTAATATGCGGGATAGGAAGGTCAACTAGACAGAACGTTTTGCTACAATTGGTGCAATAAAAATGATAATGTAAATCCTTTGGCTCGCAGTTGCAACCCTCAGCACATACAGCATATTTAGTCATTCCCGAACCGTCTTCAATACTGTGAATTACTTTGTTTTCTTCAAATGTTTTTAAAGTCCGAAAAATGGAACTTCTGTCCGTGTATGCCAATGCGTTTTCAATGTCTTTTAGCGATTGTGCTTTTTCTTGAGCCAAAAGGTGGCGTAATACTACCGTCCGAACCGCAGTGTTCTTCACTTTTTTTATTTTCAGTATTTCTTCTTCTGTCTGCATTTTTCTGTTTTCTGTACGTTGGCTGTAAACAGCTCTTTTGGTTTTTTCAGCGTTGGCTTTCGTGTTTGCAAAAAAACCAAATGTGCTGTTTGTGCGGTTGGCTTTTTAGCTTGTGGGTAACGGGCCGCGGCTTGGCGAAGTGCGGGCTTGAATTGAGCGAAAGTTCAATTCAGACCGAAACGTAGCCAAAGCTGTGAGCCTTTTGGTAAATTTAATAAAAAAACAAAAGCAAACAGCTTTTGGCGAATAAAAAGGCGAGAAGTTCAATTTTGTACTTAACCCCGCATTGCGCCAAGCTGATGTTATCTGCTGTGTTTCTTTACCATCTGTATTTTTTTTGTTCGTTCTTTTTCGATTTATAATAAATGAATATTGGAAAAGAAAAATATAGGAAAATAAAAATAATCATGAGAATTACAATTACATAATTTCGACTATTATAAATTTTCTTATCTATTAAAACTTTATCGTTATTTTCTAACTGTATGATATCAACAGTATTTTGAGTATCCTCAAATCCTTTATTATAAATTTTGACGAAATCATCATTTTTAATATTGGCAAATAATTTATCGTAATCTTTAGGGTTTCTAAAATAATAAGAATATAAAGTATCATTTCCAACTAGTTTTACATAGAAAACTTCAGTGTTTGTGCGAATTGAACGCATACTTTTTCCTTTATGATTTCTAATTGTAAAACCTGTTAATTCAACTTTTCCTTTTGTAAGGTTAAATTCATTTTTATTTTTTCTAATTTCTGAAATTTTGATAGATAAAATGAAGCTAAAAACTAATGGTAAAATTCCCAAAATGAAAGTCCATTTTAAAATATTTCCAATATACTTAAATTTTTTGATCACTATTTATTTATGCGAAATTTTTTTAACATAGCCGATAACGGTTTGCGTATATGGTTTGTGGCGGGCAAAAATGCGCAAATTTTTCGGTTAAAGTTTTACGTTTCTAAAAATACAAAAATTTTGGGTTTGGCACTAATTCCGCCATAAACTATATGCGCTGTTGTGGGTAGTGATTTTATTGCAACCACTCAATTTTATACAAATATTCTTTTGTTTTTACTTCACTTAATTTACCAAATGAATCGTATTCAAAAAACGTAAAGTTTTCTTTTTGCTTTAATTGTTCTTTTGAAGTAATAGATGGTTTGGAATAACCACATTTACTTATACTTATAAAGTTTCCCATTTTATCTTTTGTAATTATCCGCCATATAGGTATTGAACTTTTCGGTTTTGTTAATGCTTCACAGTTAGAACAGCAAAAATTGAGGTTATGATTGGTCTTTAATACAAAATCCAATAAATTCATTTGGTTAATTAATGATACATTATTAGCTACGCTATTTCCATAATCTTTGAATTTTCTTGTATATCTACTTGTGTCAGAATTTGACAAGGATGTTTTAGTGATATTTGCTTGTATAAAATTTTCATCGTTTTTTCTGATAGTTTTTTCGTAAAAAAATCGAGTCCTATTTACCATCCCTGTGTTTCGAGAAAGATTTATGACTACATAATTATCTCCAAATTTTTCGCAAGAGTACGTTATATTAGAATTAAATTTCTCAATTTCTTCATAAGTTGGTGCATAACCTATTTTTTCTATATATTTTAATTTAAATTGTTTGTTTTCAATGTTTACGGTGTCAGAAGGGTATATCTTTTTTTTTAGAGCTGTTCTTTCTAATGAATAAATCTTTTCTGTAAATTTTATAAGTGAACTGTCAGTTGGATTTTGTTGAAAACCTGATTCCTGTCCAAAACTCAATACTGAAAACAAAATAAAAGGGGCAAGTATGAATAATTTAGTTTTCATAGATGAGTTTTGTTTAATTTTTATTCTTTGTCTTTGAAGATTTTTTCATCATTACCCACAACGGTCTCGTGTATGAGCAGTAGCGGATTTTATACAACTACTTTTCGGATTACAATATACTTTAATAAAATAAAATAGCGGTTCAAGTTTACACTTAAACCGCTATTGCTTATACACAATGTGCCCGTTGCACAACTCAAATATACAGAAATAAATTATTAATAAAAATCTTTCTTTTTCTTGTGTAATTAACTGTAATTCAATAAGTTTATATAGGCAAGGAAAGAAAAAATTCACAGCCAAACTATTTAACAAGCCAATAAATGTATGCTGATGGCAGCTACGGCTTTTAACCTGAAGAAACTCCTTAAATACGCACAAAAGCCACCAAAAAGTTGTGCAAATCTGATGAAAATTGCTACAAAAAAAAGGGAAAGTCTACGCTTTTATCTAAACCTAATTTTAGGCTTGCATACTTGCCATTTAAGCAACTTAAAAATCTAAAAAAATTAGCCAGTAACCCAAACTGCCAACTGAAATAAATGGCTTAGATCGCTTCTATTGGCTTGGCTTATTTAGAATTTTGAGCGAAAATTTGGGTTGTGCATCAGCTACTAATGTTGTGTGTTCGTTCTTTTTTAATAGTAAATAATTTCACGTTCATAAATATATTCATTAACATATTCGTTGTTGCTTCCTTTTTGCTTTATCACTTTTTTTGTCCAATTTCCCTTTTTGTCAAAATTTAGGTATTGAATTTCATATTTATATTTCAATTTAAAAGCGTTATTATCTAAAATGGTGGAATGTCCTCCGTGAATATATCCTGATAAAGAAACTTCAATTAATTCGTTGTTATCATTGTATTTGTACGAGTATAATAAATCTTCATTGAAAGAGCTTTTGATGGCAAAATCTTTCTTTAGCCAACTGATTATATTTCCATTTTCATCAATAGTAATTTCATTGATTATACCTGCTGACATGAAAGACAAAGGCAGTTCGTCATTTTTATTAGTTAATGGAACTAATCTATTTTTATGTCGAGATGAATGATCTGAAGGTAATATGTAAGAATATTTAAGATGAACAGTATCTCTATTCAAATTCCATTCATAGTTTAAAGCATAGTCAAATATATCTCCTTCCCTTTCATAATTATAACCACATTCATAACACTTATAAATATCTTGGGTACTAAAACCTTCTTTATCAAAAATCTTTACAGTTTTTGAAGAATTTCTTGGGAAACCTTCATACAATATTAATTCTTTGAGTTTCTTTTTTCTATCAAATTGATAAATCTCAATTTTGACAAAAGAATTAACGAATTTCGACAGTGAATCTCCTTCTTGGTAATTTATTAATTGATTATTTCGATTGAAATTATACTGAAAAGTTTGAATTGGATTAGTTGTGCTATTTTTTGATATTAAAGTTTCCTTTACTGTTTTTACTTTACCTTTTAAGTCAAATGTTTTTGTGTCTTTTGTATAATAGTCGTTTTTTAGAGTTTCATAAAAGGAAGGAATTGGTTTAGGTTTTCCAATTTGTGGAATTGGATATTGTCCGTATGAAAAATTTATAAAATAAATTAAGCACAGTAAAATGTATAATCTCTTTTTTTTCATTTCGGTTTTTTTAGAATGACACACAACGGTTTGGCTATGTGGAGTGCGGGTTTCCGAAGCACTTCACTTTCAATTTGCACTTAGCCAATTCGTTTATTCATATTTTAGCTTTTATTGCCAGATCGTCAAAGACGAATTGGCGTTGTTGCTACGAAGAACTGCGGTTGAAATACCCGCTGAACCCCACATTACATATAGCTTTTGTTAGGCACAGTTATTTTCTTAATTTTCTTCTTTTGTTGTGTTTTCTTCTGCCTGTTCAACCGCCTGTTCAACTGCTTCATTCTTTTGTTCTTCAAGGGTTTGTGTCTTATTTTTAAGGTATTCAGGACTAGGCCATATTTTATGTAGTTCAGCTTCGAGAATCTCTGTTATTTGTAAACAACATTCATAAGATTGTAAAAAGTATTGAATGTCAACTGGTAAAAAAGTTCCAGATTTTACTCTTGCTAATGTGTCAGCTTTTGATAGATATATCTCATTCGCCACTCCTTGGTTGTGAATGTAGATATCTCTTGTCGCTTTAAGTTCTATATATTTGTGAAATGCTGGCTTTTCTATCAATTTAATCCCAATGTATTTTGAAAATTCTTCTGCGAAGTCTTTTGGTGATTTATAAGCCAATTCATTAATAATTATATTGACTAGCGATATTTTTATTTCTTCGAGTGATTGGGCTTCCAATACTAATTCAGCATCAATTTTTCTTTTGTTAGATATTTTAACTGGAAACTCAATTAAAGTAGTCCGTAATATATCACCAAGTAATGCCTCAACTGTTGTCACTAATTGATAAATACCATTTAACGGTAACTGATTCAATCCTAAGAATTGGTATCGTCCAACAAGTACATCCTTCGTATATTTATGAGTAGAGTTAATAGCTGTATTGTCAGGTCTGTATCCAACAGGATATGTGACCTCTATTTCATCTTCTCCTGATTCATTTATGATTTGCACATACTTGTCAAAAGCCTGATAAGTTAGTTGTGCAATTTCTCCATGTAAAAAGAGAATGTTTCTTGCTTCAACAACTTTTTCGTTTAATCTATCTCCGAATGATTTCATTTTCTTTATTTACAATTGTGCCTAACGGGCCGCGTATTGGCGATAGTGGCGGATTAGAAAGCCAAAACTTTCAATCTTGCACTAATCTAAGCAACAGCCTTTTTTTATTTTCTAAATTTATGAAAAAAGGAAATATAAAAGGCTGTTGCGACAAAAAAAGGAGTCCCGATAGCTATCGGGATTCAATTTCTCCCTTAAACCGCCATTTCGCCAATACGATGTTACACGCAGTATTAACCTTTTTTATATGTTGTAGTTTTCTTATCTCCAAGCTTAGAAATTAATCCGCTTTCAACAGCATTTTTTAAATCACGACTTGCTGTAGCAGAAGAAATATCTTTAAAATAATTCATATAATCTTTTCGAGTAAAGTCACTAGTACAATTTTCTAAGAAAATTAGAATTCTATCTTTATCTGTTAATTTTTTTGTTGAATTTTGAAGCAATTCTTCTAAGGATCTTTCAATAATCTTCAACATATATTCAATAAACTTTGTAGACTTTCCTTCTTTATCAGAAAGTGATAAAGCGTTATAATAGTCGTTCTGATTTTTTGAAATTAAGGTTTCAAATGGTAAAAACTCAAAAATAGGATAGTCTTGCAGTAAAATTAATGTTTGCCACAACCTTCCCATTCTTCCATTTCCATCTAAAAAAGGATGAATAAATTCCATTTCATAATGAAAAACACAACTTTTGATTAAAGTTAATTCATTCTTATCTTTCAGATATTCAAACAAATTTTTCATCAAATAAGGTACGTTTTCGTGTGGCGGAGGAATGTGTTCCACTTTCGAACCTTTTACGATTCCAACACTTTGATTTCTATATTTGCCAGGCTCTTTGATTAATTTTTGCAATAATAATTTATGCGCTTTTAAAAAATCTTTTTCCCTCTCTGGTTTTAGTTTATTAATGTTTTTGTAAACTTCTAAGGCATTTAAAACTTCCAAAATATCTTTTTCGGGACCAACAACTCTTTTATTTTCTAAAATGGCTGTAATCTGTTCTTCTGTCAAGGTATTACCTTCAATACTTAATGAAGAATGAATGGTTTTAATTTGATTCTGTTTTCTTAAAGTTGGATTCGTTTTGATTAAATATTTTGCATTTACTTCTCCAATTTTTTCTGAAATAGAAGTAATATATTTTAAAATTTCTGCTGTTATTTCGTAAGGAGGTTTCATTTTGTGATACTATCATTTGATACTATCACAAATTTAAAATTAATATTTGAATTTAAGCGTAAAGTTTGGGAAATATTGCGTGTAACGTCCCAGCAGCTTGGCGAAGGAGCGGATTAGAAAGCCGAAACTTTCAATTAAGCACCAATCTAAGCAAAGCCATTTTCTTATTTGCTAATTTACATTTTTATAGGAAATAAAAAATGGCTTTGCGACTTAAAAGCACGAACCTTGAATTTGGCACTGAACCCGCTCTTTTGCCAAACTGCCCGTTGTGGGTAGTGGTTACTTCAATCCTCCCAAAATGCTATTTCGTATTCTTGTATCACTATGGTCGTGGAATGTGCTATTTTTGTTTCTGTTATGATTAATGGTTTTTCGATGTTTTGATGATATTGATATTCAACTAAACTTGTGTTTTTACTGTCTGAGGTTGAAGAAAATGTCGTAATCCTGCTATCATCATCATAGGTAAATTGATAATGATGCCTATTGTTATCCAAATAGCTTTCTATGGGCTGGCTTTTTGAATTCAATAATATATCCATCGGAGAACCTATTTTTTTCTTTACGGCAACAACCTGTCGGTTGTCATTGGTAAGCAAACAAAAATGTTGTGTACAGTATTCATTATCCGTCACATATCTGCTTTGAATGGTTCTGTTTCGGTCAAAATCTCCAACAATATTAAAATCCAAAGTGTAACGGTAATTGGTATTGAAAGCAAAATATTGTTCGAAAATATTTAAGTCCCGAAGTTCCGTACCATAAGCCGTTCGATAATCTTTAACCTCAATCGTTTGAATATAGCTTAAACGGTCATTATCATAATTTTGAAGTTTCAATTTATTGCCATATCCTAAAAATCGAATATCGGTCAGTTGATTATTTTCGTTGTATGAATATTTTTCTTCTCGTGCTATATCATTTCTGTCATTTCGTTCTTCAATTCTTAAAACATTTCCATTTTTGTCGAAGAGAAATTTTTTAGACCCTATAAATTTTTTGAGGGTATCGCTTTTTTGATAATTACCAATCGTTAATGAAAAAGGCTTTTTGTCGGTAGGAGAAAGGGCCAAACTTTCTAATAGTTGTAATTCTTTCGGTGCTCTGCTGAATCTCAACAAATCAAAGTTGGCATCGTTGTTTAAAATCTCGATTATAGCATTAGAGGGTTGCTTTAAAGCTTGTCTGAAAATGGGTTTAAACTCGGGATAAACTTCCAATAATTTGGTAAGTTCTTTTCCGGTTATCAATATTCTGAATGCTTTATTTTCAAAAATCCCTGATGATTTTGAATTGGCTGGAAATTCAATCATTATACCTGAAAAGTACGGATAGACCAAGGCTTCCGAATAATCAATTCTTTTGGAAAAATCAGGCAGTTTTTCCTCACCGGATTGTGTAGCTCGTATTCTTTCTACATTGCTTACTTCCAATTTTTTGGTTTGTAAAAGATAAAGAGCCGTAAGTCTGGATAGGGTAAGTTTTTCTAATTTTTCCTGTTGTTTTACATTGGGAATTTTGTTTATTTCTACCACTTTATTGTTTTGATAATCTACTAAATAGTAGTTCTTTACGTGAACATCATCAAAATTATATTGAATGAAGTAAACACCTCGATTGTTCACAACGCTCACCAAAGTAATATTCAGATTTTTAAATGAAGGATTGACTTTTGAATCTTCGTGATATGGATTCACAAGCCTTTTTAGCTCATCTAATTGTTTTAGATAATTCACGGCTTTGGTATGCAGTTGAAAAAAAGCTACTTCGTTCTCAATTTCTTGTAAAGCAATTGTTTGTAATTGACTTTCTATGTTTCGCCAATTTTTGTTTTCCTCTTTGTTCTTGTCTTGATAAATTTCAATTTTAGACGGAGCATATTCTTTATTTGATTTACCTTCTAAAACATAGGTGGAATAATCGTATTCTTTGTTTTGAAAAACATCAATAACCTGTGCATTTCCAGATACTTGGAAAAAACATACAACAAACAGTAAGTACAAAGTCTTTCTCATATTATTTTTCCGCATAAAATTCAATGATTAGCTGATTTTCAATAACTTCTGTTTTCACTCGGTAAAAACCATTTTGTTCTAATGCTTTTTGAAGGTTTTTAATGTTGACGAAAGTTGTTCCGTCTTCAAGTGTAAATTCATCTTCATTATGCGGATTTCCATCTACAAGTATTCTGCCTGCAACATAATTAGCTCCGGCAAGTATTCTATCGCAAGAGGCTTTAATTTTCGCTTCTCCGACCGTAAAATTCAAGTTGGCTTTACTGATATCCAAGCCATACATAAGCTTTGCCTCATTAGCCAAAAGCGGCACGCCATAAGCTGATAAACTTGCATTTGGCTTAATCTCCAATCGAGCAGACTCAACTTGAATTTCCATAAAATCGTTGATAATCCCCAACGGATAACAATCGTTTTTCTCTTTTGAAAAATGTATGGACTGTATTCCTCCGGCATCAAAATTCATATAATCCGTATCAAAATAGGCTGTAAAAACACTTTTGACTTTGGCATCGACCAACGGATTATTTTCCAAACCTACCGAAATCCTTTTGGGACTTAATTGGGTGTACATCACTTCTTTGGTTTCAAAGTTGTAACTCACACTGGCATCTATATTGCCAATATATCCTTCGGTTTTGCAAGGGTTCAGGTTTATATTCAGGTGGTTTTTTGTCGGGAAATGAAATGAAAAGTCATTATACAGCAAGAGTTTAAAATTTGTGGAACCACTTCTTTTGTCATTATTGGTAATGAGGTTTATGTAAAATATTTTATCGTAATTCCAATCGTTTATTGGAAAGATACTTTTTGGAATATAGGGCTTTATAGATTGATAATCAGAAAAATAAGCTAATGAATTGGCAAAACCTATTTTGCCACTTGCCAAAGAAGTATCATAGCATCTGCAAGTGTTTTTATCATTTTCGTTTTCAGCTATGTCTTCAATAGAAATTTCACCGTCTTTGAAATACGAAATTTCTTCCTTTCCGTCTTCGGTATATTTTATCCATTGTCCGTGTCGTTTCCCATCTTTAAAATGTCCTGTGGTTAACAACTTACCGTCTTCATCAAATTGTTGATAAACTCCGTGTGACTTGTCATTGTTTAATTCGTGGGAAGTCTGAATCTGTCCGTTTTCAAAATAGGTTTTCACATATCCTCTTCCTGTGGTCAAGTTGTGCTGACGGTCGGATTTTAACCGGTTGTCATCAAAAAACTGTCGTCTAACTATTATGGAATCTGCACTCTGAGCCAGCAAACGATAGGCTATCGTATCGCCTTTTATGGAAAAGTGTATGAAACTACTCGAAGTATGGAAATTTCTGTTTTTTAATATTCCGCCTGCATAATATTCTTCGGAAAACGTCTGCTTTCCAAGGGTATCGTTTTTTGTTACATTGCTTATATGTCCATCATTATCATATCGGTAACTTTCTTTCAATTGGTGATTGGGATAATATTCTTGACGTAATTCAACCGTGCCATCAATTTTTTTCCGAACCAATTTTCCAACGGGAAATCCTTTGTTAAACTCACCATAAAAAAGGGTATCATTGATAATTGGATTGTGTACCATCCATTGTCCCTGCGATAAATCATCTTTAAATTCCAATTCAAAAAATGGAGAGCCGTCCGTACATTTCCATTGGTATTTTCCATCGGGAAAATCATCGGATGCCAACTTTTCATCTTTCCATTTTGGATTGTATTGTTTAGCGATTTTGCTTGCGGTTTCAATGGCTTTTTTGTCTTCAATGCGTTTTCCGGTTGCGTCTACTACTTGAACCACATCACCATTAGAAGCAAAATTTGCCGTTAAAGCAGGGAGTTTATCCAATGCAAATTGTACTCTTCGAACTTGTTGGTTGCTGAATAAATCGAAACCTATTGAAGACCCAACCCAATTTGTCCAATGTATGGAATTTAGTTGGTGCGTTTCGGAAAAGGTTAATTTGAAAATGTTGTTGATGTCCAGTACTCTGCGTTTTCCGTTTTCAAAATTGTGCTCGATAAGGCTTTTCCCCGATTTGTCTGCAAAAAACTTTCGTATAATATTTCCCGATTCATCATAAACGGTGTTCCAACCTACATTTTGAGAGTTTCCCGTTCCAATCCAATGTTGCTTATTATAATCTTCTTTTAGCTGTCCGTTTTCATAAAATGTTTGGTAAGAACCGTGTAATTTCCCGTTTTCAAGGTGCATTATTTTTTCTAACTGACCATTTGGGTAATAGGACTTTGTAACGCCATTTTGCATTCCATCTTTCCATTCAACGGTGGTTTTAATGTTGTTCTTTTCCCAATAGGTTTCCGTTCCTATTTGTTGGGAAACATTTATTCCGTCTTTCTCAACTATTTCGTGGAAAGCTTCATACGTTTTGTTCCCTTCTTTGTCAAAACGCTCAACCGTTCCGCTCAACAGGTTGTCAATAAGAAAAGAACGCTCCGATAATTCACCCGATTGGTAATAATAATTTTCTTGAAAACCATTCTTTTTAAAATTCTTCCAATTTTCTATACGCTGTTTTTTGCCGTTTTCTTGGTAAACCTCAACAGTGCCATCATACACATTTTTAAGAATGGTATCTCCAACAGCAATTTCACGATAAAAAATCCCTTTTCTTTCCAGATTTCCATTTGAGCGATAGTGAACATAAGTACCGTGTTCCAATCCCTCTTTAAAAACCACCTCCGATTTTAATGTGTTGTTTTTATCCTGGTGGTATTCTTTACACAAGCCGTCTTTTTTTCCGTTTTTGAAAGTGAAATCTGCCGAAATATTACCATTGGAATGATAATATTTTACATTGCCGTGCAGTACAGAAAGTTTCTTGGGTTCTTTAGGAATTCTTTTAATGTCTTCGTTTATAGCTTCGGTTTGTTGGGTAGGTTCGCTGTATTTCGGATTGTCGATTATGATGAAATTTTCATCTCTAACTAATATGCCATTAGTAGTATAAGTGCGTTTGTTGCCAATATTCAGATTATCTTCATAAGTGCCTTTTTCTCTTAATTTGCCATTGTTGTGGTACAATTCATACTTACCGCTTTTTGTTCCATTTTTATAATTGGTTAATTCGGAAAGATTGCCTCTGGAATCAAAACTTTTATAAAGACCGTGTAATTTTGATTTATCTTCTTTTGGAAATGCTTTGAAATGTTCAAGTCGAATCAAAGTCTTTTTACCTTGCGAATAGTATTCTACTTTTCCGTTGAGTAATCCATTTTTAAAATTGGATATTCTCTGTATTTCTCCATTGTTGTAAAACAAAGTTTGTTTTCCGTGCTTTTTACCATTTTTTATTTTCGCAATTTCTACAGTATCCTTTGAAGCATTTCTAACGATTAACCGGTTTTTTGAGAATATACTATCCGTGCCGGTTGAGTAATTGTAGAAATGGGTGGGTTGAGCAACTGCATTTAACGAAAACAAGAGTAGAATCAGAGAAGAGAAAAAAGTAATTTTTGACATAAATGTCAATATTTTTTTTATTTAGATTTTGAAGTTTTGTTTAGCAAAAGGTGTGCCTTTATTGTGAAGTTTATGGAAAATCGTTAAGAATACACGTGTTTTGTTTCTGCTGTTGTTCTTCCACCATTACCCACAACGTTTTATGGTATGGTGTCGTGCGGGATTACGAGGCGATTTCCTATCAGTTTACACCGACTTTTTTTACGAGCCACAAATGCTCGCAAACCACTGAAACCCGCATGCACTATACCATGTGTTGTAGCGTCGTATTATTATTTATTATCAATCTTATATGTTTCTATTACTTTAATCATTTCATTCAACTGCTCAATTCCAAAATTTTCAATCTCAAAATAATTGGCAATTTTCAGAAATGAATCAAGGTCATTATTCGTTTTTATAATATTAAGTTCTTTCCTTAAATCAAGGAACTCATCTTGACCTTCCATTTGAATATACAAATCAGTATACATTTTATAGTTGTCAAGAGTCGGCTTGTCAAACTGAGAAGCAAACATTGCTAAATAATGATTCAAGTATCCTTTTGGATATTTTATTTCAAGCTTATCTGAAACTTTATCCATGAAAGTAAATTGATAATCAAGAGCTAAACATTCAAATGTTTCATCTCTGAGAAAAAAGATAAAATGTCGTAGTTTACTTTTATTAATTGAATCATTAAGAATCACCTTGTCATCAGGAAAATCGGTTTTCCACTTTGAGTCAATCAGCTCATAAAATTCTCCCCATGGTAATTGTTCATTTTTAAATCTAAATTGTCCACGGAAATATCCTTCATCATTTGTTGCACCTATTCTGTAGGCATAAACATCGAAAAACTCAAGGGTGCCTTTGTCATCATCATCTATATGTTGATACACAAATGGATTGAGTAAAAAAGTCAATTCAATTCCTTCATCAGTCTTTGATATAACTGGTTCAGGAGCATTTGGCTCAGCATTCCAATTCTTATTTAGCTTAATAAATTTCATGTTTCGTGTCGGGTCTGTGAATATGCGCTACAACGTCCCGCCGGATTTATGCCGTTCCGTTCGGAAAATTATTACCGAAGGTAATATAATTTTCCGTAGGTATGGCATAAATCCGTCTGATGTGCGGAGTCCGCAGCGAAGCGGAGGA
>JBLWWH010000035.1:0-15306 GCA_048268105.1 Weeksellaceae bacterium
AAATAAATTCATATCTTTATTCTCTGTAATTCAATGCAATATAATACTTTTAGGCGAATTTACGGACATTCATAAAAAATTTTATGTAAAATTTATTTTTAAGTCTAGCATTTATGCTAGCAGGGACATTTGCTTTTGCTTCAAATGCCATCGAAGTCGAAAAAGAATTCTTCGAATCCTTTAACACAGTTTTAGCAGGGGATTTTTATGGTGATATTACTGAAGGCACCACTAATGCCGAAGTCGATTGTGATAAGCTTGCAGAAGAAACTGCTGAAACTGTAGCTGATTTATGCTATTTAAATGAAGAAGCTCAAAAAGAGATTGAAAGAGTGGTTAAAATTGCTTGTGAAACTACTACAAATTAACATTTATGAAAACATTAAAAATTTTACTTATATTATTTATTTCCATACAATTAAATAATTTGGAAGCGAAATCAATTGAAGAAATAAACGTTGAAAACATTGCATATCAAGAACTTCACATTGAAATAAAATCATTAGACTACATTACAATTCACAATATTAATAACCAAGATATAATCAATGTAAAGAGTGAACATAAACTTGTTGTGCCAGTATATCGCATTCTGGATCCTTGTGCACTTATGGGAGCAATTGTAAAAAATACGTTATTAGAACAGGGGATGAGAGAGAATGTTGCAATCGTTGCTGGACAAGTAACAGAAGCTTTATGTATAAAGCAACTCACCGAAGCAGAAGAAACAGAAACGAACTAGTTTAATAAGAAAAGGAATTTGGCTACTCAAAAAAATTTTGGGTAGCTTTTAAACTAAAAAAATGAAACAACTAATTATAATACTCTTAGCATTTTTATCTAATACTGCTAGTGGGCAAGAAAAACAAGGCATAGCAAAATATGCGTTAATTGAAGATTATTCTAATCTGGGAGAATCTATGTTGGACACGATACAAGATGAAAGTATAAAAAAGATAATCTTGGCGATGAGAGAACAGAGTACTAACTATGATACCATATATTTTAACTTGCGTTTTAAGTCTAATATCAGTTACTTTAAATCGGAAGAAGAAGTAGTTCCGGATGGTTTAAATATATATGAAATTGTCGCATCCACCATGGGTGAATTTTATGTTGATGTTGAAGGTGGCACATCAATAAGTCTTCATGAATTGGACGGTGTTTATTTTAGAATTGAAGACGACTTGTTCAATGTTAAATGGGAATTGACAGATGAAAAGAGAAACATAAATGGTTATGATTGTAATAAAGCAATAACATCATATACAGAAACTAGAGAGGATGGTACAGAAAGAACCTATCCTATAGTTGCTTGGTACAAAGATGGTTTCCTGGAAGGGCATGGACCAAAAGGCTATGGTGGTTTACCCGGATTAATAGTGGAATTGGAGTTTAATCCAGTTACTTCTTTTAAACTTGTAAGCATTGACTTGGAAGAAGAAGTTTCAATAGACAAACCCACGAAAGGTAAGAAAGTTACAATAGATGAATATAATGCATACGTTAGAGAGAATTAAAACAACACTTCTTTTACTTTTAATTACTTCTCCTTTTATTGGGCTTGCACAAGAGTTATCTATTTCTGTTAATGATACGCTACAAAACCCTATTCAACAAGCGACCGTAACCTTATATTGGAAAAACTATCTCAAAAAATCCGAAACGGACGCTTTAGGTCAGGTGAAGATTCCATTAAACTCAAAAGAGGATTATCATATAAGTGTGTCTCATGTAGATTACCAAGAAGCTTCTTTTCAAATTAATAAACCCACAAATAAAATTGAGAAAACAATAGTTTTATCTAAAAATGAAACTATTCTTTTAAATGATGTTATTGCAAAAGCCGACAACTCCATTGTTTATAAACAAGATACGGTTATATATCTACTCGATTCTTTTACCAATAAATCTGAACGCAAACTCAAGCACGCACTCAGAAAGTTACCTGGCGTTCGTGTTGAAAACGGCATTGTAACGGTCAACGGAACCGTTGTTAAAAAAATATATGTTGAAAATAAGGAGTTTTTTGGTGGGAGCACAAATCTTGCATTGGATAATTTGCCAGCTAAAGCCGTTGATAAAGTGGAAGTTATAGACAACCACTCTGAATCGAGGCTCATGAATGAACTTGATTTACCTAGTGACAACAAGGTTATTAATTTATCATTAAAAGAAGATTCTAAAAACTTGATTTTTGGTGATGCGCACGTAGGTTTAGGAGTGGAAAAGAAGTACAACTTCGGCACAAACTTATTCTATTACGGAAAACAATCGGTCAATTTTATTTCTAAATTTAATAATCATGGAGAAACAGCACTAACGGTTCAAGATTTTCTAAGGTTTAACGGTGGCGTAAGCAGAATTATAAAAGATATCGACAAGTTCTTTAGCAGTGATTCGTTTCAAGAACTCCTGTTACTTACCAGACAAAATGACTACGAGAAGAGGGTTGAACGATTCTCGGGACTAAACTTCTCTAATAGTTTATCAGATAAAATTGAGTTTCAATCATATTTAATTTTTGATGATCTTGACTTGTCAAGTAGGTCTATTAATAATTATCAATACATTTTAGAATCAGGTACATTAAGAGAAGAAAGAGAAACAAAGGAAAATTTAAGAAATAAAAATTACATATTTCAGATTAATTCAGTCTATAAAAGAAACACCAATACGGAGTTCTTTTATGATATGCTTTTAAAGAACCGCACATCTCATCAAGATAGTAGAATGATGCAATCGTATGCGGATACAAACTCTTCCGCATACCAAAGTAAACAAGCTGAGCTTTTGTCTATTAAACAAAATCTGGAAATGCACCATAAATACAATCATAAGAACTACGGTTTCTTTGGACTTAATATTGAATTAGAAAATTCTGCAGACCAACTTTTAATAAACGAGGAAAACCAAACTCCCATCATAGTCGTAGGTAATGACAATGCTTCTGAATTTAAGCAAGACATAAATAAAGAAAATTTTAATGCAGATTTTTCCTATAAACACGCCTATAAATTCAATTCTAACTGGTCCATCACAACAGATTTCTCTCTTTATTTGCAAAAACTAAAATATGACTCGAATATATCATACCTAGAAGACAATCAATTTATTTCTGCAGGTGCCGATTATTTAAATAATTCGGATTTTAAACGTTATTCGGTCAACCTTATTCCTTATTTATCTTTTAACAAAAATAAAATTAGAACCAATTTTGGATTTGGGCTTTACTACCTCAACCATAAAAAAAATAACATAAATCAAAGTAATAATCTCAATTTCCAAACAGATATCAACGTAGAATATCATTTCAGAAAATCTGAGCAATTATTTTTCCGATACTCCTACTTACCCAAAGAAATAGATTTCACCAATTACCTTGAAAACTATGTTTTGTTAAGTCCGTTTTATCTTTTTAAAGGAAGTGAGAATCTAGGTTTAGAAACAAATCATAATGTATCATTAAAATACAACAAGAGTATCAAATACTATAAGTTGTGGTTCAACACAGAATTCAGTTTTCTTAAAACAAGTAAAGGTTTGGTTAACTCCATAACACAAACACAAGTAAACCAGGTGTCTAAGCCGTTTATTCTGAAAAACCCTAAAAACTCATGGAAGTTTTCTTATGACATAGAAAAAGGGATCATTAAAAACTTGAACTTCATCTTAGAACAAGAAGTGAGGAATGAAAATTATACGATTTTAACTAACTCATACTTATTAAAAAACCATAGATTAAAGTTTCTTACAAAATTCGGACTAAAACATTTTTCAGAAAAACTGGAAATTGAATCACACTTGAAGTACAATAAAAAATGGTTCGAATCATCTGACAACAAAAGAATTACACAGAATTTGAGTCAGCATTTGAGTTTAAAATATCAATTCTATAAGTTCTTTGATTTTTCTGTAAATGTGGAAAACACAAATTATTCGTCCGATAACGGTAGTAAAAATCAATTCCTACTAGGTGGATTGGGCATGGGTTATTTCAATCAAGACAAGGCATATTCATTTAGTATAAATGTAGAAAATGTATTCAACACACAATCTAGGGTGTTTAATACATTTTCTGAACAAATAATTTCAGAGGTTGAAACTTTTATACAACCCAGATATTTATTGGTGAAATTTATGTGGAACATTTAAAACCCAAACCAATTTTTCTTCTTTCTATCTGGCTCTCTTGTGTGTTCATCTAAATCGAATTCTAATCCTTCTGTAATAATGCGATAAACTTCGCCCCAACCAGGGAAACCACCTAAATTTCTATCATCAATAAAAATATCTGCGTTTAATTTTCTACTTGCTTTTGCTGGATCATAGTTTTCTCCACTAAAGCTGGTGTTGATGGCATAAAATTCAATTCCATTTTCTCTACAAAACTCAACCGCATCGTCTAATGTTTGCCCGTGACGATAAGTCCAAAGTATCAATCTATGACCATCTTCTTGTAACTTTCTTAAAGTTTCAAAAGCAAACATCTTTGCTCTACCCACTTTTGGATAAGCATCATCTGCAATAGTTCCGTCAAAATCAACGGCAATAATCTTACTTTCTGTCATCTTAAATTTCTTCTATAATAATATTTCCTGTCATAGCCTCTGGAACAGGAACATTCATCCATTTCAACAAACTTGGAGCTAAATCACCTAATTTACCGTTCGAAATTTTTGCATTTCCCTGAGGAGTCGCAAAAAAGAACGGAACTGGATTGGTTGTGTGCTGTGTATTAGGTGAGCCATCCTCATTGATCATCTTATCTGAGTTTCCATGGTCAGCAATTATTGCCACTGAATACCCATTTCCTAATGCTGTTTCAGCTACTTTCTGAGCACATTCATCTACAACTTCACAAGCCTTAATCGCCGCTTCAAAAACTCCTGTATGACCAACCATATCTGCATTAGCAAAATTTAAACAAATAAAATCTGCTTCACCTTTTTCTAATTCAGGAATGATACTATCTCTAATGTCGTAAGCTGCCATTTCTGGTTTTAAATCATAAGTCGCAACATCCTTTGGAGAAGGACATAGGATTCTTGATTCTCCTACAAAAGCATCCTCTCTACCTCCTGAAAAGAAAAATGTAACATGTGGGTACTTTTCTGTTTCTGCTATTCGAATCTGATTTTTTCCATGTTTTTCAAGGACTTCCCCCATGGTGTCACTCAACGTGTCTTCTTTGTATATAACATGAATGTTTTTATACTCCTCATCGTAACTTGTCATAGTGACAAAATACAAATCAAGTGTTTTCATGTTATACTCTCCAAAATCCCTTACCATTAAGGCTTCTGTAATTTGCCGAGGTCTGTCTGTTCTAAAGTTAAAGAAAATTACCACATCTCTATCTTCTACTTTGGTTTGTGGCTCTCCATCTTCGTTTAAGCAGATAATAGGCTTCAAAAACTCATCTGAAATTCCTTCATCATAAGAATTCTGTATTTCTTGAATAGGATCAGAAGTATGCGTCCCCATGGCATTGATTATCGCATCATAGGCAAACTTAACGCGCTCCCAACGCTTATCACGATCCATTCCATAGTATCTTCCGGTAATAGAAGCTAACTTACCTACAGAATGATCCATATAGTCCATTATATCCGCAATAAATCCTTTCCCACTATGTGGGTCACAATCTCTTCCATCCGTAAACGCGTGAACAAAAACATCTTGTAATCCCTCATTTTTCGCAGCATCCAACAATCCTTTTAAGTGATTGATATGCGAGTGAACACCACCATCTGAAACCAAACCCATAAAGTGAACCTTCACATCATTGTTTTTAGCGTATTCAAAAGCTTTTTTCAACTCTTCTTGTTGCGCTAATGAACCATCTCTAACGGCGATATTGATTTTTTCAAGATTTTGATAAACCACACGTCCCGCACCGATATTCATGTGTCCAACTTCTGAATTCCCCATTTGACCTGCTGGTAAACCAACCGCAGTACCCGAAGTATCTAATTCTGCGTGTGCATAGTTTTCATAACAACTATCTATAAATGGTGTATTGGCTTGGGCTATGGCAGAAACTTGAGGGTTTTGGGTTTGTCCCCAACCATCAAGAATCATTAAAATCACTTTATTTTTCATTCGATTTATTTCAGATTGACAAAGTTACGAAATGCGTTTTTGTTTATAGAATTTCAGCCACTTTGGTCATTAAATCTTCTAATAAGGCTTTATCCTCTGCTGTGATGGAATCCTTGTAATGAGAATCTATATCAATTTGCCCGATATTAACTCCATCTTTAAAAATAGGAACTACAATTTCGGCTTTGGTTTCGATACTACATGCAAGATAATTTGACTCTTCATGAACATCATTTACAAGCATCGTTTCATTGCTCACAGCTACTTGTCCACAAACACCTTTACCATATGGAATTATTGTGTGATCGGTTGCAGCCCCAACATATGGACCTAACTTCAGTTCATCTTTATCGCCATTTTTGAAATAAAATCCAACCCAATTAAAATGTTCAAATTCGTCATGTAATAACTGACAAATCATTTGAAGTTTTGTGTTAGTTGCTTGTTTTGAGCTTAAAATTGTGTCTAAACGTTTATGCATGGGATTCATTTAATTTTATTTTGACAAAATTAGTGAATTAAATCTTCGTATTTTTGCATTTATGTGGAAGGAATTTAAACCTATTTTAATATTTATTGCCAAATTCTTTTTGGTTTATATCGTCCTTACCGTTATTTATAGTTGGTATTTACAACCTTATTTATATGAGCAAAACATAACAGATCCCATTACAAGTTGGATGGCTGATGTTTCTGCATCTTTAATGAGAGCATTTGGTTTTGATGCCTACACAATGCAAATAGAAGGTGAAACACATAAAAGATTTTTTCTTGATGGCGAATTTGCTTCAATGGTCAACGAAGGTTGTAATGCTCTTTCAGTCGTAATTATTTTCATTTCCTTTATCGTTGCATTTTCAAATGGAATCCTTAGAACCTTAAGCTATGTCCTTGGCGGATTGGTGCTTTTGTTGGTTACCAATATTTTCAGAATTGGCTTATTAACCTACATTTATAGACACCTGCCAGAGCATTCTAAAAGTGCTCATGATTATTTATTTCCAGGGATTATCTATGGAATGGTTGTGGTTTTATGGTTTATTTGGGTCAATAAATTCGCATTTAAGAAATGAAAATCCTAAAAGGTTTATTGGTTGTGATATTAATCATTGGCTTGGTAATGGTTCGTAAATATGAAACACAGCTTTTCTATGATCCTGTTTTGGCCTTTTTTAAAGGAGATTTCCATCACGCGGATTTCCCAGAAATTCAATTGGGCAAGCATCTTTTGAGTATAAGTAGTAGATACGCTTTAAATGCAGTGATAACTTTAGGAATTATTCAACTGATTTTTAATGATATTAAGATTTTAAAATTCTCCTTTTTAATCTTATTAATTTTCTTTGTACCCTTTATTACTCTATACTCTTACTTTATACATATAGAATTTAAAGAAGTGTTCACAGCAGGGTTTTATGTGAGAAGGTTTCTACTACAACCTATCATGCTACTGATTCTTGTTCCAGCAATTTGGTTTTACAAAAAGCAAAAGGAAGCTTAAATTAAGCTGAATTAAATTTTACTTGAAATCTATTTCCAGCGAATTGTCTCCATTAAATGTTCTACATCTTTTCTAATGTAATCCAAAGCAGGAGATAAAGAATCTGGTTTTGGATGCGATCTAAAGTAAACCGCACCTCTCAAGAAGTTTTTGGTGCTATCTGTTACGTGAAATTGATAGTTCATAGCTGATTCTCCACCTAAGGCATACAATGTCCCATAAACTTTTTCATTCGGGCGGACGATTAATTTAGGCTCAATATATTCCGCTTTGGTTGTATGAGGCTCGTAAACTGCTTTTTCAGCATCACGAATAAGGGAAACTATACCTTCTTCGCCTATTTCTTCATAGGTCAAATAGATTGTAGCTTTTAATTTTGGATAATATAAATCATAGGCACATAATGAGTCTTTAGGCTTTTTTTGCACTCTATCAGAGTACTCAAAAGTATAAGAACATTCGGTTTTAAAATCGATATAATTAGCCTCAGCATATTCTAACCTAACATTTCCATAAGGCTTTGGAATACTTTCATCTTTGCAGGCTACAAATAAGAATAAAACACTAAATAGCAACATCAACTTATTCATCATCTTGATTTTCTTCTACTCTTGGGGTTCGTGTAACTTTAATTCGTTTAATCCTCTTTTTATCTAAAGATTCAATTGCGAAAACGTAATTCTCAAACGTTATTTTTTGCCTTCTATTGGGTACTTCTTGTGCAATTTCTAAAACAAAGCCAGCTAAGGTTTCTGCTTCACCTTTATGATCATCGAACAAATCCTCTTCCTCAACTTCCATCAACCTAAAGAAATCCTTTAGAGAAGTTTTCCCTTCGAATAAGAAATTATCATGATCTAACTTGGAATAATAAATTTGTTCATCATCAAACTCATCCGAAATATCTCCAACAACCTCTTCTAATACATCTTCTAAAGATACAATCCCAGATGTTCCTCCATACTCATCTACCACCACTGCCAAGTGGGTTTTTCTATCTTGAAAATCACTTAGCAAATCGTCTAACTTTTTATTCTCTGATACAAAAAATGGTTTACGAAGCAATTTCACCCAATCCACTTCTTCTTTATTCAAATAAGGCAATAAATCCTTAGCATATAAAATTCCTCTAATTTCGTCGATATTATCATCATATACCGGAACACGAGAAAATCCTTTGTCAGAAACACCATGAATTACCTGATCAAAAGTCATGTTCAATCGCAGCGCATACATATCTACACGTGGTGTCATAATCTGACGAGTTTCTGTGTTTCCGAAGCTTACAATTCCTTCTAATATCTTCTGTTCTTCTGAAGTGGTCATAGCGTCTTCTGAAGTTAACTCCAAGGCTTGCGAAAGCTGATCTACTGATATTTTATGAGATGTTTTAAGGTTGTTTTCAAGTACATTACTCATCGACATTAAAGGAAGTGCGATAGGTTTCGTTAGTAATTGAGCAAATTGAATAGCTGGCGCCGAAAATTGAGAGTATTTTAAAGCATTTTGAGCAGAATATATTTTAGGTATAATTTCTCCAAATAATAACAAGATGAATGTAATAATAATTACATCAAAAATAACCGTAAAATTAATCCCCAAAAAGCTTAAACCTTCTAAGTAAGGGTGAATCATATTTGCTGACAAATAAGCTGAAAGCAAAACAATTCCAATATTAATAAAGTTGTTTCCAACTAAAATGGTTGCTAGAAGTTTCTTCTTATTCCTAAGTAATTTCTGAATAAGTTCAATGCGTGGTTGTTTATCATCCTTGGCTACATCGATGTCTTTTTTCTTCAATGAAAAGAAAGCCACCTCCGATCCAGACATTAGTGCGGATAAGAAAAGCAGAATGATTAAGGCAAAAATTTCTAGGGTTACTGTAGCTGAAGAGTAACTTTGTAAAAAGAATAATAAACTCGTGGGTTCGGGTTCCAATTTAAATTATTTAGTTAAAAATCTTAATGAAGTTAAAACGGCAAATCATCATCTAATTCGTTTGAAGTATTATCCTCATTCGAATCATTCACTTTTGAATCTGACTTAGAATCTTCATTAGGTCTTGTATAAGAAGCCTCATCGCTTTGTCCACTCGATTTTTTAGTATTTAAGAATTGAATGGTCTCAGCATGAATTTCTGTTTGATAACGATCTACACCATTATCATTCCATTTTCTGGTTTTTATTTTACCTTCAACAAAAACGGTATCACCTTTAGATAAATATTTTTCGCATAGCTCTGCCAACCTATTTCTAGTAACTACTCGGTGCCATTCTGTTTGAGTAACACGTTCATTACTTTCTTTAAGCGTATAGGTTTCATTGGTAGCCATAGGAAAGCGAGCAATACAATTCTTGTCGTCGAAGTAATGTATTTTGACATCATCGCCTAAGTTCCCAATTAACATTACCTTATTTAATGATCCACTCATAATAATTTATTCAATCAAAAGTACAAAAATATAACAAGCAAATTAAATCAGACTGATTTTAGGGATTTTAAATCAAATTTTCGACTAAATTCTTAAGTTTTCTAATAATAAACAGTACCCCAGCTATCTTTATAAATTTTAAATTACTTATTTTTAGAATTCTAAAAATACTTTTATATGAAACATACATTTACTTTACTTTTAAGCTTTCTAGTTGTCGCTTTGTCGGCACAGTGCGAAAACTTAGAAATCAACAGGACTGGGTGGTCTGTTCACTCCGTTGATACAGAAGAAACTACCGGTGAAGGCCCAAATAATGGTCGTGCAATTCACAGCATTGATAACAACAATAGTACTTTTTGGCATACCAGATGGCAAAATTACACTGCTGAATTTCCGCATTTTATTAGTATCGATATGGGTGCTGTTTACCCCATTAATGGTATTTCTATTAGATCTAGACAGGACAATCCTTATAATAAGGCAAAGGGCTATGAATTATATTTAAGTTTAGATGGAGAAACTTGGGAACCGCTACAAGCCGCAGGAGATTTAATTTATCCTAATCCTAATGATACAGGCCAAACAGCATCTTTTGATTTTGGCGCTGTTAATGCTCAATATTTTAAATTGGTTTTTAACACAAATTATTCCAACGATAATCACGTGGCTATTTCAGAAATTAAAGCAACTCAAATTTCGGGGAGTGATTGTTTCCCAACAGGTCAAAACAATCAAGTTCTAGTATTTAATGAAATTGAACAGCACTACACCACAGATAATGATTTTGAATTAAGTGCATCTTCTAATACTTATACACCTATTCAATATGAAGTTATTTCAGGACCAGCAACCGTTTCAGGTAGCACTTTAAGCCTCACAGGAGATGGCGGAATAGTAGAAGTTCGTGCTTACCAAGAGGAAAGCACAGACTATTATTTAAGCGAAGTTTTCAGAAGTTTTGATGTGGTAGACCTTTCAACAATTCAGCCTGAAATCCTTACTAGAATAACCTCAACTTATCCGATCGAAATGCCATCATTGTATGCTTATAAATTAACCGCAAGTTCTGTTATTGCAGAGGATGAAGCCTTGAGCATTACGCATATGGAGTTCTATGTAAATGGAGAATTACTAGAAACTGAAGAGGCTAATAATTCTTATTTTGCATGGTGGACGCCAAGTGCGTATGGCTCTCACAATATTGAGATAAAATCCTATGCTAGCAACGGTATGACACAATCTTTGTTTAAAACTGTTGAGGTTTCTAATACCATCAATACTCGAGAGGTTACGACTTTACAAAATGCGGTAATCGACTTTGGTTCTATTGGTTCACAATGGTATTATGGAACCTATGAAATGCCACAATTTGTTGGCGCTTACGACCAAATTTTGGCTGAGTTTAATGTTAGCTGTCCAAATGTACCAGGAGGATGCGACGATTGGGATAGATTAGGTTATTTACAGATTAAAAATCCTGATGGTAAATGGGTAGAATTAATTCGATATATAACACCTTATGGTGTTGCTTGTGATCACGAATTAGATGTAACTGACTTTGCAAGCATATTACAGGGAGAAGTAGAGTTTAGAATGTACATCGAAACTTGGGGAACCGGTGGATGGGAGCTTGAGTTGAAGCTTCATTATTACCAAGGAACGCCGGAATACAGATACTCTGAAATAGAGGAAGTATGGCATGGAACGTATAATTTTGGTGATTTGACTAATTTGCAACCCGTTCCACAAGCTACTATTGCTGCACCGCTGAGCACTGAGGAAGCAAGCTTTAGGGTAGTTACTACAGGACATGGTTGGGGCGCCAATAATACGGGCAACGCAGCTGAGTTTTATTATGCAAATCATCATTTCAACGTAAATGAGGTGAACACTTTCGATCAAAGTATGAGAGTTACTTGTAATCCAAACCCCGACGGTTGTACAGGACAAATGGGAACTTGGTATCACGCAAGAGCTGGTTGGTGTCCAGGCGCCATCGCAAAACCGTATTTATATGATCTTACACCACATATTGGAGAAAGTTTTGTTTTTGATTATGAGTTTGAGCTAGGCTATGTAGATTATTGCCATCCAAATAACCCGGAATGTGTTAGTGGAGTGACTTGTGCAGATTGTAATGATGGTTATAATCCACACTATAGAATTGGCGCTTATGCAGTGTACAAGAGTAATAATCCATTGGGAGTTTTGAGCACGAAAGAAGTTCAACCGGTTATTGACAATAAATTGTCTGTTTTACCTAATCCAACTAATGGTATTTTTAAAGTTAATTTAGAAAATGAAATGCAAAAATTAAACTTGCAGATTTATGATACGAATGGTGCTGCTATTAAGCGATATACGTTTAATAATGCATCTGAGCTAAATCGTTATACTTTTAATGTAGAGGACTTGCCTACGGGTGTTTATTTTATTAAGGTTTATAACGAAAAACAAATGGCAGCCACTAAGTTTATTATCAAATAATCATGGTGAATTAGAACATTAAATAAATTAAATTTCAAAAAGGCGGCATTCATTTATCGCCTTTTTTTATTGATTATGTTCAGGGAAAGCTATGGATTGTAAATTGTCTTATAGCAATACCTACTGGGCAGAAGGTGGAAGTGTTTTGTCAATCTCTTTAGCTTCTAAAGCTTCAACTGGGAGTTCTTCTTGTAATTCACTTTTAACTTCATCTAATAGAACGTCATATGCAGCATTATCGATAATATAATATTGATAAGATCTTTGAAATTGATCTAGACTAACATGATGTTTTCTCAGCACTTCAATATTAGCCTCCTCTTCGGCAGGAATATCTTTGGAAACTCTATAATTCTTAACTTGTTTAAAAACATATACATCCTTCAGAATTGACACCATGGTTTCTCTGGGGATTAAATCTCTTGGCTTCTCCATTTCTTTATTGCAAGCCAAAAAAGTGAATAGCAAAAGTGTATAGATGACTAGATTTTTCATAATCGCCCTAACATGCTTTTAATTCTCAGCTCAATCACTCCAAAAACAGCTTCTTTAACAATAGAATTACTAATTTTTGATTCGCCGAATGTTCTATCCGTAAATATAATAGGCACTTCAACAACTTCTAATCCCTTTTTCCATACCTTATATTTCATTTCTATTTGGAAACCATAGCCTTTAAACTTAACCCTATCTAAATCTAAACTTTCTAGAGCCTTTCGCGTATAACAGACAAAACCTGCTGTGGTATCATGAATCGGCATGCTCGTAAAAAAGCGAACATATTTAGAAGCAAAGTAAGAAAGCAATACTCTTTTCATAGGCCAATTTACCACATTCACCCCTTGAGAATAGCGTGATCCTATCGACATATCTGCACCATCTACACATGCTTTCCAGAGTTTTGGTAAATCATTTGGGTTATGCGAAAAGTCGGCATCCATCTCAAAAATATAATTATACCTCTGAGCTAAGGCCCATTTAAAACCATGAATATAAGCTCTTCCTAAGCCATCCTTAACTTTACGTTCCTCTAGAAACAGTCTGCGCGGATACTTAAGCATCAAATCCTTAACAATATTCGCGGTTCCATCAGGCGAAGAATCATCTACCACCAAAATGTGAAACGCATCGGGCAATTCTAAAGTAACATTGAGAATACGTTCGATGTTCTCTTTTTCGTTATAGGTAGGTATAATTACTAGTTTGTCTGGCATCGCGCAAAGATAACAAAGGTTAACAAGATAATTTCATAAATTTGCCGTAAAACAATTCAAATTTGGAGCCAATTGCAAGATCTTTCACGGATAATTCGTGGGTTTTTATCGTCCTTTTAAGCATAATTCTCCTATTAGGAGTATCACGAATCATGTTCCAGCGTAATTATGCTTCATTAGGAACACTTACTATTTTCCAGGAGAATCAGGAGAATTTTTTACCATTTGCTTTAATGACCAATGTAATGCTCATTATGCTCATAAGTTTGGTGTTTTATCCTTTTACCCAACTAAATTGGAATATTTTGGATTGGCCACCTGTGTTTAATTTATTTGGTATTGTTTTTCTATGGCTTTTTATACGTTTTATAGCTAACACCTTATTAGTCTATCTGTTAGGCCTCGATGAGTATTATCGGGATATTATAAAAGCCAAAATTTATTTTCGGTTATTTGGCGTATTGGCACTCTTGGTTTCGGTCATGTTTCTATATTATTCAGATATAGATCAAAAAATAATGTTCTACATCTCTTTAGGCATCTTGGTTATCATGAATTTATTTGAGTATATCTTTCAATTACGTAAAAATGGCTTGAACGGCTTGTATGGTTCGTATTATTTTATTTTGTACCTTTGCATGCTCGAAATCCTACCTGTTCTGTATGTTATAAACCATTGGAATGGATAGTGTTAAAACCAAAAGAAAACTATGAGAGTAAAATCTATTCTGGTATCTCAGCCGAAGCCAACAACGGATTCTTCACCTTATTTTGACCTTAGTAAAACCCAAAAAGTTACAGTTGATTTTAGACCCTTTATTCATGTTGAAGGATTATCTGCCAAAGATATCCGTCAGCAGAAGGTGGATTTAGCAAAATATACTGCTGTTGTGCTTACCAGTAGAAATGCCGTTGATCACTATTTTAGATTAGCGGAGGAATTAAGATTTCCTGTGCCGGATGCTATGAAGTATTTTTGTCAGTCAGAAGCAGTAGCTTATTATCTACAGAAATATATCGTTTACAGAAAGCGTAAGGTTTACATTGGTGGAAAAGTTTTTACAGACCTAAAACCTATTCTTAAAAAACACAAAGACGAAAAGTTTCTTTTACCATCATCTGATACTTTAAAACCAGAGATCGTAAAAGTAATGAACTCTGAGAAATTGAATTGGCAACGTGTTATTATGTATCATACAGTTTGTAGTGATTTATCTGATCTAACTGATGTGAAATATGATATTTTGGTATTCTTTAGCCCGTCAGGCATTAAATCTTTATTAGAGAATTTCCCTGATTTCAAACAAGAGAATACAAAAATTGCAGCTTTTGGGAAAACAACTGTTGCCGAAGCCAAAAAAGTAGGTTTAAAAATAGATATTCCTGTTCCTACGCCAGAGACACCTTCTATGGCTATGGCCCTAGAAAAGTATATTAAAAAAGTAAATAAGAAGTAATTGCCATGTTCAAGTTATAAGTGCAACTGACCAAGTAGATTTTAGTTTTTCTATCGGACTAATGTAGCCAAACTTTCTAACTCTTCTGTTATTAATTAATTTTTCTA
>JBLWWH010000036.1:0-11732 GCA_048268105.1 Weeksellaceae bacterium
GGTTAATAGGAATGGGCTTGTTAAGTATAGGTTTAATTATTGCTAAACTCATTTTTGATGTTCCTATGCTAGGTAGTTTACCACTTATGTATCTATACACTTCTATTTATATATTGGTGATTTTAGGAATAGGCTTGTTTATCTCCAATTTCACAGACACACAACAACAAGCTATGTTTATCGCTTGGTTTTTTACCGTGATTTTCATTTTAATGAGTGGTTTATTCACCCCAATTGAGAGTATGCCAGAATGGGCTCAGATGCTTACAGAGTTTAACCCAATTAAATATTTTGTAGAAGTGATGCGAATGGTGATGTTAAAAGGTTCTGGATTTATGGATATTCTTCCGCAATTATCAAAAACACTGCTTTATGCTGTAATTATGAATGGCTTAGCGGTATGGAGTTATAAAAAGACAAACTAAAAACATGAGATATGAAGACTGAAGAAAAAATAAAGTTATCTAGAAATGAATCTTTGTTTGTAAGAGGTCCTCTATCGCGTTTTAAAGAATTATCCTTTGCATTTAAAGTCTTTTTCAATTTCATAAAAGCCTTCAGAAAAATGCATTTTATTGGACCATGTGTTACGGTATTTGGTTCTGCAAGATTTACTAATGATTCTGAACATTATAAAATTGCCGAAAAGATTGGAGCTGCTTTAGCAAAAACAGGATTTACAGTAATGACAGGTGGCGGACCAGGTATAATGGAAGCGGCCAATAAAGGTGCGTTTGAAGCTGGAGGAAACTCGGTTGGTTGTAATATTATTTTACCTTTTGAACAAAAAACAAACCCTTACCTTCATAGATGGATAGATATTCCATACTTCTTTTTACGTAAAGTAATTCTGGTAAAATATTCTTACGCTTTTGTGGTCATGCCTATGGGAATAGGGACTTTAGACGAATTGTTTGAAGCACTAACTTTAATACAAACCAAAGTAATCCAAGATTTTCCGGTTGTTATTTTCGATTCGGTTTATCATAAAGAGTTATGTGAACATATTCAATTAATGGCTAAAAATGAAAGTATCAGTCCAGAAGATATGAAACTACTTTTTGTAACCGATTCTGTGGAAGATGTAATCAAACAAATCGAAAAATATTCCATTAAAAAATTCGGTTTAGTTACAAAACAAGACAAGCCAAAATGGTGGCTTGGTGAATCGTCTAATAAATCGTTATCAAATGAAAAATAAAAAAATCATCAACACGGTAAGTGCAACTATTTTAGCGCTGTTTGCATTGCTCACTTTATTTTTAAGTAGCTCTGTAATTTTCGATTGGTTTGGCATTAGAGCCAAAGAAGGAAACTATGTACTGTTTATAGTTTGGGCAAACTTTATCTGTAGCATTTTATACTTATTCGCTGCTTACGGTTTTTTAAAAAGAGCAAATTGGACGTTTTGGATATTAATTATTGCCTTGAGTGTTTTAATTATTGCTTTTATTGCATTGCAATTCCACATTAGTAATGACGGAATATATGAAGCAAAAATAGTAAAAGCCATGATATTTAGAATGTTGGTGACGTTAAGTTTCGCGCTAATAGCATTTTTCAGTATAAAACAAAATAGTACATCAAATTAAAAACAAACATCATGGAAAAATTAAAGTATTCTAAAATATATCGCATAATTCATTGGGCTATAGCTGTTTCATTTTTACTGTTGTTAATCACTATTTTTTTGCGATTAACATGGATGAATAAGTATAATATGGCAGCTATCATTGAAAATTACTTGATTAGTACAGAACAGAGTTTATCTCAAGATCAACTCATTGTTTTAGCGAAAAAGATAAGACAACCCATGTGGAATTGGCATATTTATATGGGTTATATATTGGTTGGATTATTTAGTATTCGTTTCATACTTCCTGCATTCGGACAAATGAAGATTCAAAATCCTTTGAGTAAAAATCTATCTACAAAGAAGAGAATTCAGAAATGGACATATATCATTTTTTATGTCTTTGTTATGGTTTCGCTTGTAACTGGACTTATTATAGAATTAGGACCAAAAGATTTGAAAAAGCCAATGGAAGAAATCCACATACTTGGTATTTACTATCTAATTGCATTTATAGTTATCCATTTGGCAGGTGTATTAATTGCAGAATTTACAAACGAAAAGGGAATTATTTCATGGATTGTTAGTGGCTCGAAAGACAAAGATTAAAATAAATTAAATCTATATAAATGAAAACGAGAACGTACATATTGTTTTTCCTATTATGGTCTGTACATTTTGCTTTTTCACAAAAAGATATAGATACACTTCCACAACTGGATTTGTCTAAAATAGCTCTAATCAATCAAAGCGATAGTTACATTACATTTCCAACAGATATTGGAAATATAGAACCCTTAATGTTCGAAGCCAATGTAAACCCATCATTTGTTATTAGAAAACGGAAGGACTCGAAACTTATGGCTGTTTTAAAACCTCAAATAACAATCAGGATGTATAATGCAGAATCCTATCCTGTTCGCACACCAAGTTATATTCCGCAGATTTCAGTGTATTATTTAGCCAATAAATATGAGGCTCTTAGTTACTTGGTTTTTTTCGGAAAAATAGCACATCATTCTAATGGACAAGATGGTGATTTTTATAATGACGATAATACCATCAATTTACGAACAGGAAATTTTGCCACTAATTTCTTGGAATTTGGATTTCTTAAAACAGCATATAGTAACCAATTAAAAGCCATTAAAACTATAAAAAGTTCAATTGAAATTTATCCTAAAAGCAGGATGTCACGAGAACTAAAAGGCAAGTATAGCGGACTGCGTTGGCATAATTCATTTACATCGTTTAAGTTCCCTTTAACTGATTCTCATAGTGATAAAGCTAATTTTTCATTAAAAGCGGAAGCAACGTTTATGTTAGATAATTATAATGATTTAGACATTTTTGATTTGGATAGATTTAATGCAAGTATTACCTTTTACTATCATCCAAAATTTTTAGAAGATATTGGGTTATTTGTCCAGTTTTATCATGGAATGGATTATTACAATATTTATTTCGAACATCAAATATCTGTTATTCGATTTGGAATAATGACAGAAATATTAAGATTTTAAAACTATAAAATAGTATGGAAAAGCAAATTTATATTAAAAAGGGTAATGATGAGATGGAGCTTTTTTCCTTCGAAAAATTAAAACATTCGCTTAGATCTGCAGGCGCATCTAAAGATGTTATTGAAACTATCATTGAAGGAATTCAACCCGTTATATATAATGGGATGTCAACCAATGAAATCTACAAGAAAGCATTTGCCTTATTAAAAAAGCATAACAAGGTTTGTGCTTCACGCTATAGTTTGAAACGTGCCATTTTTGATTTAGGCCCTACGGGCTATCCTTTTGAACGTATGATTGCGGCTTTATTAAAAGAAAATGGATATAAAACCCAAGTCAGCATTATTTTAGAAGGAGCGTGTGTTACTCATGAAATAGATGTCTTGGCTGAAAAAGAGGGCAATGTTTACGCAATAGAATGTAAGTTTCATTCCGATGCTAGAGGGTCGAGTAGTGTGCAAGTCCCATTGTACATTAATTCAAGATTCTTAGATATTCAGAAGCAATGGAATTCAAATCCTAAAAACAAAACCCATTTGAAACAAGGCTGGTTGGTCACTAATACAAGGTTTTCACAAGATGCTTTAAATTATGGCAGATGTGTTGGATTAACCATGTTAGGTTGGGATTATCCTAAAAACAATGGTTTAAAAGCCAATATAGACTCTTTGGCTTTGTACCCTGTAACCACCTTAACCTCATTATCTAAAAAAGAAAAGCACTTACTTATTAAAAAGGACGTTATTTTGGTGAAAGAGTTACTAGATGCCACTCATGAAATGAAAAGCATAGGGATTTCAGAAAAACGCATTAATCGTGCTTTGGATGAAGTGAAACGACTATGCAATTATTCAAAACATGCCTCTTTAGATGATTAAATAGAATCCGAAGTTACAATTTGGATACCCATATTAGTTAATTCCTTCTTTTGTTTTCAGTGTTTTTGGTTGGTTGTTAAAAGGCACGTATATGTATTTATAGGTGCCTTTTTTTCTTAAGTAACCTTTGTTACTAAACATATCTTTTATTAGGTCTACATTTGTACTACTAAATAGAATACAAATGAAAAGAACCTATTACTTACTTATAACTTTTTTGACTTTGGGCTTTTCACTCCAAGCGCAAGATTTAGTGCCTATCACTAAAGAAGAAGTTTTAGCCAAAGTTTCAGAAAAAAACACAAGTATTAAGATTTCTCAGGAAGAGTTTAATCAAGCAAAAGCCGATTATAATCAAACCAATGCTGTGTTTCTACCAAATATCACAGCAAGCCATACAGGGATTGCAACAACTAATCCATTAATGGCTTTTGGATCTAAATTGAATCAAGAGATTTTAACGCAGAACGACTTTAATCCGGCCTTATTAAATAACCCTTCTCAAATTCAAAACTTTTCAACTAAAATAGAGATACAGCAGCCATTAATAAATTTAGATGGTATTTACCAACGAAAAGCGGCTAAATCTAAAATGGAAGCGATGTCTTTAAAAACGGACCGAACCCAAGAGTATCTAGCTTTCGAAGTAGAGAAAGCTTATATGCAATTACAATTAGCCTATAAAGGAGTTGCAGTTTTAGAAAAAGCACTTGATGCCGCAAACGCTAATAAAGCATTAGCAGATAATAGTTTTAAACAAGGCTATTTACAACGTGCAGATGTTTTAAATGTCGAGGTAAGAGTTACTGAAGTTCAAAATCAATTACAATCGGCAAGAAGTAATGTGCAAAATGCTTCAAACTATTTGTCTTTCTTAATGAATGATGAAAGTTATGTGATTTATACACCAACAGATAGTCTAACTGTTGAAGTGGTTTCTATGACCGATCCAAAGGTTTCTGAAAATCGTTCTGATATCAAAGCGATGGAATTGGCGTCTAATGCTTATGAAGCCATGAATAAAGCAGATAAGATGGCTTTTCTACCAAGGTTGAATGCTTTTGGAAGCTACGAATTATACGACGATCAAATTTTTCAAGCAGATGCAAACGGCTATTTGTTTGGGGCTCAATTAAGTTGGGATATTTTTCAAGGATCTAAACGTTTTGGTAAAGCGCAAAAAAGTAAAGCTGAATTTGAAAAATCTAAGTTAGAGTACAAGCAATATGTGTCGCAAAGTAATTTAGAATTGAATAAAGCAAAACGCGCTTTTTTAGATGCTGAAAATAAATTGAAATTAAACCTATTGGCTTTGGAACAATCCGAGGAATCGTTAAGGATACGCACCAACCGGTTCAAAGAAGGTTTAGAAAAAACATCCGATTTATTGTTAGCTGAAACGCAATACGCACAAAAGCAATTGGAATATTATCAAACCATATTTGAATACAATTACGCACAAGCTTATTTACAATTTTTAACTAAGGGCTAAAACTTCTCGACTGTGCTTGAGGAGACGAATATTGACTAATCTATTTTAGACGAAAACACATTGCGAAGCAAACAGGACCTAAATAATACACAATTTTAAAAATGAAAAAAATATATACCATCTTAACATTATCTATAGCATTGTTATTAGCCAGTTGCGGTAGTGAAGACAAAAAAGCGGTTGCAGATAATTCACCTGCAATTGTTGTAAAAACGAGTCAAGTAGAAGCAAATTCTAATTCGCCGTTTTTATCGGTAAGCGGAAAAATTCAGGCAGCAAATAGTGCAGAATTAAGTACTAGAATGATGGGTTACGTAAACAAAGTTCACGTAAATGTAGGTGATAAAGTACGTAAAGGTCAACTTTTAGTATCAATTAATAATGCCGATTTACAAGCAAAAAGAGCTCAAGTAAATGCAGGAATTACAGAAGCAACAGTAGCCTTTAACAACGCTCAAAAAGATTATAATCGCTTTCAGAATTTATTCGCAGAGCAAAGCGCCTCTCAAAAGGAAATGGATGATAAGACCGCCAATTTCGAAATGGCAAAAGCGCGATTAGAGTCGGCAAAGCAAATGAAAAACGAAATCAACGCACAATTCGCTTATAGCAATCTTACCGCACCTTTCAGCGGAACGGTAACTAGTAAAAACGTGGAAGAAGGTAATATGGCAAATCCAGGTGTTCCTTTAATCAGTATTGAAACGCCAGGAAGTTTTGAAGTGATGGCTATGGTTCCTGAAACTGAAATTTCAGAAATTAAAACTGGTACAACTGTAGATGTTTTAGTTAAATCTATTAATCAGACATTGAAAGGAAAAGTTACGGAGGTTAGTACATCTGCTAAAAATACAGGTGGACAATACTTAGTAAAAATAGTTTTAGATAAAACGGATGCGAACATCTTATCTGGAATGTTTACCACCGTTCAGTTTCCTGTGGAAAGAAAAACAAAACCTGAAATGGTATTGATTCCGACAGAAGCAATTATTACTAACGGGCAATTATCTGGTGTTTACACAGTAAGTCAAAGTAATACAGCAATTTTAAGATGGTTGCGATTAGGTAGAATTTTTGGAGATCAAGTAGAAGTATTATCTGGTTTAAATGCAGACGAAGCCTACATTGTTTCAGCTGAAGGCAAACTTTTTAATGGTGCAAAAATTACAATACAATAACTAAAAGGTCGCGTTAAGGATAGCAATGGAAATCCTTTTTTTTGCTTCCATATATGGCAAAAAAAAGATTGTAATGGATAGCCTGTTAAAACGCCCAAAATAAAAGTATAAAATGAAAGAAGGAATCGCAGGAAAAATTGCCAAAGTCTTTATGCAATCTAAGTTAACGGTATTGTTAATGATTGTGTTTATGGTGGTTGGTGTTTATAGTTCGTTTTTAATTCCTCGTGAAGAAGAACCACAAATTGATGTGCCAATGGCAGATATTTTTGTTGGGTATCCGGGAGCAAGTCCAACGGAAGTCGAGTCGCGAGTTATTAAACCCTTAGAGCAATTAATTTCTAATATAAAAGGTGTGGAATATGTGTACTCTACATCAATGAAGGAACAGGGCATGGTTATCGTTCAGTTTTATGTGGGCGAAGATGTTGAGCGTTCGTTTGTAAAGTTATACAACGAAATTAATAAGCATATGGACCAAATGCCACAAGGTGTAACAATGCCTTTGGTAAAAACACGAGCTATTGATGATGTGCCTATGTTGGGTTTAACACTGTGGAGTGAAAATTACGACGATTACCAATTAAATCAAATGGCTCAAGAGTTAGAGGCAGAAATTCAAAAGGTAAATGATGTTGCCATTACTCATAAAATTGGTGGTCGAGAGCGTCAATTACGCGTGGTTTTAGACAAAGATAAATTAGCAGCAAGTGACTTAGATTTTTTATCGGTTTCTGAAATGATTAAGGCAAATAATAGCCAATTAAGTTCAGGGAGTTTTGATAAAAACGATACAGAATTTCTTGTAAATACAGGGGAGTTTCTAGAAACGGTAACAGATGTTGAAAACCTAGTAGTCGGGGTTAAACAAAATCAGCCTATCTATTTGAAGCAAGTGGCGCGTATTTTGGACGGTCCAGAACTGCCTCAAAATTATGTGAGTTTAGGTTTTGGAAAAGGAAGTGTTAAATCTTCAGAATACAAATCGGAATATCCTGCAGTGACCATTTCTGTTGCCAAACGAAAAGGCGCAGACGCTATGAAAATTTCGGAAGTTATTATTGATAAGGTGGATCATTTACGTGCGACTTTAATTCCGGATGACGTTCATGTGGAAATCACTAGAAACTACGGAGAAACAGCTTCACAGAAAGTTTCTGAGCTGCTTTGGCACCTTATAGGCTCTATTTTCGCAGTAACCATCGTAGTTATGTTGGCTATGGGCTGGCGTGGTGGATTGGTCGTGTTTTTATCGGTGCCAATTACTTTCGCACTAACCTTATTGAGTTACTACTTGATGGATTATACCTTAAACCGAATTACCTTATTCGCTTTGGTTTTCGTAACAGGTATTGTCGTCGATGACTCCATTATTATTGCCGAAAACATGCATAGGCATTTTAAGATGAAACGATTGCCTTTTAAACAAGCTGCATTATACGCTATTAACGAAGTTGGTAACCCAACCATTTTAGCAACATTCACGGTAATTGCTTCGGTATTACCAATGGCTTTTGTTTCAGGATTAATGGGGCCTTATATGGCGCCAATGCCTATTGGAGCATCTATTGCTATGATTTTATCTTTATTTGTAGCCTTGACTATTACGCCATATTTAGGCTTGATTTTCTTAAGAGAGAAAGATAAAAAAGGTCAGACTGAAAAATCCGAAAAACCTTTAGAAGATACTTTAATTTATAGAGTATATAACAAATTAGAACGTCCGTTATTAGAAAGTAAAGCAAAACGTTGGTTGTTTTTAGGGGGAACATTTGCGCTTTTAATGGTAACGATGGTGCTGTTTTTTACGAATTCGGTTGCTGTAAAAATGTTGCCATTTGACAATAAGAATGAATTTCAAGTGGTTATTGATATGCCTGAAGGTACAACCTTAGAACGTACAGGAGTTGTAGCACAAGAAATTTCTCAATACTTAGCGACACGTCCAGAAGTAGTAAATTATCAAAACTATGTGGGGACCTCAGCACCTATAACATTTAACGGCTTGGTGCGTCATTACGATTTACGTGGTGGATCTAATATGGCAGATATTCAAGTGAATTTAATTGGTAAAGGGGAGCGTTCTGCACAAAGTCATGATATTGCTAAATTATTGCGACCAGATATTCAGAAAATCGCTTCGAAATTTGGAGCTAATGTGAAGTTAGTAGAAGTTCCACCAGGACCTCCAGTACTATCTACAATTGTAGCTGAAGTGTATGGGCCAAATTACGATGAGCAAATTAGAATTGCCGATAATATTCAAGAGATACTAAGAAATACAGATGACGTGGTAGATATCGATTGGATGGTGGAGGATGACCAAATTGAATATCAGTTTGAAATCAATAAGGAAAAAGCAATGTTATATGGTGTAGCACCACAGCAAATAGCTTACACCATGAATATGGCATTATCTAATAGAGCTATTACAAACTTGTATGATGAAGATGCTGTTAGTCAAGTTGGATTAGTATTGGCTTTAGATGAAAAGGAGAAATCTACAATTACAGACATCTCTCAATTAAAAGTAAAATCGAATCAAGGGCTGATGATTCCTATTACCGATTTAGTAGATATTTCACAAACCACTGCAGCTAAAAGCATTTATCGTAAAAATCAAAAACGTGTGGTTTATGTTATGGCAGATATGGCTGGAGAATTAGAAAGTCCTGCATACGCGATTTTAGGAATGGAAGACAAACTGAAGGAGATTCCTTTAGAAAAAGGATACGAACTTAATGAACTGTATTTAGGTCAACCAGATTTTGAGGATAATTATACGGTAAAATGGGATGGTGAATGGCAAATTACATTAGAGGTATTTCGAGATTTAGGAATTGCGTTTTTAGGTGCTATTATCTTGATATACATTTTAATTGTTGGCTGGTTCCAAAACTTTAAAGCACCCATCGTAATGATGGTTGCTATTCCCTTATCCTTAATAGGAATTATTCTTGGACACTGGATTATGGGTGCATTCTTTACAGCCACATCGTTTATTGGAATGATTGCTTTAGCGGGAATTATGGTGAGGAACTCGGTTTTACTAATTGACTTTATCAATTTAAGAACAGCTGAAGGTGTACCGTTAAAACAAGCAGCAATTGAAGCTGGAGCTGTGCGTACAACACCAATTCTATTAACAGCAGGAACGGTTGTTATTGGCGCATTTGTGATTTTGTTTGATCCAATTTTCCAAGGCTTAGCGATATCGTTAATGGGCGGAACTATTGTTTCAACAGTGTTAACCTTGTTGGTTGTGCCACTGGTATATTACATGATTGAGAAGAAGAATTACAAATAAATATTTTCCGCAGATTTCGCGGATGTACGCAGAAGTATAATCTAAAAATCTGCGGGAAACAAAAATAAAGCGCATATGAAATTAGTAATAGTCACATCAGTCGAAGAGTTTCAAAAAGATGTTTTGAGACTTTTCAAAAATGCAGATATTCACAATTTGAGTAGTTCTGATATAGACGGCTATAAAAATGGTTCTTCAGTATTAATGACCTCAAGTTGGTTTCCAGGTGAAAAATTCGGAAATGAATCGCGTTTATTTTTCTCGTTTACGGAAGACGAAAATATTAATATACTATTCCGTTTAATACAAGAATTTAATTCAACTTTAGAAACCAACAATGCTGTAAGAGCTGTTGTGGTTCCTATTGAAAGATCAATATAAACTTAAAAATTAATTAAAGATGTTAAATACTTATTTTAGAATTATAGTTGGAAGTATGGTATTGTTAAGTGTTGTACTTACGCAATACGTGCATGAAAACTGGATGTGGTTTACCGTATTTATTGGTGTAAATCTGATTCAGTCGGCCTTTACCAAGTGGTGCTTATTAGAAACCATTCTAGTAAAATTAGGGGTTAAGAAAGAAGGTGGTAGTTGTTCAACTTGTTAAATCGAGCTGATCTATTGTAACATTTTTAGTTCTTTATCGTCTAATAGGTGTAAAAATCATTAATCATGGAATCAAATTACCACACACTTAAACGAACAGATAATCAACTGTTAGTTATTACACATTTAAGTCAACTATTGACTTATGTTACCGGTTTTGGTGGACTTATAGCACCTCTAATTATCTGGGCTACGCAAAAGGAAAAAGTAGCGGAGATGGATACACATGGAAAAGCTATTCTAAATTTTCAAATTAGTTTGATTATATATTCTATAGTAAGCGTGCCGTTAATCCTTTTACTTGGATTAGGGTTCTTAATCCTTGGTTTAATTTGTGTTTTGGCTTTTGTTATGCCAATTGTTAATGCGATAAAAGCGAGTAATGGCGAGCAATTATATTATCCATTCTCTATTAATTTTATTAGTTAATCATTAAAGAACAATGGAAATGAAAAGGCTCACCGAACGGTGAGCCTTTTTTTAATTAGTAAAAAATAGATTTGGGAAAAAGTGTTTCAAAAAAAATACTCACCAATCTGATGAGTATTTTTAATTATGTTCTAATCCTCGAGAATTCGAGAGATATGGTTTAGCTATTCAACATAACGGGCATCACAAGCATAGTTATATACTCACTTTCATCTAAACCATCTATTGGTGTTAGAATTCCAGTTCTGTTTGGTAAACTCATTTCTAACTGTACATTATCTGAGTTTAAATTATTGATCATCTCTGTTAAGAATCGAGAGTTAAAGCCAATTTATTATAGGGAAACTATTCCCTTTTTGGTTAATAGGAATGGGTTTATTAACCATAGGCTTAATTATTGCTAAACTCATTTTTGATGTTCCCATGTTAGGTAGTTTACCGCTCATGTATTTATACACTTCCATTTATATATTGGTGATTTTAGGAATAGGTTTATTCATTTCAAATTTTACAGACACACAACAACAAGCTATGTTTATCGCTTGGTTTTTTACCGTGATTTTCATTTTAATGAGTTGTTTATTTACACCCATTGAGAGTATGCCAGAATGGGCTCAGATGCTTACAGAGTTTAACCCAATTAAATATTTTGTAGAAGTGATGCGGATGGTGATGTTAAAAGGTTCTGGATTTATGGATATTCTTCCGCAATTATCAAAAACACTGCTTTATGCTGTAATTAT
>JBLWWH010000037.1:0-11367 GCA_048268105.1 Weeksellaceae bacterium
CAGAATTAAGAGAAAAGATTTATAATGAAACCTTAAGCACTTGACTCTTCCGATAGCTATCGGAACAAGTGGTCCCTGGTTCTTCCGATAATTATCGGAACAGGTGGGACCACATTAATAAACAAGCCTTTACAGAAATGTGGAGGCTTTTTTTAGTTAGGATTGGTTTATATAAGTGGATTAGCCTTTTAAAATTCGTTAATCGACCATAATTAACCATTTTTTTGATACCCATTTGATACGGGGCGAAACTTGGGTATTAAAATTTAAATGATAGGTTTTTGTGAATTTGTCTGTGAAGTTTATTGTACAAGTAATAAGGTAGACGCAAAACTTATTCGCAACACCTCGTACGAGAAGTTTTGAAATGCTTAGAATAAAAAATGTGCAAATACAGGTTTCAAGGACTTTTTGAGAAGTTATAATGGATCGACTAAAGCATTTAGATTGTCCAAGTAAACCTTGATTACCTGTTATTGCAACATTTGGTTAAAGTTAGTTAGTTAGCGATTCACCTCTTTTCGCTGAGACAAAGATAAAATCAATAGAAATGAATAAAAAGTCCAAAATTGTCCAATATGATTTCTATTAATAGTTCGCATTTAAACGCCTTGTTTTAAGAGGTTTAAGGCTCTTTTGTAACCGGTTTTATTTATCAATTTGTCCATTTCTTGTGTCGAAAATTCAATTTCTTTTGACTTGGTTTCTTTAAGTATGTAAGCTAATAGGTACATTAGTCTAATGTAGTCCTTATATAATAAACCTGTTGGGGCTTTAAAGTCCTTATCTGACAAAGTAAAATCCTTCAAAGGAGGTAGTCCATTGGTAACCCAAGTGATAAGAAAAGTTGTCTTGACAAAAGCTAAATTAATCCCATAAAAATGGAGAGGATTTTTATTAGGTTTTTGGTCAATGAAATCCTTAATAAAACTAGTTTTGTCCTTCAGAAGGCTGTAAGCCAATTTATATTCTTCTAACCAAATTAGGGTATTGCTGAAGAAAATGAGAATTTCTATCTTGTTGAAATCACTTAATTCAGTTTGTTCAAGTTGAAGTAGATAATTGCCCAAAATTTCTTGAAAAACCTCCTTATTATTTTCTTTTTTAGCGTCCATCAATAAAATGCTCGTATATCGCATTTCATGATAGGGCATATAAGGATATTCTTTTTTATAAGCAGCGTAATGTTTTTTAATAACTGCAATATCTGGAGTATACTGACACTTCCTCGCACTCAAAAACTCACCGAAATACAAGAAATTACATAAAGCTAATTTTACTTTTTTAGAAGGTGTAGACTTAACTCTTTCGGATAGTAATTTCCTAAATTCTGTATTGCCAAAATAGTTGTAATTCGGTAGCCAAGCATAGATATAATCACAAGCCCAGTTATTTTTCTTGTAGAGTTTATGAAAATACTTTATGTTTTCAATATTCTTATAAATTACATTTACATAGGCATTTAAAGTGTCTACAGAAACAGTTTCTTGAGAATATTTAACAAAGTACTTCTCTCCACTCGCAAAGAAAGCTTCCATGCTCTGGATGTAGATTTTGTCTTTATCGGTAAGTTTATTTTCCTTATTAATCTCATTAACAAAGTGATCCCAATCTGGATATCCAACATATCTACAAAGAAGAGAAAGGCTAGTTTTACTTACATTGTTATTCGTCTCAATCTTCCCAAAAAATCTTCTTAAAGTTTGAACGCTTAGATGCGTGGTTTCGGAAAGCTCCTTAAAACTATTGATGGAATTAATAGGCTTCCCGTAAGTTTCGCGAATAAGATTTTCTAAAGCTAATTTAGCTTTAGAATCATACTTATTTTTATTCTTTACATCAATGTTTTTAGTCATCGTTGATTGATCTTACTACAATAAACATGATAGTTAGATTTCGAAATTTGAATGCGTATGTCTTTCACCATCAATTTGGATGATCTTTCTTTCTTTTTCTCTAAAAAAAGTAAATATACTCTTATGTAATTCACCTTTTTCATAAAATCTTCATGCTACAACTCAAATGCCTAGATAAGTTGTATAGGAATATAAGTCCGTTTCAGTTTTAGGTGATTTTGAATCAGTAATGTAATGTTATCCAATTTATTATTTATATAGAAGTTTTTAACCTCTACCCATTTCATATCTAACTAACTTTAAAATGAACAAAAAGAAGCTCAAATCATCCTTGTCCTCACTTCAAAGATAGCTAAAAAAAACTAAAATTTTATATAAGTTTTAAGTTTTATTTCTGATAAAAAATAAAGAAATACGAGCTCTAATCGATGTCATGTATGGGCAGGAGATAGTGTTTATATATGATGGAGATGGAACACAATCGTTTACGCTAACGGTAAACGGTAGTGGTTCAATAGTGGGAGCTGGAGGTACAGGAAATACATTTGTCTTGGGTTTTGGTGGTTATAAATCTGTCAAGTTGAAATCAAATGGTACCGATTATGAGGTAGTAGCAACTAGATAATTATTACTTAAGAAGTTAAAAATTAAAAAGTCCCAAGTTATGCTTGGGACTTTTCTAATACCTCATATTTATCCTGATCCATACAAAGTTCTACAAGAACACCTCCAGAAGATTTCGGGTGTAAGAAAACTACAACTTTACCATCTGCTCCAGGTGTTGGCTCTTCAGAAAGTAAAACAAAACCTTCTGCTTGTAGCCTTTTCATTTCGGTTTTTATGTCATCTACTGCATAAGCGATGTGATGAATTCCTTGTCCACGTTTTTCTAAAAATTTAGCGATAGGACTTTCTGGATTGCTAGCTTCTAATAATTCGATTTTACTTTCACCAACCTTAAAAAAGGAAGTTGTAACGCCTTCTCTTTCTACGCTTTCCTGTTTATAAGGCTCTACGCCTAGTAATTTGGTGTAAAGTTCATTGGCTTCCTTTAAGTTATTAACTGCTATGCCTAAATGCTCTATTTTTCTCATCAATTATTTCAATTTAAGTTTTAAAGATACTAAAAATATAAAACGGCCAAGATGAATGTTGAGTCATCGATCACGCTTTATGTTATCTGGATTTTGCTCAAGCATGATTAAAATCAACTTTAGCTAAAGCATTTTACGCAAATAGTGGATAAGGACGTGTTTTAGAGTTAATTTTCAGCTGATATCATTTTCGATATAAGCAGATAACTAATTTTTATTTAGGTTAATTTTAAATAGCGTTTAAATTCACTACTTTTGTACCACAATAAATTGATTATGCTAAAGATAAAAAATCTTCATGCCGGTATTGAGGGTAATGAAATATTAAAAGGAATTAACTTAGAAATTAAACCAGGTGAAGTTCACGCTATCATGGGGCCAAATGGTTCAGGTAAATCAACTTTATCGTCTGTGATTGCTGGAAACGAAAATTACGAAGTTACTGAAGGTAGTATCGAAATGGAAAATGAAGACATCATGGAGCTTGGTCCAGACGAAAGAGCTCACAAAGGAATTTTCCTTTCTTTCCAATATCCAATCGAGATCCCAGGTGTTTCGGTAACGAACTTCATCAAAACATCTATCAACGAAGTTAGAAAAGCTAGAGGACAGGAAGAAATGCCTGCAGCTGAAATGTTGAAAATGATTCGTGAAAAGTCGGATTTATTAGGAATTAGAAGAGATTTTCTTTCAAGATCACTCAACGAGGGATTCTCAGGAGGTGAGAAAAAGAGAAATGAAATTTTCCAAATGTTGATGTTAGATCCTAAGTTGGCTATTCTAGACGAAACCGATAGTGGATTGGATATCGATGCATTACGTATCGTGGCAGAGGGAGTTAATAAATTCAGAAATGAAAATAATGCAGTTTTATTAATTACTCACTATCAAAGATTGTTAGACTACATTAAACCAGATTTTGTACATGTTCTTTCAGGTGGTAAAATCATTAAATCTGGAGATAAATCATTAGCCTTAGAATTAGAGAGCAAAGGTTATGATTGGGTAAAAGAAGAAGCTTAAAATGAAGGAATTACAAGATAAACTTATCTCAGAACATATTCTATTCGATCGTAGAGGCAGTAAGCAACCTACGGTGATGGAAAGGTTGAGAGAAGAAGCCATAAAGAATTTTGAACAATTGGGTTTTCCAACGACTAAATTAGAAGATTGGAAATACACCAACATGCGTTCAGTCTTAAAAGACGAGTATAAAATATTCTCAGAGACCAAAGACATCCCAGTAAACTATTCTGATATTAAAAAGTACATGGTACATAATATCGATAGTTATAATTTGGTGTTCATCAATGGTGTTTATTCAAGCTATTTATCAACAACTACGCACGACGAAGCAGATATTTGTGTTTTGTCAAGCGCAATGAGACAAGGTAAATATCAGCCAGTTATTGAGAATTATTATAACAAAATCGCTGATAATAAGGAACATTTTGTTGCTTTAAATACAGCTTATACAAGAGACGGAGCTTATATTCACATTCCAAATAATGTGATTTTATCTCGACCTATTCAAATTACTTATTTCACAACGGGAGATGAGAAGTTGATTTCACACCCAAGGAACTTAGTAGTTTTAGGAGATAACTCTAGCGCCAAAATTATCGAAAGACATCAAACGCTGAATGGTTTAGAGAATTTCTCTAACTCAGTGACTGAGATTCACGTGAGCAAAAACGCCCACTTGGATTATTATAAAATTCAAAATGATGATTTCGCAGCTTCTCTAGTAGATAGCACTTATTCTACACAAGAAAGAGATGCAACTTCTAGCGTACATACTTTCTCCTTAGGAGGAAATATTACTAGAAACTCATTGAACTTTATTCAAAATGGAGTTAATTGTAATTCAATTCTGAAGGCAATTACCTTAGGCGAAGGAGATCAGTTAATCGACCACCATACATTTGTAGAGCACATGAGCCCAAATTGCGAAAGCCATGAGTTGTACAGAACTGTAATGAATGATAATTCAAAAGGAGTATTCAACGGAAAAGTATTAGTTGATGCAGATGCTCAGAAAATTGATGCATTCCAACAAAATAATAATATTCTTTTATCTCCTAACGCTGGTGTAGATACCAAGCCTCAATTAGAGATTTTTGCAGATGATGTGAAATGTTCACATGGTTGTACAGTAGGTCAGTTAGATGATGAAGCGATGTTCTATTTAAAATCAAGAGGTATTCCAGACAAAGAAGCCAAAGCAATGATGTTATTTGCTTTCTGTGCCGACGTTATGGAAACAATTGATATCCCAGAATTGAAAAACAAAATTTCAGTCATTATCGCCAAAAAATTGGGCGTTGACTTAAGTTTTTAAAAATTAATAATTACCTATGAATAGCTCAATTTTGAGCTATTCATTTTTACAATCATTTTATATGAAAGTCGTATCTCACATAAGAAATCAATTTCCCATCTTAGAACGCAGGGTGAACGGAAAACCATTGGTTTATTTAGACAATGGAGCTACGGCACAAAACCCGAAATCGGTGAATGATGCCATTGTAGATTATTATACAAGCATCAACGCCAATGTGCATCGTGGAATCCATACGCTAAGTCAGGAAGCTACAGAGGCTATGGAAAATAGCCGTAAGAAAATTCAGGCATTTATTAATGCTAAACATGATTATGAGGTAATTTTCACCTATGGAACTACAGATTCAATTAATCTTGTCGCAAGAGGTTTAGAAGGCCTTATTCAAGAAGGTGATGAAATTATAATTTCTGAATTAGAACATCACTCTAATATTGTTCCGTGGCAAATGCTTTTTGAGAAATCGGGAGCAATTTTAAAATATATTCCATTAAAAGTTGATGGAACATTGGATATGCAGGTTTATAAAAACTTGTTATCTGATAAAACAAAACTAGTTTCGGTAAATCATGTATCGAATGCACTAGGCGTAGTGAATCCAGTCGATCAAATCATAGCAGAAGCACATGCTGTGGGTGCTTGGGTTTTATTAGACGGAGCACAAGCAGTTCCGCATAAGAAAGTAGATGTGCAGGCCTTAGATGTCGATTTTTATGCATTTTCTGGTCATAAGATGTACGGGCCAACCGGAACTGGAATACTTTATGGGAAAGAAGAAATCCTAAATCAGCTCAATCCCTATCGCGGAGGAGGAGAGATGATCAATACGGTGAGTATGGAGAAATCCACTTATGCTGGTTTACCCTTTAAGTTTGAAGCAGGAACGCCTAATATTGCTGGTAATATAGTTTTAGGAAAAGCAGTTGATTTTATGAATGAAATCGGTATTGATTTTATTTATGAACATGAGCAAGAACTGATTAAATATACCAGAGAGCAATTGGCTACTATTCCAGAAATTGTTGTTTATGCAAAAGACGCCCCTGGTTCGGGAGCTGTTTCTTTTAATATTCAAAGAGAAGGAGTGCATTCATCTGATGTGGGAATGATCTTAGATAAATTAGGTATTGCGGTTAGAACGGGACATCATTGTTGTCAACCTATCATGAGCAAGTTTGAGATTCCAGGTACGGTGAGAGCGAGTTTTGCAGTTTATAATACCAAAGAAGATGTAGATGAGCTCATTAAAGGCCTTAAAATGGCAGTTCAAATGCTTTCCTAACAGTTTAGAGCATAACTTATCTTTAACAATGGAATGATTTTCGTTAATCTTTTAACAAAATAAATTGAATGTTAGGATTTTTAAAACACCGTGCTTCGCTTTGGACCTTGAGCTTTTTACTGCTGCTAGACATCGCGTATATTGTTTATAATCTTCAAAAAAATCAAGATCCAACACTTTTGATGGTGGCATTTTTGATTCTTGGATTAATTCTAGGAGCCTTGTTGGTCATCATTCTTAATAAAGATAGAAAAGATGCTGCCCCAACACTTAGAACAGAATCATCACACACAGTGATGGAGAGTATGCAAAAGGTGTTTAAAATTGTAACAGCAGAAGGACATTTCAATGAGATTTACGACTATAAGGAAACTTCAAAGCTGTTAAAATTTATTCCTTCTACTAAAAAAGCCTTGGTCATAATTAAGGGTAAGGTTCACTTGGGCTATGATTTTGCTAAAGCCAAATGGGAAATAGACGAAGACAACAAGAAAATAAAATTAATTCATTTTCCTGAGCCTGAATTGCTTTCATTGGACACGGATTACGAATATTATAATATTGAGGAGCAGTTTTATAATCTATTTAGCAAAGAAGATTTAGCCAATATTCAGAGAGAAGGAAAAAATCAGATCAGAATTGCCGCTATGAAGAGTCATTTACCTCAAACTGCTGCTGAGCAAATTGAGTTGGTATTAAAAGAACTTCTTATGGCTAGAGATTGGACCTTAGAAAATGCAGATTTAATTACAGAAAGCGCGAAACGTTTAGAGAACAAAAGCTTACAACCTTAATTATAACTTTATATAAGCTCTATTCATAAAAGCTAGGGATTTTTAATTTTTAAATAATTCTTAACTTGCGCCCATATGCAACTCACCTTTCAGACTGAATTTTTAGAAGCCGGATGCGATGAAGCAGGTCGTGGATGTTTGGCTGGACCAGTTGTGGCTGCGGCAGTGATTTTAGCACATGACTTTAATCCAGGCGAGCTCAATGATTCGAAACAGTTGAAAGAGAGACAGCGTTATGAATTGCGCAAACGAATTGAACACGAAGCTGTTTGTTGGGCGGTGGGCTATGTTTCTCCCGAAGAAATCGATGAAATTAATATTTTAAATGCGAGTTTTTTGGCGATGCACCGAGCTTTAGACGGATTGCGACTCTCACCGGACTTTATAGCCGTAGATGGCAATCGTTTTACGCCATATAAGAGAGTTATACATCAGTGTATTGTGAAAGGTGATGCGAAATATTTAAACATTGCAGCAGCTTCTGTTTTAGCTAAAACCTATCGAGATGATTATATGAAAGAAATCCATAAGGAATTTCCATATTATCAATGGGATAAAAACAAAGGTTATCCTACCAAATCACATCGTTTAGGAATTAAAGAGAATGGTCCATGCAAATACCATCGCATGAGCTTTAATTTAATTTCTCCGCAAATTGAAATTGAATTTAAAAAGGATATCTAACCGTGGCGGGAACTAACATAGAGTAGTCGCCACCATTGCGCATTACATCGCGAACAATACTCGAGCTGATATAAGATTTACCCGATGAGGTAAGCAAAAACACTGTTTCAATTTCCTTATTCGTCATCGCTCGATTGGTATGAGCAATCGCTTTTTCGAACTCAAAATCAGCAGGATTTCTCAAGCCTCTTAAAATAAATTGAGCATTTTTAGACATGACATACTCAACCGTCAATCCTTTATAGGTGTCTACCTCAACTTTATCGTGAGAAGCAAATGTTTTCTCTAAGAATTCAATTCTCTGCGCTAGTGTGAACATGTACTTTTTTGAAGCATTGTGACCGATGGCCACAATTATTTTGTCAAAAAGAGGTAATGCTCTTTCTATAATATCTTGGTGTCCTAAAGTAATAGGGTCAAAGGATCCTGGGAATACAGCTATTCTTTCCATGCTTATGAATTTGCTTTTATTTCCTCTTCTCTGCTGCGCCAAGTCTTTAATAAAAGTCTATAAAGGGAATTTTCTTCATCGGTGATTTCATCATCAGCACGAATTAAATCCTTTGCAAACAATATAAATTCTTCTCTTTCTTCATGAGATGAATCATCGAAAAAATCACGTGCTTTTTTAGCAAAATGTACATCGAAACTAGACTCTGTTAAAGTGATAATTTGATCTAATTCATCATCTAGATTAAGTCGAATTAATGACTCAACAGATAAGTATTCGCGGATCACATCATCGCTTTTCGCGTCTAAATGACCTTCTGCAGTAGCTAACATCGTCAACAAGTGATAGCCAGCAATGATTTTATTTGATTTTTTCATAGAATTGAAATTTAAATTGTGGGCTCAACCACGCTTAATACAAATTTAATGAGATTACTTGATTTAATCTCATAAAACGAGAGAAAAGCTATGTTTTGATGTAAGGAACTAGTTATTAATGTTTTAAACTAGATCGGCAAGCTCTTCCCAAGTTTTCATTTTATCTTCAAGAGATTTTTGAATTTTTGCGTATTTGCTTAATTCCTCCTCGCTAGGATTGTGCTCGGTAAAGGATTTCTCCATTTTCTCCATCTCCGTTTCTAGCTCGGTAATTTCTGATTCAACTTGACTGATTTTATTCTTAATTTTTTTTATCTCAGCCTCGTCTGTTTGGGTTTTAGGAGCTTCTTTATGTGTTGGAGCTTCTTTAATTTTTTCAACTTTCTCAATTTCTCGCATGTTTTCTGCTTTGCGATAAACTAAGTATTCGTCGATGCCACCTAAGAATTCTTTTACCTCACCATCCTTGAACTCAACAATCTTTTGTGCTAAACCTGAAAGGAATTCCCTGTCGTGAGAAACCAAAATTAAGGTTCCCTCATAGCTGTTTAAAGCATTTTTTAAGATTTCCTTCGATTGAATATCTAAGTGGTTGGTCGGCTCATCCATGATTAACACGTTCGAAGGATGGAGAAGTAATTTAGCCAGAGCCAAACGGTTTCTCTCACCTCCAGATAAAACCTTAACTTTTTTCTCTGCAGCTTCTCCACTGAACAAGAATGCACCCAAAATATCTCGTACCTTAAGTCTCGTTTGTTCGGTGGCAGCATATTCTGCCTCTTCTAGAACTGTCCGCTCGTCTTTAAGAACATGATGCTGATTTTGAGCAAAATAACCCACCTCTACATTATGGCCATGTTCAATTTCACCTGTGTAATCGAGTTCTCCAACGATACAACGTGCTAAAGTCGTTTTTCCCTGTCCGTTTTGTCCCACGAAGGCAACTTTTTCGCCGCGTACTATCTCTAGGTTAACATCAGAGAAAATAGTGTTGTTACCAAAGGATTTAGAAACATCTTCTAAAGTAAAAATAATTTTTCCTGATCGCTGAGATGGAGCAAACTTAATATTCATCGAGTGAACATCTTCATTCTCAACTTCGATGACATCCATTCGATTCAACTTCTTTTGCAAGGATTTAGCAGTTGATGCTTTAGAGGCTTTTGCTCTAAATTTATCGATTAACTGCTCCGTATGCTTAATGTAATTTTCCTGATTTTTGCGTGCGGATTCCATTTTTTCACGTCTTTCCTCGCGCAGCGTAAGATATTTACTATAGTTTGCCTTATAATCGTGCACTAGTTTGTTGGCTATTTCCAGGGTACGATTGGTAATATTGTCCAGAAACAATTTATCGTGTGAAACCAAAACTACAGCGCCACTATAACCCGTAAGAAATTCTTCTAACCACACAATAGAATCTATGTCCAGGTGGTTGGTAGGCTCATCCAGTAAAAGAATATCGTGATGTTTCAGTAACAGTTTGGCAAGTTCAACCCGCATACGCCAGCCACCAGAAAATTCAGACGTAAGCCGGTCAAAATCGGATTCTTTAAAACCAAGACCTTTTAACACCTTTTCCATGTCGGCATCCTTACTGTATCCACCCAGAACAGTGAAACGATCGGTGTAGTGGCTAATGTCTTCAATCAATTTACTATACTCGTCGCTTTCGTAATCTGTGCGCGTAGTTAGCTGATGGTTGATATCATCTATTCGAGCTTGAATTTTATTTAATTCAACATAAGCTTGTGAAGCTTCATCCCAAATCGTGCGTCCTTCTTCGAAATCAATATCCTGAGAAAGGTAACCAACACTTACTTCACCTTCGTGAACCACATCACCTTCGGTGGCAGGTTGAGCTTTAGCTAAAATTTGTAATAAGGTTGATTTACCTGCTCCATTTTTTCCCGCCAAACCAATCCTGTCTCCTTTATTTATTCTAAATGAAACATTGTCGAAGAGATAATTTCCGGCAAAATGAACACCAACTTTTTGTACTTGTAACATTTTGCAAATATACTTACATTTTTTTGTCGAGTAGAATGTCTAGGTTTAATTTTGAGTGAAGAGGTTTTTATTATGTTGAATTTTGAATGTTAAATTTAATATTCAAAAAATACATTACAAAGGTTTCGCTTCAAAATCCAATCTCGAAGCGTCATTCCGTGCTTGAAACGGAATCTAACATTTGATTAAAGTTTTTCGATTTCTCTACTTTGCCAAAGTTGTATAGCGGCGAGAATAACAATTTTGAATTAAAAGTAAAAAATTAAGCAGAACACTTTGGCAAAGTTGATTTACTTTCTATAAAACCTTATTGAAACGTCATTCAGTGCTTAACACGAAATCTCTTATTTCTTCTGTTTTACATATTTTTAAATTTGATTGTCCGCAATCGCGCCTATCGACTTGATATTGCTGCAACTATCACTCTATCAAATAGTTTCTCACCAAAATATCGTCTGTTAAGCTTATATACAAATTC
>JBLWWH010000038.1:0-11105 GCA_048268105.1 Weeksellaceae bacterium
TAATAGCTGTTTGTAATAAGCTTTTAAAACAGGCATTTGCCTTAGCTAAATCGGGGTTGAAATATGATAGAAACTATAGAAGTGTTTTAAATAATTTAAATTAATAATTACTTGTTTTTTAACACAGTTCTTGAAAAGTAGCGGATTTTTTGCACGAACTTTTCGGTTAAACACAGACCTTAAATTTATAAAATTCATTTCGATTTAGCACCTAAACCGCTATTTTTTATATACGTTGTTACCCACTGGCTTTATTCCGTTCAGCTTGGTTTTCAGCGTTGGCAAAGACATACTCTTTTGCAATTTTTGGCTTGTGTTTCGGCTGAAGCGAATTGCAAATGTGTATGGCTTTTAGCGTTGGCTTTTTAACAACAACTTTTATTTTCTTGAATTGGTGGACAAGCTACTGTTCCATAAGAACAATAAACACAACAATCTCCCTCTTTTGGTTTTAAAACCTTTTTACAATTTTCGCATTCGTAGAAAAATTGACAAGCGTTTGTTGGCATATCTTCCATTTTTTTATGTCCGCAGTTTGGACAAGTTATTTCAGATTTTAATATAGTTTCCATTAATTTTCTTTTTTGTCGGTTACTTTATAACCTGTTGAGTTAATTGCTTTCTCAATTTCCGTTTCATTGGTTTTGGTTTTGTCAAATTCAACGATTGCATTTCCATTTTCATAAGACGCTTTTGAGTTTACAATTCCGTTGAGTTTGTTTACTTCGTGATTGACGTGTTCTTCGCAACTGGCACAAGTCATTCCGCTGATTTTAAATTCCGTTGTTTTAATGTCCGATTTGTCAACTACAATTATTTGTTTTTCTGTGTTTGGGTAAAAAATTCCAGAATAATATGGGAAAGCCAACATTACAATTGCAAATACGGTTACAATTCCTAAAAACTTTTTTGATTGAATAAATTTTGGTTTTTCGTCCGTCTCACAATCACAGTCTATTTCTTTTTGAGGTTTAAGTTTTTGATACCAAGCAAAGCCAAGAACTAAAATTGTCAGTCCAATTAAATATGGTCTAAAAGGTTCTATCCAAGAAAATGTTGAAACAATTCCACTTGTTCCTGCGATAAGAGCCAAAACTGGTGTAATACAACATAAAGAAGCTGTAATTGCCGTTAACAAACCTGCACCGATTAATTTGTTTTCACTTTTCATATCGTTTCTAAAATTTTGTTTTTATCAAGTATCTCAAAAAATGGGTTTAGCATTTTTTCGTATTCAGCCGTAAGTGAATAAAAAATCGTTTGAGCATCTCTTTCTGTTTGTAATAGGTTTCGGTCTTTCATTTTTCTCAAATGTTGAGAAATAGCAGAAATGTTCATTCCGAGAATGTCGCTTAAATCACAAACACAAAGTCTTTTTTCCTGAAAGAGTAGGTAAAGTATTTTCAGTCGAACGTTATTTCCGACTAATGAAAGTCCGTTCGCCAAATAGTCGAACGATTCGTTTAATTCCGAAACTGTGTCTTTGCAACGATTTATTTGTTCAATATCGGCTTGTTGTCTTATGCAAGAATTATTTTCCATAAAACAAAGTTACGGTTATTTCTTATTTAAGCAAATACTAAAATATATAATTTTCAGGCGTTGGGAAAATTTTAGCTCTTTTGGTTTTAAGCGTTGGATTTGTGTGTCGGAAAAAACCGAAAGTGCTAAAATATGCGGTTGGTTTTCAGCTTGTGGGTAACGGTTTTGTGTATGGTTAGTTGCGTGGTTAAGCACGAAAGTTAGCAAATAAAAACCGAATAGAAAATCCGCGAGGATTTTCGTAAGTAGGCTAGAACCAAGCAATTAATTATACACGGTGTTGGCAAATCGTTTTTATTCATTCGACTTCTCATAAACTTTGTATCCACTATCCATAATATATGCTTTACCAATAGCAAGAAAACTGTTCTTTTTTAAATTCACGAAATAAACTCCTTTGCCTTTTATGTGCATTTCTGTTCCACCAAATTTAATTCCTCTTAAGTAAAAGTCGTTACTTTCAATTATTTTATTGTTAGAATAAATATTAATCTTTTTATCTTTTGTAATTTCTAATCTTTCATTGATTTTAGTTTTATAATCTTTCGTAAATCCAAGACCTTTTATACTGTCTAATTTCCAAACTCCAACAATTTGGTTCAAGTTTAATGTTCGACCTTTGTGATAAACATTCGTTGCTCTGTCAAATGCTACGAGCGATAAAATTGAACCAGAATTTTCTTTAGCAAAATCCACATATTTACTCATCAAAACTGAATCACTAACTTTAAGTTTATTCAAGTTCAAATCAGGTGAATATTTATGTTCTCTTACGTTTCTCAATGAGTCCAAAATTCTATCCTCAATAGCGATTTTTTCAAATTCAGAACTTGGAAGTTGATTCAGCGAATCTATTTCTTTTTTTAAATTCTCAATTTCGAATTTCAGATTTGTGTTTTCGCTCAAAAGTTCCTTTTCTTTTTTGTCGCAGGAAATCAACGAAATAGTCAGAAATAGTCCTAAAATTGTTCTTTTCATAATGTTTTTCTCAAATGTTTGCCAACGGTTACGTATAAGAATAGTGCGGTTTTGTGTGCGAGGATTTTCCGCAGGAAAATCAGATGTAACAAAAATGCACGAACTCTTGATTAAGCACTAAACTACGCATTATTTTTATGCGATGTTATGTGCTGTTCTTTTTTGTTATTTTTTCAATCAGTATTTTCAGATTAGAGTTCATTTCTGTATCCAATTTCCATTCGTATTTCTGTTCCGTTTTGAAATCGGTTAGTTTATAGTCAACTCCGTCCAAAACAATTCCTTCGGATTTGGTTATTATCAGTTCAGATTTTAGGAGATTTTGAATTTCAAAAATTTTATTTAGAGAAATGGATTGTTCTTCTTCGTTTACTCTAATACTATCCAAGCTAAAAATTCCAAAGTCGTTTTTTTCGCTTTGTTCCGCACGTTTCCAATTCCGATATATTAGTTTTCGATTTTCCAATCCATTTTTCATTAACAAAGTCCACGAATGTCCTTCAATCAACATTGATGTTATTTCGCAATAATTCCATAAAGGTGTCCATTCTGCATCAAATTCAGATGTCAAAAGCCTTTTTATTTCGTAATGATATTTTATAGAATCAGTTGTTAATTTCAATGTTCAGCGTTTTGTTTGGCGAATTGCACATAACGTTTACGTATAAGAATAGTGCGGTTTTGTGTGCGAGGATTTTCCGAAGGAAAATCAGACGTAACAAAATTGCACTAACCTTTGATTAAGCACTTAATTTAGCATTATTTTTATACATTGTTGTGCCCAGTTTTTATTTTTTCAATCAGTTTGTCAATCCGTTCATTTCTGCACCAGGCTGTTCGGTCAAAATTAATTTCGTGAACAGTTTTATCGTTATTCAAAATGTGTAAAATCCTTTGTTTTCCAAAAAGCGCATCGTCAGCTTTATAAAATTTAAAATCAATAGTTTCATAATCGTAATTATATAATTTTTCCACTTGATTGATTGTGTTGACTGTCCAAACATTCAGCACTTTTTTTACATCGTCAAATTTTATTTTATAAACTTCTCCGTACTTATATTTTTTTTTAATCCGATAAATGAACCAAATAATAATCGAAACAGAAAACAGTAAACTAAAAATAATAGGATTTTCCGCTAAAAATTCCGCAACAGGATTAATTCGGCTTCCTCGTCCTTTTGCAATGAATAATGGAATCGCGATCCAACTTGCCAAAAACAGAACGATAAATAGTACAACATACTTAATTCCTATTGTAAAATAATTTGTTTCAGAAGTAGGTTTTTCAATTTCGTACGTGTTTTTCATAAATTGGGCACAACGTGTTTGTATATGGTTTGTTGCGTGGTTAAGCAACTAAGTTAACAAATAAAAACCGAATAGAAAAGCCGCGAGGATTTTCGTAAGTAGGCTAGAACCAAGCAATAAATTATATACAGTGTTGTGCATAGTTTTTATTCTTTTTCTTTTTCTTTTTCTTTTTTTTGCTTTTCAGATAATTGCTTTTTAACAGTTTTCTCTTTTAATTCAGGATTTTTTTCCATCATTTCTTCAATTATTTCTTGCAATGGTCTTTTAGGTATCTCTAATACATTATAATCTTCTTTGAAAATTTCCTTATACACTTCTTTAAACTTATCTTTTTTTCTCAAAGTTGAAAATAATGGCCAAGTCATATAATTTTCCTTATCAACTTCTCCATTATCTCCGATTTTTTTCATCAGTTCATAACAACTTTCATAGTTTTCTGTTAAAACTAAATGGGCAAGTTTGAAGTCATCACTACTTGCACTCCAATCTTTAGCGTTGATTATTTCCTTTGCATTTTTCTTTTTATTCTGAAGATATTGTGATAACGATTTATTAATTACAAAAACATTTTTGAGTGCATCATTATGATGTCTTTTTTGAGAACAAGCAAATTCTAACATTATGTCCGCTAATTTAAACTGTCTTGCACTCATCAAGTCATAGCAAGTGTCATTTAATTTTCTGTCAGCATCTTCACTATCATTTTTCAATAATTTCCTCCATAAAGTATGAGTTAGTTTTGTAGCCATTTCATAAAGACATTCATAAGCTTGTACAAAATATTCGATATCAACATTTAATCTGTCATTAACTTTAATATCACCAATTTTACAATGATTCTCTTTGCATACTTTTAGATATTGACTTGATACAACACCATCACAATGAACGAATAGGTTTCTTCGCTCCGTAATTTCGATGAAAATTTTCCAAATTGGTAAATCCTTTCTTAAAGGCATTGATAATTTTGTTTCTAAATACTCAAAATGGTCAGTATGACTTTTTCTTAAGATAGTTTCGATTTCTTTTTCAATGATATATTCCCTTGCATTTTCGATAGATGAAAACTCGACTAATTGCGAGAAGTTTAAATTCCTTTCAGAACTATTAAGATATTCAGGTCTAATATCAAATAAAGCTCTAAAAAGTCTATTTAAAAATGCATCATATTGCGATATCAAAGAAACAAATAAACTTTCTGGAATTATTTTAGAAGCAAGTGCAGAAATTTCAGAATTTTTTGAAAGCGTTTCAAAAACTTTTGCTTGTTCGTATTTTACAGCAATAGCTTTTTCGCCATCTTCGTCTTCAATTTCATCAACATTATCTTCTATGAATTTTGTAAACTTTTCATTAGCTTTTTTTTGATATGGCTCCAATAAAAGCATTGTCATTGGTAAAGTGTCTTTTATAGAATCAATATGCCTTAAAAATGTATGTAAATTTAAATGTAGTTTTCTTCCATTCATAGGTTTTCGTTAAATTATGCACAACGTGTTTGTATATGGTTTGTTGCGTGGTTTAAGCAACTAATTTAGTAAATAATTACGGACAAAGAAAGTCCGCGAGGACTTTCGTAAGTAGGCAATAAGCCAGCAATAAATTATATACGGTGTTGTGCGTTCGGCTTTATTCAGAATCAACTATTTCCCAGTTAACATCTCCTAAATCTATTTTTTTATGCATTTCTAATTCAAGACTTGATATTCCTGGGAAGTATTCAGATAATATAAATCTAAAACCAGTTAATGTTGCTTCATCCATATTTAATTTAGAACAATTTTCAATTTCGTTTTTAATAGTTAAATATTGTTCATCACTTAATATTATTTCAATTTTTTTCATTATTCAATTTTATAAATACTCTTTTAAGATATTAACATATGCTTTCGCACATTCATCACGTTTACTTGGATTAACATTATGCACATCATTTTCTTCCAAAAATGTTTTCATATGACTATTATAAGTTCCATTGCTCAAATGCATAACTGTAAAAACGTCTATTTTTTTATCTTTTATATTATAAGTTTTTTTTGTTTTTGAAATAGCTTGACCGATTTTTGGGCACTTTTTCTGCAAGAGAATTTTATGTGCAATTGTACCTAAAACAATAATAAAATCTGGTTTAATTAGTTCTAGTTCTTTTTCTAAAATATTTGTATGTTCTTTATTTTGTACAAATTTTTTATCAGAATAACTTCTAACATCATTTATTCTATCAAAATAATATGTTTTGAAAATATCAGTGCAATAAACAAAATTATCTTCTTTAATTAATTCGTCAATAAATGAAGAATAACCTATGCAGCCACCTTTTCTCGTGTCTATTTCGTGTAAAGCATAAGGTGTTCCAATTGTAACTTGTTTGTGAAAATCAGCTTTTCCTGAATGTTTTTTTTCTAAATCTATATGTTCTCTATTAAAACTGCTTTCCTTTCGTAAAGGATCAATACCCAATACTACAATTTTTTTTCCATTAGTTTTAAAGTTACCAAACCAAGAAGGTAAATCAATACCTCTCGCTTCAACTTCTGAAGGTAAATTTTGTTTTTTATGAACTTGACTTTCTGAAAACATAAAATTACTTTTTACTCCAGTTTTATCTTTGTTCTCATTCCAGATTTTGTACATTTTATCAATATGTTCTATTGATACGTCTAAAATATTATTTTTAATAATAGATTTTAATTCATTGAAAAATTCAACATTTGGATTCATATAAGTTTATAATTTAAATGGTAAATATTTTTAAGCGTTACGGGTGGCTGACGCACAACGTGTTTGTATATGGCTCGTAGCGTGTAAATTAGCGATTAGTTTTGGATTAAGCACAAGCCAGATTTTTAAATTTTACTACTTACCTTTTTATTGGAAAGTCGTCAAATTTAAAAATTTGGCGACTTTCCAAATATACCATAACTTCGTTTAAGCATCTAACTAGCTATGAGTTATATACGGTGTTGGCAAACGTTATTTTACATTTGTAGATTTAAATTCAGTTTTGCTCCCAAAGCATTGAAAATTCGCATTACTGTTTCGAAAGTCACATTTCCAGTACTGTTTTCAAGTCGTGAAATCTGTGCTTTTTTTACTCCAACTAATTCTCCTAATTGCTCTTGAGTCAGTTTTCGTTTTTTTCGCGCGGTTTTTATCATATCGCCAATCAATTCAAGTTTTAACTCAAATTCATATTCATCTCGTTCTTCAGTTCCTTTTTTTCCTATTAAAAGGTCTTCTGCTTGGTCTAAAGTGTAACTTTTCATTTCCTTTTATTTTTAAAATATGTAATTCTGATTTTGTCCGCTTTGTTGATTTCTTTCTTATCCACTTTGCTGGTTTTCTTAATAATTCCGTGAGTTGCAAAAACAAACGTTTCGGATTTATCATCTTTGTCCCAAAAAGCTAAAAGTCGATATTGAATTCCGGAATATAAGGTTCTAAACTCCCAAATATCGTCAGTCAGTTTTTTGAAGAACTTTGGGTCAGATTGTTGTTCGGCTCTTCTTATATTCTGAAATATCTTTTTCCTTACTTTTAGGTTTTGCTTTTCTACAAATTCAAAAGCTTCTTCAAGCAATTTCGTTTCAAATCGTTTTATCATTCTTGTTATAAAATCAAATTTGATACAAATATAAATAAAGTTTAGTTATTTGTAAACTTTTGAGTGAGTTTTTAATGTTTGCCAACGGTCCAGTATAAGCGCAGTAGCGGGATTTGCGCACGAACCTTTCAGTTTATAGCTGACCTTAAATTTATAAAATTACTTTTGGTTAAGCACTAACTCCGCTATTGCGTTTATACATTGTTACCTGCTGGCTTTCTGCGTTCTGCTATTCAAATCAGGTTTATTTTTACAGATTTTAGTAAGCTCTTTTGCAATTTTGGATTTAGCGTTGGATGTTGCGAATTGCAAATGTGCTTACGATTTTGCTATCCTAAACCATCTCAACTTTATCCTCCAATAAGTTCTACTTCTTTTTTATTGAGTAATTCTCCATTTTGACCGTCTAAGATAACCTGAAATATCTTTTCAGCCTTTTTATCAAAATAGGTAATTTGCCAGACTTTGTCACCTTCTAATTCGGTTTTGTAGATTTCTGTGGGTACGCCACCTCTTCCTATGTAGCCTTTTTTTAGTTCAATATTTTGTTTGTCACAGTATTTTAAAATGTCTTCCCAACCAAAATTATAACCTTTATCCATATTAACTTCTGAGACAAATTTACCGTCTTCATTAAACTCATACCACGTTCCATATGCAGAACCGTTGTTGAACATTACCCCCTTTTTTCTTATACCCTTATTATTCGGATAATAACTTTTTACTATTTTAAAATAAGAATTGTTAAAAAAAGTAACTTTGCCAAATCCAATATTGGCACGAGTGTAAACTATAAGTCCGTCTTCATTTTGAACATCAAATCTTGAAATATCATCTTTGAAAATAGAAGTATCAAATGTTTCGAAGTCTTTTGTAATTTCAGGTATAATTGTATTGTCCATCTTTGTCGTTTTTTGTGCCAAACAGCTATGAAATGTTGCTGATATAGTTAAAATTAAAATATATTTTCTCATCGGTTCATTTATAAAGAGTTGTTAGCAACTTTCCACTGCCAATAGTAGAGGCTACAACGATTGTTGTTATTTGGGTCACTCGCAATGTTATGTGAATAATCCAACAGGTTATCGGTTTTTTTTGCCGCGTAGGTACATTCTGCACTGGCAGAACCTGAAGCTTCTTTGTTTGTGAACGTGTGTGGCAAACTAAAGGAATGTAAAAACTCGTGCACGGCAGTTTGGTCATTGGCAGACTTGAATACTACGACATAATCTGCACCAGGTGCGGAATAACCGCTTAGATTACCACCGCTGGAATGATAGCCGTCCTCTGCAAAATAAAAAGCCTTAAAATAATTGGCATATTTATCATTGTCAATATTGGCAAGCTTTGCCTTTAAATAATCTATAAGATTTTCCCGAGGTATCGCTGGTTTTGCAGGGGTGGTTGTTGTTGCAGGTATGGCGGGAACTAAATCACTTATTTTTTGAACTTTTCCGGTTTTTACGAATCTTGGAAAATCAGTATCTCCAGTTAAATCCAAATCTATAATATCGGAATTAGGATGTAGCTGTATATAAGCCTGACTGAGATATTTATTGATTCTTGTCTTTTCATTTGATGCATTTGCTATATTTGGCGCACCTGTACCAAGGATATCAGTTTTAATCTGCACAAAAACTACTTTCTTCTGCTTATGTTTTGTACTATCATTTGCCCAAACGTTGAGCTTTCCTGCCAACACGCCTTCCTCTTGTTCTTCTATATAAGCTTTTAGTATTATTTCTTCGTCATTGGAAAATTCATTCTTGCACTCGATGCTTATTACATCGTTGAGCTTTTTGGTGCCGCCCTTACCGCTGATGTCTATCTTTTTGGGCGAAATGGTAAAGTTAGGATTGTCCTCAAATTCCAAGTAGTCACCTTTTTCGGTTACATCAATCTGTATTTTCACCGTTGCCTTATCGCCTTTTTTTAAGGTTAACCATTCCGTGCAGTGGTTTTCGTTTACCTGATTGCCACTTGCATCGGTTGTTTGTTTCCAGGTTACCTCAAAAGGATTGTACATCTGTTTCAGGCTATCAAAAAGTGCTGGGTCTTTTTTAAAAGAACCTTTGTATTTATTTGGATTTCTTTCTAAGGTCGTATATGTGCTATCTGTATATTGTTTGCTTACAATATCCATAAACTTATTGCTGTTTTTATCGTTGAAAACACGGGTATCACCGTTACGTATCCAATCGAAACCAAAATCGCCTGTCCAACTGTCTTCAGGTCTAAAACTTGCCAATACTTTGGGTGGTGGTTTTATCTCTAAGGTACTGCTCTTTTTGGTGTGGCCACTATGTTCAACCTTGGCAATGAGTTTATCGACCTCAGCGGTTTTAAATTCTTCCCATTCTTTTTTTACTTCCAATGCCGTAATTTCGAGAAACCCATCATCACCCAAAGCTTCTTCAAAAGTTAATTCCTTTTTGCCATTTTCAAATTCTGTCCCATCTTCCTTTGTTATCACAATTTTTGCAGTACCACCTTCAGGGTTTTCTATTTGTGCAGACAAAGCCACTGAATTCGCATATGTAGTTTTGCTTAAGGGTTCTTTTGTGTCGGGATGTAACCAAGTTATTTTGTTAATTATCGGTGTTGGTGGTTCAATGACCGTTGGCGCAACGTTTTGAGCGTTCAAATCTGTTACTTTCCAGTGTTTTTCGTGTATTAGCCTGCCGTCAAGTTTTAGTATTGCGGGCGATAGCGTGATGTAGTTCTTCATCGGCTCTTTGCTATCGTGCCGAAAGTGGTTCTTGTCAAAGGTGCAATGGGTATCGATGAGTTCAAAAGTCCTGCTCTTACCGTCCATTGCTATTGGGGTTTGGACAATCTTGGCATTCTTCATCATTGTCGGGTGCGTTGCCCAAGCGGTGAAAATGTCGTCTTTAGTGGTTTCTACAACAATGTCAAACAGTCCGCCAAATACGGTTCCTTGTGGTCTGTAATTATAGTCACAGTTCTGGTGGTAGCGTAGTTGGTATTCTAGCACCTCGTACACTTTGTCATCAATGTAAAGTTTTGCTTGGACACTCATTATGAAACTTTTTTATAAAATTAGCAATATTTTTCTTTAAAGCGTTGGCGAGGCTCTTTTGTTTTTTTAGCGTTGGCTTTGCGTGTTGGCGAAAAAAACAAATGTGCCTTATTGGAGTTGGCATTAGCTTGCAGGTAACGTTTTTGTGTAAGGAACGTTGCGATTTTGTATGCGAGGATTTTCCGCAGGAAAATCAGAAGCTAGCAAAAGAGCAACGACCAAACGACTGAACTAAAATAAGCAATGTTTTTTACACGGTGTTGGGTTTTAGTGCTTTTATCCACTGGATATTTTGTTCAGATTACTCTTTTATCTATTGTGCTTTTATTCCGCAAACTTGCTCAAATTCCGCAATATATTTAATTCAGATGGCGAGTGAGCGATTCCGTAACTTGCTAAATTCCGCGTATAGTTTGGTTAAGTTTTAATTCAGATTCTGCAAACGATCTAAAATAGTCAAGGTAAGTTTTTCAATATTTTGATTCCGCAAACCTGCTAAAATTCGGCTGTTGTTTTTCAGTATAAGAATTGAATTTAAGCCGGAACTTTGGATTGGTAACAGGCGTTTCCGCATTAAACCCAACGTGTTTGTATATGGAAAGTTGCGTGTTTGCGTGCGAGGATTTTCCG
>JBLWWH010000039.1:0-10426 GCA_048268105.1 Weeksellaceae bacterium
GTCAATTTTTTGTATATACAGCAATTACAAAAGTAAAATATATACAGATTATCTACAACAAAATAATAGTTTAAACTTTTGAATTATAGAAAGATAATCATTGAATTGAAGGTGATTTGTATTTTAGGGAAAGTTGTGTATATTTGGGTGTTGTGGCCTATGTAGAAGGATTTTCAATAAAATGGAATCGACACCCAAAAGTTGACGTTCTGACCAAGAATAATCCAAATTAAATCCAGCGGAATAAATTGCGGACGGATTAAAGAAAAAAATATCGGAAAGATTTTTATCGGAACTGAAATCCGTTCAGCGGACTTGAAAAAGTAGCGGATAAAAAAAGAAAGATTTCAGTCAGGTCGGAAAAAATAAAATCATTGCGTCGGACTTTTATCAGCGGAACGCAAGCAACGGCGGAAAAGAAAGCTTATTTGCGAAATCTGTGTTTTAATCATCGAAAACAGGTGATTTTCTTCGATGGTCCGTGAAAGAGAAAAAAGGAGAACGGAAGCAGAACGCAAGCAGAGTATAAAAAACACAGGCCACAACATTAGCTATAAGCAATGCGGGATAAGTGCAAAACCCGAAAGCAGTTGTATATTTACAAAGTCGCCAAAACTTTTTGGCGATTTGAACAAAAAAGAAATTTAAGAACATAAGTTTTGGCTTCGTGCGAATTCGAAAATGATTGCATTTTTGCCCCGCACTGCTCATAGCCGTAACCGTTACCCACAAGCTAAAATAACGACCCCTACACCAAAAATATTTCCTTTTCCAAAAAACCTTTTCCAAAAAACCATTTCCAATAAAATATTATCAATTTCTATCAACACTTTAAAAAAGATTTGCTAACTCAAACATTAATCGTATTATTGCAATTAAACAATGAGTAGATAAAAATATGTACACAGATCAGCAAAAAGAAATTGCGTTAATTGCAAAAGTTTTTGGACATCCTGCCAGAGTGGCTATTTTACAACAGTTATTTAAGATAGATGCTTGTTATTGTGGAGATTTATCCGAAGAAATTGGTCTTGCCCAGCCTACTATATCACAACATTTAAAAGAATTAAAAACCTTAGGACTAATTAAAGGAACAGTGGAAGGTGTCAAAGTCTGCTATTGTATAGACATTGAAAACTGGACTAAAATGAAAATGTTAATGCATCAATTTTTAGATCAGGACATTCCTAAAGCAGATTGTTGCTAAATTTTTTCATCTAATTCATCGTTAAATCGCAATAAACAAATCATAAAGAAATGAAGTTATCAGAAATTAAAAACAAATTGAATAAACTGGACAGAATTGCATTCCAATTGCCAAATGGGGAACTAGTACCCAGCCACTTTCACGTAACAGAAGTTGGAAAAATCACAAAGCATTTCATTGATTGTGGCGGAACCGTGAGAAACGAGGAGGTAGTAAACTTTCAACTTTGGAATGCCAATGACTATGACCATAGATTGCATCCGGAAAAATTAGTAAGCATCATTGAACTATCCGAACGCGTTTTAGGAATTGAAGATTTGGAAATCGAAGTGGAATATCAAGGCGATACGATTGGGAAATTCGGACTTGACTTTGATGGTAAAAATTTTTTGTTGACCAATAAACAAACCGATTGTTTGGCAAAAGATAAATGTGGGATTCCTGAAGAAAAACCAAAAACAAAGCTATCTGAACTAAAAAATGAACCTTCTTGCTCGCCAGGCAGTGGCTGTTGCTAAAATAATAATTTAATATTAGGAAAATGTCAATAACAAAACCAACAATGTTTTCAGAAATTGAACAAGTAATTAAGGGATTAAATCCTCAAACAATTTCAACTGAACGTAAGGCAATTTTACAACCACTAACGGAATTTATACAGTCTAAAGTTTCAAATCAGCAAGATATCAGAATCAACTTCATCTGTACTCACAATTCACGAAGAAGTCATTTATCACAGGTTTGGGCACAAACTTTAGCTTTTCATTTCAATATCAAAAATGTATTCTGTTATTCAGGTGGAACAGAAAGTACGGCACTTTTTCCAATCGTTGCAGAAACTTTGCAAAATTCAGGTTTTCAGATTAAAACTATTTCAAAAAACGAGAACCCAATTTACAGTATTAAATATGCGTACAACCAGCATCCTATAATCGGATTTTCAAAAAGATTGAATGATGATTTTAACCCGAAATCTGAATTTGCTGCAATTATGACTTGCGATTCAGCAAACGAAGCCTGTCCATTTGTTAGCGGAGCAGAAAAACGAATTCCTATAACTTTTGAAGACCCAAAAGCATTTGACAATACACCACAACAGGCAGAAAAGTATAATGAAAGAAGTCTGCAAATTGCAACAGAACTGTTTTACGTTTTCTCTCAGATAAAAGCTTCTTAACTATTTTCAAAACGACTAATATAAAATAGATATAATTATGGAATACCAAATTAGGGCATCATCAATTTCAAATAAAGACGCTGCTATTCAAATAAAGCAAAATGACATAGCTTTTGGAACAACTTCAAAATCTGCTGAAACTTTACCTAATCCTGCCGAGCTTTTTTTAGGAGCTTTTGCTTCGTGTATGCTAAAAAATGTCGAGCGATTTTCTGCTATGATGAAGTTTACTTATTCAAAAGCCACAGTAATTGTGTCAGCTAAACGAATGGAAAAACCTTTGAAAATGGATAACATAGATTACAGACTAACTATTTACAGTTCTGATGAAAATTTAAATATCCCATTACTAAAAAAGAATATCGAAAAATTTGGCACAATCTACAATACCGTAAAGTTATCGTGCAATATAAACGGCGTAATTGAGCAGCAAAAAGACATTTTAAATAATTGAACACAAGAAATATATGAAAAAAATAAGTTTTCTCAATAATTATTTAACGCTATGGATATTCATTGCTATGCTTGTAGGCGTAGGAATCGGATATTTCATCCCATCTTTTCCAAGCATTATTGATTCAATGAGCCGAGGTACCACTAACATTCCCATAGCCATAGGATTAATCTTAATGATGTATCCACCTTTGGCTAAAGTGAATTATGCTCTTTTGCCAAAAGTTTTTAGAAACACTAAAATTCTTTCCATTTCACTTTTTTTAAACTGGATAATTGCCCCTGTTTTAATGTTTGTTTTGGCAATTACTTTTTTACGTGATTATCCAGAATATATGGTAGGCGTTATTTTAATCGGATTGGCTCGCTGTATCGCAATGGTTTTAGTTTGGAACGACCTTGCTGAAGGAGATAGCGAATATGGAGCAGGTTTGGTCGCTTTAAATAGTATTTTCCAAGTTTTTGCCTATAGTTTCTATGCTTGGATTTTTATAACGGTGCTTCCACCATATTTCGGATTTGAAGGAGCTATTGTCGATATCTCAATTGGTACGGTGGCAGAAAGTGTAGCAATCTATTTGGGACTACCCTTTTTAATGGGAATTTTAAGTAGAGTGATTTTGGTAAGGTTAAAAGGAGATAAGTGGTACACAGAAAAGTTTATACCTGCCATTTCACCAATAACGCTAATTGCGTTATTATTTACCATTGTCATTATGTTCTCGCTCAAAGGAGAGTTAATTGTTGAAATTCCAATGGACGTTTTAATTATTGCAGTTCCTTTAATTTTGTATTTTAGTTTAATGTTTGTCATCAGTTTTTTCTTTACTAAAGCACTGGGAGCTTCCTATAAGGAAAATGCAGCCGTCTCATTTACGGCAGCAGGAAATAACTTTGAATTGGCGATTGCTGTTGCTATAGCAGTATTTGGACTAAATTCCGGACAGGCTTTTGCGGGTGTAGTTGGACCATTAGTTGAAGTTCCTGTTCTTATCTTTTTAGTTCGAGTTTCATTTTGGTTAAAGAAAAAATATTATCCCAATGAAAGTATAAGATGTCATAATAAATAGAAAGAAAGCCAGTGGGTAACATTGTATAAGCGTAATGCGGGATTTATTGCTAAATTGAACATTTCGCCACGTAATAAAAATTCGTATAAAATGAAAGTATCATCTTCGAAAACCCGCACTACGCTTATACTTGACCGTTACCTGCAATGTGAAAAAACGACCGTGCATAACAACAACGACAAGTTTTGACGGACTAACATTTTAACTTTGTAAAATAAACGGGGGATGCTGAAAAACCGAAAAGAGTAAGCACTAACAAAAACCAAAAATAAAATGGCAAATTTTTATTGTGAGTATTGCGGAACAAAACGCTCAAGTGTTTCAAGTCTAACTTCAAGTTCTTGTTCAAGACATCCTTTGGGAGCAAATAAGGGAAAACATAAACTTTATGAAGGAAGCGAAAAATCTCAATATACTTGTAAATATTGTGGAACTAATCGTTCCAGTATTTCAAGTCTAACATCAAGTTCTTGCTCACGACATCCAGACGGAGCTAACAAAGGAAAACACAGTCCTGCAATGTAACTTCAACAATGGTGGCTTCGCCACCATTGTTTTTTTTAAAAAAATTCAATTTGAACAATCACAATAAATGGAAGCATCAACATCAATAAAACAAATGTTAGCAGGGAACAGAATTTTTGTTCCAACTTATCAACGTGCATATTCTTGGGACACAGAATTTGAAAGTAGCAAAGCACCCAAACAAATAAATACATTTCTTTCTGACTTAGAGGATTACAATCGAAGTACAACAAAATCAAAATATTATTTTGGACACTTTTTATTTGAAGAAAAGGAAACTAATAAGTTTGGAGTAATTGACGGACAACAGCGAATGACGACTATTGTCATTTTTCTTTCCGCTTTATTCAAAAAGCTTGAATCTATCCGACCATTAACGGAAGAAGAAGAGATTTCAAAAGAAGATATGATTATCAGAAAATCTGTTTACCGTTTTGAAACTGTTGATTATGATGATAGATTTTTTAAAGACTATGTCATAAACCAAACTAAAAAAGACAAGAATGGTTTAAAGACTGTTTCAGCAAAACGTATCGCATCTGCATTTGATTTTTTCACTTCACATTTAGCAGATAAAAACGAAATCTATTTGCTTAAAATGTTGGATACAATTCAAAATTCTTCTTGTACAACACACCCTGTCAAAGATGAATCGGAAGCAATTCAAATGTTTATTTTTCAGAATAATAGAGGTAAAAAACCCTCGATTTTGGAAATCGTAAAGGCTCAATTTATGTTTAACGTTCATCTCTACGGTTGCGAAGAAAAAGAAAGTTTAATAAAAGAAATTAAAGATAGATTTGAAGAAATATACAAATCAATTTCTTCTATTGAGTACCGAATTAACGAAGATGATGTCTTAGTTTATACGCTTCGAGTTCATTTCAATTCTCTTTGGGAGACGAATGCTATAGACAAAATCAATAAGTTATTATCAGAAGAAAATCCAATACCATTTATTAAATCCTTTACTCAATCACTTGCAACAAGTTTTGAGCATTTAACCACTTTCTTCGGAGCAGATGAAAGAGAAAATTTAGAAATCCATTCACTTGTAACACTTGGTGGAATTGGTATTGCAATGCCTTTCATTATTAAGGCTTACAAGTTTGGACTTCCAAAAAGCGATATATCACAACTTTGTTCAAACCTTGAATCAATGGTAATTAGACACCGCTTAATTGGAACAAGAGCAGATATAACTTCACGATTAAATGGTGTTTATAAAGAGTTTACAACTGAAAATCCAAACATTAAACCAATTGTTGAACGTATCGAATGGATGAAAACTATTGGTTCTGATACTTGGTGGTGGGCATATTGGAATAACAGGGAATTAGAAAGATCTTTACAAGGTGGTGTTAACCATTCAATAGCAAAATTTCTACTTTGGAAATATGAAAACCATCTCGAAGCACAAGGAAAAAGAGGTTATTCACCGACAAGGTTTGATAAAATAACAAGTCCAGAATTGGAACACATTGCACCGCAGACGGAAAACCCTGAAACAGGATATGACATTTATGATGAAGAGTTCATAAACCAACACATTAACTGTTTAGGAAATTATTTACTTCTTTCAAAATCTCATAACTGTTCAGTAGGTAACAAACCATTTGCAGACAAAAGAGCCAGTTACACACATTTAGAACAGCAAAGAGAAATTCAAGAAATGACAAAAGACAATCCGACTTGGACAAGGGATTTGATACAACAACGAAAAGAGAAAATTATAGACTATTTAATGTCAAATATTTAACAAAAGAAGGAAACAAAGCAGGTAACAATGTATAAGCGTAATGCGGGCTAAAGTGCTAAATTTGAAAGTATTGAATATTAACAAACATATCGCTAAACCGAAAGTGAAGTGCTTCTAATCCCGCACTACGCTTATACTTGACCGTTGTGTGCAAGCAGAAAAAATTGCGATGAAAATTAAACTGATTACTATAATATTAATATTTACAACCGCATCATCATTTGGACAATCTGTTTCAAAAAGTGAATTAAAAAAAATGCTTAGGGAAACATTAGCCAAATCGAGAAATTATGTATCAGACGCAAATAATTCGTGGTTCTATGATAACACCGAAAACGATTATGAAACCCAAGATACTTTAACTTTCAATACTGCTCGAAGTTTTAAAAGAGATTATTGTAAAATTATTAATTGGACTTTCTACGAGTGGAATAAATTTCGACTCGAATTCGCTGATTACTGTAATGAACCACCAATGAAATTAGCATCCAAAAACAAAGACTATTACGAATTTATAATCACAGAATCTGACGAAAATATATTTGTCTCTTTAAAAAACATAAATGGAATTCAAGAAAAATTCAAAATGGTCGAACTGAAAAAAAATGAGCCGATTGACAGCGGAAATGACCAATTTGATTATACAATAAAACTAATACGAATAAAATAATGCCAGCACACAACAATGCATAACCGCAATTACGGCGGATTCGACTACGTCCGAATCCACACGGAATTGCTAATGCCAGTTCTAAACCGAAAAACATTAACTTTAAAACCGTAACTGACGGTTATACGAGACCGTTGGTTGCAATTCCCCACATCAAAAAATTCGATTAATTTTTACAACTAAAGATAAATGTGGGAAAGAAGATTTCGGGAAAATGAAGATTTTTGACAAATCGCTATATACTTTATAATGAGCAATAAAAATCGACTTTAGTCAAAATTAAAAAAATGGAAGCAATAAAAGGTTTTCTCAAAGGAGCTGCTGTAAGCATAGCAATTATATTAGTACTTTCTGTCCTTTCCTTTTTTGGATTGATGGCTTCAGCCTTTCCAGGTTTCAACATTTTCTATTTTGCATTAGCAACACTTGGGATTTGGCAATTCTTATACTTATGGCCTTGGTATAAGAAAAGACAGAAAAAAAACAGAAAACATGAAGCTTATGGTGTTTTAATTAGCTCAATATTTGGGGTAATAATTCTCACTTCAAATATAGATTATCTCTTTACCGCTTTTAGGACTGATTTAGAAGAATTGCCAAATCGAGAATTAAACTTTACTGAATTACCCGTTGAAGTTCAGAAAAGATATATTGTTAGCGTTCAAAAAAGTACATATGGAGAATTTATTTCTATAGATAGTGATCTTGAAACAAAGACATATAATACAACTATGGACGATGGCTTTTTCACATTATTAAAAGAAGGCTTTAAACATCATTTCATAATAAACAAGAAGCATTTTGTATTGCAAGCTAATCAAGGAGACCCTTTTATTGTTTTCAATAGAAAGTTTTATTATTCCAAAGACCTGAATTTATATCCACAAACAGTTGAGGATGCAAAGTTTGTCGAGATTGATTTAGAAGATGAATTGTAAAAAATAACTGCAACCAACACGAGGCTAAAACTAATGCGGAGTAAGTGGCAAAATTTTAAGATATTGCAAGAAATAAACTACGCAGCGGACGGACAAGGGCGGAGCTTTTAAAGCCGCACTAGTCTTAGCCCTGTACGTTGGCCGTAATTTAAAGAAAAACTTGATAAATTGAAATCTTTACATTTAAAATACAATAATAAAAAAATAATCGGATTACTTATTTTTTTAATTTCCCTCTTAATACTTTTTGTATATATAATGTTTAATGCTGAATATTTATCATTAATAGAGCCATCTAAAACGGGAAGATATAAATGGGTAGGAAAATTAGCTCATAATAATGAAAGTCTAATTTTTATTTGTTCTTTACTTTTCAATATTCTATTTTCAGTATTATTATTTGATCTAATTATAAAATTGACTCGAAAAAAATTGAAAATATCTACTGAAAACGACAAATTATATTTGAATGGAAAATATTTTGTAAGTAAAGAAAATATTAAAAAAATCGAACTTGTAAACTTGAATAATAATTCATCTGTTTTATTATCTCTTTATAATCCTAAAATTATAGTTGATGAGAGAGATTCTTTATTAGAAAAAATAAAAATCAAGTTACATTTATTATTCAATAGGAATAAATTGAGAATAAATCTATCACTCTTGGAAAACCAGCCTGAAATTAATTTTAATAAATTTGAAAAATTCACTAATAAAAAGTAAAAAACTACGGCTAACATCGTATTGGCTAAATGGCGGTTTAAGGGAGAAATTGAATCCCGATAGCTATCGGGACTCCTTTTTTTGTCGCAACAGCATTTTATATTTCCTTTTTTCTTAAATTTAGAAAATAATAAAAGGCTGTTGCTTAGCTTAGTGCAAAATTTAAAGTTTCGGCTTTCTAATCCGCCACTATCGCCAATACGCGGCCCGTTGGCAGTAATAGTGAAATGACCAAGAAATAATGGAATTTAAATTACCATATGGTCTAAGAGATAATGAACTTTTGACAATTGAAGATGTCGAAAGTGGTTTAGCGTGTGACTGTGTTTGTCCTGCTTGCAAAAAACAATTGATTGCAAGAAAAGGAAAGATAAAAGCTCATCATTTTGCACACTATAAAGCAGAAGACTGTTTAAGTGGGCTTGAAACAGCTTTACATAAATTGTCTAAAGAAATTATTGCAAAAAGTAAGACGTTCACTACCCCAATTTTAAACTATCCAGACACTCATTACGAAATTTTTGATGAAACAGAAATACCAATTGAAAATGTAAAACTTGAGACAAAAGTCGGAGAATTCATTCCAGATATTGTGATTGAAACTAAAGGAAAAAAATTACTTATTGAAATTGTGGTAAGTAATCCTGTAAATTGGCAAAAATTACAACGAATTAAGTCGGAAAATCTACCGACAATTGAGATATATGCGAAATACTTGCTCGAAACACTTTATACCAAAAAGGACTTTGGACTCAAAGACAATCTGTTCGAAACTGAATTAATATCAGGAACCAAGTATAAAAGATGGCTACATAACCCGAAGATTAGAACAATTAAAAGAAACTTAAAAGACAATTACGCTGAATTAAAACCTGTCAAATCATTTAAGACAGAAGAGATGGGTTATTACAACTTTGTCGAAGATTGCCCACTTGAAAAGAAAACTTGGAAAAGCGGAAGAAACAAGGGAAAACCATACGCTTCTATTGACTATGACTGCAATTCCTGTAATCATTGTATATCAATTGACTACAAGCAAATTCCTCATAAAAGACTTGAATTTTATGAATATTCAATTCCTCAGACAGTTTATTGTTTAGGGTACTTAAAAAACGACTTAAAGGATTTAGTAAAACAACTAAACTAAAACCAATGAAAATACTACTGCCAACATCGGCTATAGCAAATGCGGGCTAAAGTGCTAAAATGAAAGTAATTACACAAAACAAACTAACAGCTAAACGGACAAGTAAGTGCCTTGAAATCCCGCACTTGCCATAGCCGAGAACAGTTGTAACCAATTTGAAAAACTAAATGAGTCCTGAAGTTCCAATAATAATTTTAATAATTGCAATCCCAACATTTTTCATATTACGTTGGATTTTAAAACGATTTATTCAAAATAAAAAAACTCGGAATTTGACTTCGATTGCGGGAACTATAATTATCGCACCGATTTTATATTTGATATTAATTTTCGCTTTTTTTAGCTATTTATTTTACGAACCACAATATGACTTTGACAAAGAAAAATGGTTTGCGGACAAACATTCTCGTTACGAAATGAGAGATGACATTGTAGAAAGCGGAATACTCAAAGGAAAAAGTCAATCTGAAATAATTGAAATCATTGGAAAACCTGAATCAAACGATTCAACTGATTTATGGCAATACGATTTAGGAATGTCTGGTGCTGGATTTGGTTGGCAGTTTAATTACTTGAAATTGACATTTGAAAACGGAAAAGTTACTAACGTAGAAAAAATTGAAATAGTTGATTAGAAAACTGGTTACAACAATGGTAGCTGATGCACAACCCTAATTTTTGCTCAAAATTCTAAATAAGCCAAGCCAATAGAAGCGATCTAAGCCATTTATTTCAGTTGGCAGTTTGGGTTACTGGC
>JBLWWH010000040.1:0-9582 GCA_048268105.1 Weeksellaceae bacterium
AATTTAGCACTTGGCTAATCATTGGGGGCTAGCCCCCAATGATTTAATTTGAGTTGCACTTATTTGTTGAACTTAGAGATAAACTATTAGAAGATATTGTATTTTTGAAAGGCATACAATATTTGCTAACAACCTAAACAATAAATTATGTCAGGAATCATTGGTTATATAGGGAAGGGAGAAGCTTTCCCCATTTTATTACACGGATTAAATCGTTTTGAATTCCGTGGATATGACAGTGTAGGAACAGGAACTATCTCAGAGGGAGAGTTCGAATTCCATAAACACGCGGGAAAATTAAAGGGTTTAAAAGAAAAATTAGGTGAGAATACGCCTAAAGGAAACATAGGGATTGCGCACTCCAGATGGGCTACACATGGTGTATCTAATGAATTAAACTCACATCCACACGTGTCTAATTCAGGTAGACTAGCGATTGTACATAAAGGTATTGTTGAGAATTATGCAAGCTTAAAAGAAAAGTTAGTAGAAGAGGGCTATAAATTTGAATCTGAAACAGATACCGAAGTTTTGGTCAACTGGATTGAGCATATTCAGAAAACAAATGATTACTCATTACTAGAAGCCATTCAAGTAGCTATGAACCAAGTTGTGGGTGCATATTCATTGATTCTAGTAGATAAAGCAGAAAACGCCATGTATGCTGTTAGAAAAGGTGCTCAATTAGTGATTGGTGTTGATAAAGATGCCTATGTTGTAGCAACAGACTCTGCGCCATTAAGCACCATTACAGATGAAGTGATTTACATGGAGGAAAAAGATGTATATCGCTTGGCGCATGGTGAAGAGATTAAAGTTTTAAACTTAGATAATATCACTAAAAGTCCAATAATTGAAAAGTTAGAAGAAGCCTTAGAAACTATTGAAAAAGATGGTTATGCTCACTTTATGCTTAAGGAGATTTACGAACAACCTCAGATGATCATCGATTCTTTTAGAGGAAGAATGAATGCTAGCGAAGGGTGGGTACGCTTGGGTGGTGTAAATGAATACAGAAATAAGCTTAATAAAGCCAAAAGAATCATCTTTGGTGCTTGTGGTACTTCTTGGCACGCTGCGTTGGTGGGAGAATATTTAATCGAGGAATTAGCTCGAATTCCAGTAGAGGTGGAGTACGCTTCTGAGTTCCGTTATAGAAATCCAATTATTGATGGTGACGACGTTTTTGTTGCGATTTCTCAATCTGGAGAAACAGCCGATACCATTGCAGCGATAGAGTTAGCAAAAGAAAATCAAGCTTTAATTTACGGAATTTGTAACTCAGTAGGTTCTACAATTTCAAAAATGTCTCATGCTGGTTCTTATACTCATGCCGGACAAGAAATTGGAATTGCATCTACCAAAGCCTTTACTACACAAGTAGTTATTTTAACTTTAATGGCATTGCAATTAGCTGATTATAAAGGTAACTTATCTAAATCGCAATTGAATGCAACTCTGGTCGAATTAGAGCAAATTCCAGAGAAAGTTAGAAAAATTTTAAAACTAGATGATGAGATTAAAGCGATTGCAAAGGAGTATCATCAAGCGAACAATTTCTTATTCTTAGGTCGTGGAGCTTGTTATCCTATTGCTTTAGAAGGAGCTTTAAAATTAAAAGAGATTTCTTATATCCATGCAGAGGGCTATCCAGCAGCTGAAATGAAACACGGACCTATTGCATTGATTGATGAAAACATGCCTGTTGTAGTGGTAGCAAATAATGATTCTGCGTATGAGAAAATCGTTTCTAATATTCAAGAAGTGAAAGCGCGTAAAGGAAAAGTTATTGCTATTGTGAATGAAGGAGATACTGTGATTAAGGGAATTGCAGATCACGTGATTGAAATTCCGGCGACTTTAGAGATTTTTGCTCCATTAGTTTCAGTGGTTCCATTGCAATTATTAGCTTATCATATTGCTGTTTGGAGAGGTGCAGATGTGGATAATCCAAGAAATTTAACCAAATCAGTTACAGTAGAATAAATTAAATTATTAAAAATAAAAAAGCCTTTTTGCATGCGTAAGAAGGCTTTTTTATGTTCCATATTTAATTCCAAAATCACTTAAGATTTTAAAATCGATGATAAGCTTCTTCTGTGATTTGATTATTTTCTAAGATGGTTTCATACACCACGGTGTTGGTCATAATATCTGCCTCCCGCTCTGGTTTTGCTTTAAACTTTACAAAAACTTTAAAACCATTTTCATCACGTTGTGTTCTCACAACACAATCTTCGTAATCGTTTTCATAAAATACTTGCTCCATTATGTATTGGAATATAGCCCAAACATATTACCTTCTGTATCTTCAACAACAGAAATAAATCCATGTTCGCCAATCTGAAATTTTGATTGTTGCACTTCACCACCTGCTTCCGCTACTCGACTTTCTTCTAACGTGCAATCTTCACATCCAAAATACACCATGGTTCCCGAACCACCAGAGGCTACATCTTTCATTTTTACCAAAGCGCCGTAAGCACCTTGTGAAGTATCAGCCATTGGGAAACTTGCCATTTCCGATTCATCGGGCGAAGACATGTCCTCTAGTTTAACATCGAATACTTTTTCATAAAATTTCTTGGCTCTATCCATGTCCTGGACATAGATTTCAAACCATACGACAGCATTTGTTGTTTTCATAAGAATTGAGTTTAAAGAAGTTAAGTTACGACAATTGTTATTTCAAGCTTAAAAAATATTAAATTTTAATAAAAATAATTCTCACATCATAAAAAAAGACCCTGAATCAAATTCAAGGTCTTTGTGTTTTATAAGTTAAATAAAAATTATCGTGTTAAAAATTTAGAAGAAATCTTATCTCCTTTAATAAAATAAACTCCTTTATTTAAATCTGATTTAAGCATATTCCAACCATTATTTAAAACGTAAACACCCAATTGCTGACCATTTGAATTAAATAAAGCAACTTTCTCTGATGTCTCTAATCCTGAAACAAAGAGTTGATTGTTCTTGTAATACAACTTTACTTGTTCTTTTGTTTTAACATCAGAAACACTTAAGTTTTCATTCATAAAAAGCCATTCATATGCAGCACTAAATTCACCTCTCCAATATCCTTCGTTATGTCCACCATAATCGTCTATTTTAACCATCGTATTACTTTGGGTTAAACCTTTTGATTGCCATGCATTTTTAACTGCTTCAATGTTAGAAGCTAAAGTCGCTGATTCATTTGAACTTCCTACAAAATAAACTCTTGTTTGACTATAATCCATTGTACTACTAGAGATATAAGTCATCATGTCATCATAAGCAAACCAATAAGAGGGACTCATAGCTCCAATTTTTCCAAAGGTAGAAGAAGAAGCTAATCCTGCGTAAGTTGAAATTAAAGCGCCCATAGAGCTTCCTATCATGGCGGTGTATTGAGCTTCTGGTTTGGTTCTATATTTCGCATCAACGTAAGGTTTTAAGGTTTCTTCCATAAATTGTAAATACAAATCACCATCGCCTCCACCATATTCTGCATTATCCCACGGAGAATATTCATTGATTCGTTCGCCTTGTCCATTCTCAATTCCTATCACAATGGCACCATGATCACCTTCATCAAACAAATTGTTTAAAGTTTCATCTACATTCCATTCACCAGCATATGCCGTTAAATTGTCAAATAAATTCTGACCATCTTGCATATAAATTACGGGATAAGTCTTAGAAGTGGTAAGGTAATCTGGTGGAAGGTAAATCCAAATCTTTCTGTTTCTATCCAATTGTGGCATATAGAAATTTTCATCCATGATTTCAACATTCCAAGCTGCGGTACTTTGACCACCTGTTCCGCCTAAATCTTCCCAAGAGAGAATGGTAACTTCAATGGTTTGAGGCGATCCAGTAAAGCTTAAAGTTCTATTGTCTATCACATTTCCATCTTCGTTTCCTTCTACCATTGCCCAACTACCGCGGGTGAATTTATATTCCATGGTTCCAGTTCCCTCTGGAATCGTAACCGTCCAGATTCCATCGGCTTCTGTTAACTGATATGTAGCATCTCCTGGATTCCAGCCGTTAAAGTTCCCGACCACATAAATCGGATCACCTGCTGGCGTATTGTCAGGAATAGAAGTAACATTCAATGTTACTTGAGCTTGTGCAACGGCACAAACTAAAAAGAATAAAAAGTATAAATTTTTCATTTTTGTAATTATTTTAATCGATAGTAAAGGTACTTAATACACTAAGATAATTCACCATCTCGTATTATTATTTTTCTATGATTAAAGTCAAGATTTACAAACCTTTGCAGATTTGTTTCACAATGCTCGGACCTTGGTATATAAAACCTGTATAAACTTGAAGTAAACTTGCACCCGCGGCTATTTTCTCTTTGGCATCTTCAGCTGTAGAAATTCCACCAACGCCTATAATGATGAATTTACCTTTAGACTTTTCGCTCAGATAACGAATCACTTCTGTGCTGCGATCTTTTAAAGGCTTTCCGCTTAAACCTCCGGTTTCTGATTTTAAATTCAAATCACTTATTAAATTATCTCTGGAAATCGTGGTATTGGTGGCTACAATGCCACTTAAATTCAAATTCAAAGCAATTTCTATGATGTTATCTAATTGACTTTGGCTTAAATCTGGAGCGATTTTAAGCAATATAGGACGAGCTTTACCTAATTCTGTGTTGATGAGTTGTAAACGAGATAATAATCGCTGTAAAGGCTCTTTTTCTTGTAATTCGCGCAAGTTGGGAGTGTTGGGGCTGCTTACATTTACCACAAAATAATCTACATAATCATACAATTTACGAAAGCAATATTCGTAATCATCAATGGCTCTTTCGTTGGGTGTGGTTTTGTTTTTCCCAATATTTCCGCCTACAATAATGTCAGATTTTCTGTTTTTCAATCTTTCTACCGCAGCATCAACTCCCTCATTATTAAATCCCATACGATTGATTAATGCTTCATCGCTTGGAAGTCTAAATAATCGTGGTTTATCATTCCCAGCTTGTGGTTTAGGGGTCAAGGTTCCGATTTCTACATAGCCAAAACCTAATTTAGCCAAATCATCTATATACTTGGCATCTTTGTCAAATCCAGCCGCAAGACCAATTGGATTTTTAAATTTTAAATCCCATAATTCTCTGTTCAATGATTTTTTATCAAACGAAAATTGACTTTTAATAATAGGACTGAATAGAAAAGAATTTCCCCAAGTGTGGAGTTTATTCATGACCCAATGATGCGCTTCCTCTGGGTCTTTTTTAAACAATAATTTCTTGATGAGTGGATACATAGCCTGAAAGAGTCAAAAATACAAATCTAGGTTGATATCTTCATCTTTAAATTCAATATCCTTTTAATTCTTTGATTCGGTTATTTTCCTTATTTTAGAAATCTCAAATTTTGAACAGTTTAAATTTTATTTGAAAGTTTTACATGCTTTGTAAAGAGATTTAAAATTCACCTTAAAAACTCGCTTAAAACTTATAAATCAACCTAAGATATGACCCAAGAAAAAGCACTGGCTATATTGAAATCAGGACGCAATGTTTTCCTAACAGGTTCGGCAGGAACCGGGAAAACCTATGTCTTAAATCAATATATCAAATACCTACAAGAAAGGAGAGTGCCAGTGGCTATTACGGCCAGTACAGGGATTGCTGCCACGCATATGAACGGAATGACGATTCATGCTTGGTCTGGTATTGGCGTTCGGGATCATATGACGCTACGTCATTTGCAGACCCTAAAAACCAAAAAATACATGCAAAACAAGATGGATGAGGTGGCGGTTCTTATCATCGATGAGATCTCTATGTTACATCTTAAGCAGTTTTCTATGGTAGATGAGGTTTTGCAATATTTTAAAGGGAATAATCTGCCTTTTGGTGGAATTCAAGTGGTGTTTTCTGGAGACTTCTATCAGTTGCCTCCGATTGGTGAGCATCACGAAACTTCTAAAGATAAGTTCTGTTTTATGTCTAATTCTTGGGTGAGAGCTAATTTGCATGTATGTTATCTAACCAAGCAGTTTCGTCAGACAGAAAATGAATTAAATTTTGTGCTGAATGAAATAAGAAATGGCGAAATGAGCCAATCTGTAGTGCAATTGTTAGAGGAAAAAGTGCAAGAAAGTATGTATGAGGATGAGGAGGTTTTTCCTCAATTATACACGCACAACGCCGATGTGGACAGAATTAATGAGTTTAAAATCAAAGAATTAGATTCTAAGCCTAAAAAATTTAAAGGTAAAGCATCTGGTAACAAAGTTCTTTGCGAAACCATGGTCAAAAGTATTCTTGCGCCAGAATTATTAGAGCTAAAGTTGGGAGCTGAAGTTATGTTTGTGAGAAATAATTGGGAAGAAGGTTATTTCAATGGGACCTTAGGCACGGTGAGGGAATTCAGCGAAAATGGTTTTCCTTTGGTTGAAACCCGCGATGGAGATTGGATTGAGGCCAAATCCGAAACATGGAAGGTAGATGACGAACAGGGTAAAACTTTGGCTTCATTTACTCAGATTCCATTAAGATTGGCGTGGGCGATTACGGTTCATAAAAGTCAGGGTATGACCTTAGATGCCGCCACCATTGATTTAAGAAAAACCTTTGAAAAAGGACAAGGTTATGTGGCTTTATCTCGACTTAGAGACATGAAGGGATTAAAATTAAAAGGCGTAAATCCTATGGTGATGCAATTAGATGAATTGGCTCGAAAAGCGGATAAACGTTTTATGGAATTATCCCAAGAGATTGATTTTAATCTTCATACATCCGACTTAGAAAAAGACTTTGATTCGTTTGTGGTGAGAAATGGTGGAACGATTGACAAGCGAGAGATTAAAAAGGTTAAAGAGAAAAAGAAGTTAAAAGCTTCTAATAAATCCAAGATTCCCACACATTTAATCACCAAAGAGCTTTTAGATGAAGGTATGAATTTAAAGGAAATTGCAGAAGAAAGAGGATACGTTGAAAGCACGATTTTAGGCCATTTCTTTAAGATTAAACAAGAATTTCCCGAAACAGATTTTTCTGCATTAAAACCAGAAGATGAGGTGATTAAACGTATTGAACAGGCTTTAGAAAAATCAGATGAGGACATACAAAATACTTCGCTAAAATATCTTTATGAAGCCAATAATGCTGAAATAACTTATGATAAAATTAGGAGAGCATTACTGTTCATTAAATAAAGGCGCACAAAAAAATCCCTATAGATTTAATCCATTGGGATCTTATATTTTTAACTCTTAAAACTTAAGAAAGGCTTTCTTCATACGCTTTCCAGCCTTGTTGACGATATTCTTCGGCAGCTGCAACAGGGTCATTTGCCTTATAGATTCCGCGTCCTACAATCATAAAGTCTGTTAGGTACTCAGAAAACACCTTCTTAGGCGTGTTATATTGCTGTCCTTTGCTATCGCCTTTTTTGTCTATGTTAACGCCAGGCGTCAATAACAATAAATCATCAGGTACTTGTCTTTGAGCTACCACGGCGAATACATCCGCTGATTTTTGAGCAATATTTAATGCTTTAGAAACATAATAATCATCGGTTAAAGCACCTGCAGAAGACATTTCTACAATAGCCACAACACCAGTTGGTTCAAAAACGTCAAAGCTCTTTTCTCCTGCAATAGGGTGTGCTGTTACCATATCAACCCAATCCGCAAAACGATAAACCCCTTGTTTGAACTGTAATTCTTGAGTATTTCCAATATCAGCGAATTTTCTATCCTCAAATAATAAGAAATCCTTTTCCCTTGCAATATTTCTTAACTCTAATACTAAATCCCAACTAAAATCAGTAATAATATCTGAATGTAATTTTAGGGCAACAATTTTATCTCCAATTCCTTTAGCTAAATTGATTAACTCCAAGGAACTCACAACATCAGCCGAGGCAATTAAGTTTGATTTTTTGCGCAACGCAATGTCAATCATGTTTTTACCTACAGGGTGCTGAACTTCTTTATCTTGAAGAGGTGTTCTTTTTCTGCTTGGATCTTGTGGAGGCATACTTAAGAAATCCTTGATTTTCTTTACTTCACCTTCATCCAATCTTTTGTATTTGAATAAAATATCAATTACCTCGTTAATGGTAAATAAGGTATGAACATTATATCCTTTTTCTTCTAATCGCTGAATACCACCTTGTTCACGGTCTAATACAACAACCAAATCGGTAACAACTAAACCTTCTTTTTCAACTTCATCAATGGTTTCTACCAAACTTTTACCGCTGGTAATTACGTCCTCTACCAACAAACAATTTTGTCCATCGTGAAAAACACCTTCCAACATGCGTTTTGTTCCATAGCCTTTGTTTTCCTTTCTTTTAATGATTAATGGAATACCACTTTCTAATGACATGGTGGTCGCCATAGGCAAAGCAGCATAAGGAACGCCACAAATCAGCTCTAATTTTGAATTATCAACCAATTGCAATAAATTGTTTGATAATGTTTTTAATAATTGTGGGCTAGATGCTAGCGGTCTTAAATCCACATAAAAAGGAGATTCAATACCACTTTTAAGGTTGAAACTTCCAAATTTAATAATTCCGAGTTCGTAGGCTTTTAATAAAAAATCTTCGCGTGCTTGCATGTTGTTGAATTAAATTGTCATGATGAAAATAAAAATCACTCTGTTGACAGATTTTGTGCAAAGTTAAGGCAATCCATCCTCTTTTGCTGCGATATTTAATTCAATTTTTAAATATACAAAATAGGTCACCAAGCAAAGGTTTGGTGACCTGTTTATATGAGATTTAAATTACAATTCTCATAAGAATCATAAAATAGACTATAATTTAGAAGTACAGCATCTTTCTTCCTTTTCTACTAAAATCAATCTCTAAAAACAACATACTCCTTCCAGTCATGTTCTTTTACAGGGAATTCATGATCTGTTTTTCCTAAATAGAAAAGTCCTAAGCAATTTTCGTTTTCTTCCAAAGACAAATAATCGTCTAAATGTCTCACTAAGCTTGGTGTACTCCAATAACCACCAATTCCTAATTCAGTTGCTTTCAACCATAAATTCTGTACCGACATGGCAATCGCGGCATGTTCTTCCCACTCCGGAACGGATTGCGAAATGTGATGCACAATACAAATCACCACTTGAGATTGAACTACTTTTTCTTGAATAGATTTCATTTTATTCTCAAGAAATTTTTCTGGATCTGTGGTTTCTTTATAAACAGAAGCCAATTTTTCACCTAAGGCATTTTTGGACTCTCCCGTAAAAACATGATAACGCCAAGGTCGTGTTTTCTTATGATTGGGCGCAAAAGCAGTCAAAGCCAATAAACTTTCTAATTCTTCTTGCGTTATTTCTTCTTGGTTATAATCCTTTGGATAAGTGCTTTTTCGTGATTTTATGATGGTGTCTAAAGCTGTCATTACTGTTGTTTAAAGGGTTAAAGATAGTTTAATAGTTGATTAAAATTGTTTAATAGTTGATTAAAGATAGCTTAAAAATAGTTTAAGATGGTTTAAAAATCGTTCAATTTGGTTTAAATAGTTTTTGATTGTCCGCAATCGCGCCTATCGGCTTGATATTGCTGCAACTATCACTCTATCAAATAGTTTCTCACCAAA
>JBLWWH010000041.1:0-8192 GCA_048268105.1 Weeksellaceae bacterium
GGATTGTCATGAAAAACGAGATCGCTGTCTCAATACACAAAATAACCTTAATCCTCTCTTTTTATTCTTTCTGATTTGATTCTTAATTTATAACTTATATTTGATAAGGCTAACTTAAGATATACACAAACGTTGTAGCGCATTTGAAAATGAAAAATAAGCAATTTAATATTGATGATAATCAGTTGATTATTTCCGCGAGGAAATCGCCTATTTTTATTCGAATTGTGTTAACGACTTTTCTTGTCTTAATAGCATTGATTCCAATTGCGGTTACGATTTTTGTCTTGAAATCTGGAGAAGGACCATTTATCGGAATAGTCTTTTCATTTCTACTTTGTTGGGGTATTGGCTTTTATTTGTTAAAACTAACACTTTGGAATTCTGTTGGCAGAGAAATTTTAAGTATGGAGACTGAAAAGATTTCTTATGTTGCTGATTACAGGATTTTCAAAGATGGACGGAAAGAAATCGAAATTCAGGACTTAGAAACGGAATTAATTCGCGAAGAACAATCTGATAACCCTCTTGGAAGACTAAGATTGAAAACCAAATCGAATTCACTTGAAACTGTTCTTCAAATGACAATTTCGGAAGTAGAAGAATTAAGGAAGGAAATAAAAACGCGCTACAATATTGCATAAACGCAATAGTGGGCAAGTGCTTAACCCGAAAGCGGTTTTATAAATTTAAAGTCTGTTATAAACCGAAAAGTCAGTGCGCAAATCCCGTTACTGCGTTTATACGAGACGTTAGGTTTAATTATGAAAAAAATACTCTACATACTTTTTATCACCATTCTATTTGGCTGTGATTCGGACATCAAGAAAAACGTCAATTATTTATGGGATAATGGAAATTATCAAGTATTTCCTGCTGATGAGTTAATTGGAAGTGGAAATATTAGTGCAATTGATAGTTTAAAAGAAAAACTAAGTAAATTAAGCCCTAAAGAGTTTAGCCTTGATGTGTACCCTTTTCAATTCGGACCTGAGGATAATTTAAAAAATGAACCTATAGATAATGTACATGAGGTTAAAAACTTCTGGCCTTTAGGCTTCTTAACTGATTTTTCATCTATCGAGAAACTATCAATTCGAAGTGTTTGCAGTTATACTTTTAAAATAAACTCAAATAATAATATAAGGCATTTAAAATTATCGAGTCATAGTTGTGGAAGATTATACGCAGACGAACCCATTCACTTTAACAAATTAAAAAAACTAGAATCACTTCATTTTAATAGTTATATCTTTAGATTAGGGGAGTTAAAGGGGGTTAGTAATATTAATAACTTAGAGTCTTTAACACTAACTGATTGCGAATTAGATGTAAAAGCCTTATTAGGCTTAAAGAATCAATTAAGATATTTAAATTTAACTGATTCGAAAGTCGTTAATTGGCATTTACTTTCAGAGTTTAAACAATTGGAAGTACTATATATTTCGAACATAGAAAATGTTGTTCTACGAAAAAAGGAGAACATTAAATTTCTTAGTGGATTAATAAAATTACGAGAGCTATCGGTAAAAAGGAATTCTATAAATAGTTTAGAATACATTAAAAACCTCAATAATTTAGAGAAAATATACATTCAAAACACAGAAATAAAAGATATTCCGATTGAATTAAAGAAGAAGAAAGATTTGAAAATAATTAGGTAACCAACCCTAATAAAGTATATAAATAGCATCCTGGATAATAAAGCATATAAGTATTGTAACCCGAATGAAATTTGGGCGTAACTTGGAAAGTTAAAGCATCGTAATTGGTTACCTGAAATATAATAGAGGAAACATTTTTAAAACAAACAAAACTATTTACAATATTGTATGAAAAAAAATATTGTTTTGTGCTTTACCAATGTTAGTTGCTTTGCTTACTAACTTCTGCTTTTTCTTGGGAAAATCCTCGCATATAAACACGCAACAAACCATATACAACAACGTTAGAGACAATTTAAAAAAAAACACGAAGAGATTTTAAAATAGACAAATCAGGAATAATTTTTGAAGTTGTGGTTTAATCAAAATAAATAATCGCAAACTAAAACCTTACGAAACAAATGAGAAATTCTAAAATTGTAATTACTATAATCACGTTGTTCTTATGTTTCAAAGGAATAGCTCAATTTAATCAAAATGATGAAAAGCAAATAGTAATCGGAAAAGTTGATAGTTTATATTCTGAAATTCTACAAGAACAAAGAGAAATTTGGATAAATATACCTGAGGACTTTAATAGCACTAAAAAATATCCAGTTATTTATGTATTGGACGCATCTCAACAATTTTATGTTATTACAGGAATGCAAAAGCAACTAACGCCTTTCAAAATTCCTCAATCCATAATAGTTGGTATTACAAATACAGATAGAACCAGAGATTTCACACATACCAACGTTCCTTTTCAACGTGGACACGAATCGGAAACTTCTGGAGGTGCCAGTAATTTTTTAAAATTCATAAATCAAGAATTAAAACCGTATATCAACAATAAATACCCAACCGAAAACAACAATACCATTATTGGTCATTCTACAGGAGGTCTTTTTGTACTTTATTCATACTTATTTCACGAAAATTCTTTTGATAATTATTTGGCAATTGACCCAAGCCTTTGGTGGGACAAAGAAAATTTGGTTAAAGAAACTCAAGAACAACTAAATAAAGGAAATCGAAAAGAAAAACCATTATATAGCTGTGGCAAATAGTATTGGCAAAGCAATGGACACGATTAAAGTTAGAAAAGACAAAACAGTTCCTACTGAACAGATTAGAGCCAATTTAAAGTTTCACGACCTATTAGTGAAAAATAATAAAGAGATTAATTTTAAATGGGAATATTTTGAGAATGAAGACCACGGAAGTATTGTTGTTCCAGCCCAATATAATGGATTGCGGTCTATTTTATCTTGGTTTCCATTCCCAGAAATGTGGCGTTTTAACACACCAAAAGAATATTCTGCCAAAGAATTAACAGAGCCTTTTAAAACCCACTATAAAAAATTGAGCATTCAAATGAAACGTGAAGTAAAACCTGATTGGGAATTACTAAATCAAGTTGGGTTCTTTATGTTGGATGGACATAATCTTCCTAAAAAAGCTTTAGCATATTTAGAACTGAATGCTGATTTCTATCCTAATGAATCAAAAAGTTTTGTTGCTTTAGGTAATTACTTTTTATCTCAAAAAAACAAATCAGAAGCAATTAACAACTATAAAAAAGCAGTTGGAATAGACGGAAATCAAGAAGCTCAAGCTAAACTAAAGCAATTGGAATAGTAATAAAAACTGCCTCTAACAAAGTACTGTGGTAAAAAACTAATGAAAACCCATTAATTTTTCACTATATACCTATTTTGACCCCTATAAAATAAGAGTATTCTTTTAAATTAATTGTACATATTATACATTTCGCTAATGTGTTTTTTAATTTTTTCTCTAAACCATAGTGGTTCTAACACCTCAACCATATTTCCTAGTTTTAAGATTTGTATTTCGAATTCGTAATTAGGTTTTAAAAGGTAGGTGACGTGGCCCCAGTCATTTGCTTTTCCATCAATGCAAATTTGAGATTTGTGTATAGGTAAACTGCGTAAATATTTAAGCTGGTTGTTATGGGCTTTAAGTATAATTTTTTCAGGGTAATTGTTTTTGGATTCGGCATAATTTAATCCAACTACCTCATCGTATTGTTTAAGCTGCTTTTTAAAATTTTCAATTTTCAGAGACTTTGTGTTTTTAATTTCTATTTGTGATAGTCTATCTATTCCGAAATTTTTGATTTCACTCTCACCATCTACAACAGCAATTAAATACCATCGGTTGGCATATTCCTTTAGGCACAATGGAGAAACAGTGTATGTTTTTTTTGTACCACCATAGTAATTTTCTTTTTGAAAAGATATTTTATGTTTTGTAGAAATTGCTTGAATTAGTTTTTTGAAATGTTGTACGCCTGTAAATCCTGAACTATCTTCTGGAAGCACCCACTTTTGAAAAGACTTATAATCTTTAATGCCGTTTTGATAAATCTCTGCCATTGCTGCGAATTGGGCAAATTTGAAAAATTGGTTTAAAGACTCTTCATTATCATCTAGTATATAGCCACGAGATTTATGGTTATAGGTTATTGTTATTCCGAAATCTGATTCTAAAATGTTTTTGTCCCGCTCGAAAGTACGCTCGGCAACCTCTAAATCGTAGTCGTGGCGTAGTCGTTCTAAAAGCTGTTTTTTGGATATGTTTGGATGGAATTTAATTAGTTGTGCCACACAATTTAATCGTTTGAGTACTTTATAGTCGGACATAGTAGGTGTTTTCTTCAAAAATAATATAACAGTTGTATTAAACAAGCTGTTTGATGTCTTATTAGAATGTGTACAAAATTTTTTTTACAGTCCGACATGATATGGCGGTCTTAGTTATTGTCTTTGCAAAGTATTCTAATAATAACTTAAATAATACTATAGCTATGAAAAACGCCTATTTACTACAAAACGAATTTATAAACTGGTTAGATTCTCAACTCGAACCGCTAAGCTTTAAGCAAGTTTTTTATGATTATCAAATAAAAAAACTTAATGAAATACTTGGTGTATATACACTAGAATCCAGTTTTTTGGAAGTATTAGAAATTGAAGTTATGTGTAATAACAATCAAGGAGTGGAAGACTTAGTACAGATAGCTTTAGAGAAAATTGAGAAAAATAGTTTGCAGAAGGATTTAGGTATGTCTATTAAACCGTTAGAAGCCTTGCAAATAGGGTTGCTAAAATATAGGTTGTTTTTACATGATTTTATTGCTAGTAGGAATAAGAACATTAAAAAAGCACAAAACAGTTCTAATTTCTTTTCTGAAACTAAACAGGTAAGTTTAGAATCCATTTTTAAAGGGAATACCGGTTATTTTATACCGATTTATCATGATGTGTTTATTTATGATAAGCTTGAAGTGGATTCTTTATGGCAATTGTTTTTAAAATCGAATACGGAAAAAGGTGTTACTGCAGTACCTACAACTGTGAATTATGGTTTAGGAAACATATTGGTTAAAAATCGGGAAGACAATCAATTGGAGGTTGTTGACGGCGGACAAACTTTAATCTTGCTTTTTATTTTAAAGCATGTACTGAATGCGTTTTTAGTTGGCACCAACGATCCGGTTACTGAAGAAACTGAAAACAGAAATCTGTCTTCCCTTATTACTTTTGGTTCGTGCTTAAATGATCAGAAGTTGTTTCCTGTTTTGATAAATAACGGGATAGATAAAAAGGCAACTTCAGCCAACGAAATAAGTAAAGGAATATTTTATAGCTGTGAAGAGCCTGGTTTAAATAAGGGGTATGCTTTTTTACAAGCTACTTTTCGTTTTGTGCAATTAGTACAAGAGTCTCAAATTGCGCAATCGGAAGTTTATATTGTAGATATGGATGTTTTTGTTCGTAATGTATTGAAAAACAATGGTGTAAAAATAAAGTGTTTAAGTGATGAAAATAGTGAGAAAACTTATTTAAATCATACTAATATTTTAATTGAGAATATTAGGGAGTGGCTGTAGGAAAAGTATTAAGTTTAGGGAATGTAATAATATTAAAATAATAAAAAAATGGCAGAATTTTCAGGAACAGTTAAAGAGTTTAATGACTTTATTGGAGGGTATACTAGGAATAAAGTTCAATATATTAGCAAAAAACACAAACAGAAAATTAAAAAATGTGAAATGTGTGGTTCAAGAACAAAAAAGCTTGAAGCCGCACATGTTCAGGGCATGGAACGACCAAAAATAATTGCTCAAATTTTACAAAACTATATGGAAGACAGTATTGTAAATATTAATTTACATGAATTTGAGGAACAGTATTTACAATCTCATCATCCAATTGAAAAAGTTATTAAAGTTTTATGCAAGCCATGTCATAAAGAATATGATCGTGTGAATACCAAAACAGATTCAGGTAAAATTAAGGCTGACCGAGAAATTGAAAATATTTTAAATGCGATAAAATTAACAAAACAACAAGCAATAGAAATGTTAAAAGAGGAAGGTGTTGACGATTTGACACATTCAAACACGGTGTATTCTAATGTGAATAGTGCTACTCAGGTTTATTGGTTAGAACCAAATAATAATAAGTTTTCTGAAGACTTTAATGTGATATTGAATGATTCTGTAAATGGTAGTTTAAATCTTTTTTCAATTAAAGCTAATTTAATAAAATCTCCTGAAATAATTTTTGAACAGCGTTCAGATAAGAATGCCTCTAAAATAATTATAGATTCAACAAAGAGCGTATTCATTGACAAAAAAGGTTTTGAGTTTGATGAGTATTTAGTAAAATCAATTAACTACGATATCCAAGAGTAAAACTAATACTATGCTCACTAGCATTCACTATATAGTAAAAACCAAATATTGGCGTAGAGAAGTTCCGAATGTTCATGATGAATATTCGGACGCTCTACCGACTAAAGAAGATATTGCAGAATCAAGTACTGCATTTAGAAATGCTTCTCCCATTTTAGCTAGAGCGGCTGCTTTTAGCCATTATTTTAGTATCCTAGAGGTTTTGTATGACGGAATAGGTAAGGAGCAAACTACAGATGCCCAAGCGCGCATAGATTTGCAGGTTTATCTTGATTCTGGTAATGCAGTAGAATTAGGGGGGAAGGGCGCCACATTTAAATCATCTCCAGATTTAGATAAAGGGATTTCGTTATATATGGTAATCGAAAATTCTTCTGACGAGTCTGTAGAAATGTATTTGATTCATGGTATTCGTTATCTAGAGTATTTAGATCGTTTTGATGCAGAAATTCAGGAGTCTCTTGAAGGTCTTAGAAAAGAATATAGTTACTATGAGGAACATGGAATTGAGATAGGGAATAAGTATATTGAAGAATTGGATTTGAATGCAATTGGAGGAGATAAAGTATCTATTATACGAACGCCTTTTGATTGGGAGCAATTAGTACTGGATTATGAGGGGCTTGATTTGTTTGCTGAATGGTAATTGTTTTTTTTTAGATTAATTAGAAGACGTATGCTCTCTTTTGAATTAAGAGGGTATATCAAAGGCTAGAAGGTTAAACATGGAGCGCATGCGGGAACTCTCTGGGTTTCCGTAGAGCTCTTCTATTATGATGTCGTTGAGGGTGGTGGAACGGTTTGGTGTATGGTTAAGTAATTTATTTTGCACTATTCAGGAAGAATAGAACGCAGATGATATTTGTGTATAAAATAAAATTCTAATTACTGAGCTCTAAACCTATATTTAAATTTCTAACTATTTCTTTCTTATCAGGTCGCCCTCTTTTTAATAATTCATTGATGGGCTCTATTTTATATTGATCTTTAAAAATAGATCTAACAAATGTCTTTGAAGAAAAGGCTTTATTAATTTTATTAGTTAGCGTAGGTCTTATAATTGGATTATCATTTATTATTGAGGAGTCATTCGTGTAATATCCAATTAATTCGAGACCTATAAAAAGTCCGCTTTCCTTTAAAACGATTAGGGTGTTTGAAATATCTAATGATATTTCGTCTTTCTTAAATGAATTTACATCCATAGCATTACTACTGTATACTGAATTAAAAGGTTTGCCATCTTTAATGTCGTATATATGCAAACGCACATAAGCCATTAAACTATTATCTTTAAGCTCTTTTTTTTCTATTACTTTAGAAAAGTAGATTTTAATTTTATCTATATAATAGTCCTTAATATTGTCTTTGGGATAGATAGAAATTAGTAGTTCAGATTTTGGTTGTATAATCCAAGAGCCGAATGATTTGGAGCTTTTTAAGGGTTTAATCTGTTTAGTTCTATTTTTCTTTTTGGTCAAAACCACTTCATTTAAAGTGTAAGTTTCACTATTTAAATAAATTGTATCTCGTAAGGCTTTAGTTTTTAAAACTAATTTTTTATATCACTAAAAGTGAAATTTCTATGGAATCAGTATTCACTTGGTTTAAATTAAACAATCCTTCTTTTGAAGTATAAAAGCCAGTATTGTTATACTTAACTCTTACAAAAGGTAAAGGCTCCTTATTCGATGAATCTACTATAATAATAACCTGAGAGAAATTTTTAAAACATGTAAAAAGACAAATAAAGATGATTAGAGATTTTCCCATAATGGAGACTTTGACCGCATTGTTTTTAGTCAACACAATATAGAAATTAC
>JBLWWH010000042.1:0-7797 GCA_048268105.1 Weeksellaceae bacterium
TTTGCTAACACCGTATATAATTTATTGCTAGTTCTAGCCTACTTACGAAAATCCTCGCGGATTTTCTATTCGGTTTTTATTTGCTAAATTACGTGCTAAACCACGCAACAAACCATATACAAACACGTTAGCAAACATATGAGAAAAACGATATTCATAATAGCAAGTTTGGTTTTCATTTTTACAATGAGTTGTAAAGCTCAAAACACAACAAATGAAACTAAAGTAAAACGAGACGATTTAAAAAAGAGTAAACTGGCAATTGATACAGTTACTGAATCTGAAAAAAAATCAGCATATGATTTTGCATATCAAACCTTTATGAATTGCGACACTTATGAATTCCCAAAGTTGACGTCTGAAAATGCTACGGAGAGACTAGTAAAGTTGTGGGAAACTGAAAAACCGAAAGTGGTTGAGACTTGTGACAATTATAATTCTACTTACGGAAAACTGACAAAACTCAATTTGTCGGAAATTCTCTCTGACAAAACTGGCTATAAATATTTTAGATACAAGGCAACTTTTTCAGAAACTGAAAATATAGCTGAAATCCGAGTATATACGAACTCTGACAATAAATTTGACGGAATAATAATTAAACCTAAATGGAATAATGAATATTCTGGATGGAATGAAAAGACTAAATCTGCATAAAAAAATACGTTTGCTAACAACGTGTATAGCTCATTGCGGCTGAATTCCTAATCGGAATTCATTGCAATTTTGCTATCTTTGGTTTTCGGCGGAAAATCCTCGCGGATTTCCCGCAACGAGCCATACACAAAACCGTTGTAAACAATTTGAAAAAAATCCTGACAGCCATATTAGTTTTGACTTTTACAGTCTCTTTTTCGCAAACCGAAAAGGATTTGACTGAAATAATTGAATTGGTAATTGCGGAATATCAAACGGATACAATTATTGTAAATAACAGATTTCGGAATGAAGAACTATTATCAGCTCTTGATGGAGTAAAAAGTAGAAAAGATTCTGAAATTCACGATAAATACGGAACCGAATTGGACTCAAATGGAATTGACCCAAATTGGGAAATAAAAACGGCTGAAATGTATGACGATTCTGTAACCGTAAAAATTGAAAAGATAAAAGTGGAATTTTTTCCAGCAATTACGATTATAGATAAAAAAGACAATAAACGATTAAGACGTTACACAAAAACTAAATTAAAAAAGAATAAAAGAAAACCTGTGGCATATATTTCATTTCCTCTAATTTCAACTGACCAAAAAAGAGCTATTGTTTATGGTTCTTATATTTGTGGTGGACTTTGTGGAAGTGGCGGAATTTTCCATTTAGAAAAAATAAACGGAAAGTGGACAATGTTGGAATATGAAAGGCGATGGGTTGCTTAAAAAACTGTTTACAACAACGTGTATAATTAATGGCTGGTTTTAGCCTACTTACGAAAATCCTCGCGGATTTTCTATTCGGTTTTTATTAGCTAAATTAGGTGCTTAAACACGCCACTAATCATACACACAAACGTTAGCAAACATATTGAAACAAACATTTGGAAATTTGACTTAATATTTAGATATTTGTCTAAATGCCTAATTAATGAACTCTCTTTTTAAAGCCTTGAATGATGAAACCCGAAGGCAAATAGTCGATTTGCTAAAAGAAAGAGATATGAACGCTGGCGAGATTGCAGAGGAATTTAATATATCTAAACCAAGTATATCTCATCATCTTGATATTTTAAAAAGAGCTGATTTAATAACTGGAGAAAAAGACGGTCAGTTTATTGTTTACTCGCTAAATACAACAATTTTAGATGATTTGCTAAAGTGGATTTTAACTTTAAAAAAATAACCTAATGAAACCAACCCTAAAAAAAGAGTTACCGATAATCACGATTGTGTTATTGCCATTCATTTATTTGGCATATATCTGGAATACATTACCTGAAGAAGTACCGATACATTGGAATATGAAGGGCGAAATTGACGGTTATGGAAGTAAAGGTTCACTCATTTTAGTTCCAATTTTATTACCTCTACTTATTTATGTCCTGTTATTGGTTATCCCAAAAATTGACCCCAAAAACAAACTTGGTAAAATGGGGAACAAGCTTCAAACCATAAAAGTTCTTTTGACTATTTTTATGTCAGTTTTAGCCTTATTTATACTTTATTCAGCTAAAAGCCAATCTTTGACTAATCCAAATTATTTCATTTTAGGGTTAGGAGTGTTATTTGTAATTCTAGGTAATTATTTCAAAACTATTAAACCAAATTATTTTATAGGCATAAGAACACCTTGGACTTTAGAGAGTGAAATTGTTTGGAAAAAAACTCATAAAATAGCAGGCAAAATGTGGTTTGTTGGAGGCTTGGTTATAATATTTTCAAGCCTAATTTTAAATAATCAAAACAACCTAACTGTATTTATAACTATTACGGCAATAATTACTGTTATCCCAATTTTGTATTCGTATTTACATTTCAGAAAAGAAAGATAAACCACCTAAACTAATTAAACTATACACTCTCTTAAAACTACAATTATGGTCAAGACATTATTACTTTCCTCATTTTTATTTTATTCATTACTTTCATTCTCGCAAGATATAACTGGCAATTGGGTTGGACATCTTGACATTCAAGGTAGCAAATTAGAATTCGCTTTCAATATTGAGAAAGATGTGAATGGTTATAAATCTACAATGGATATTCCCAAACAAGGATTAAATGGTGCAAAAGTAGAAAGCACAACATTTACAGACTCTATTTTGGCAATTTCAATTCCAAAATTCCAAATGGAATACAATGGTCGCCTAAATCAAGAAAGTCAAATTGTAGGTAAAATTAGTCAAGGAGGTCAACCGTTTGATATGATTTTGACAAAAGGAAAAATCGAATTGAATAGACCGCAAGAACCAAAAAAACCATTTAATTATTATGTAGAGGAAATAGAGTTTAAAAACAACGAGGACAATGTTAACTTATCTGGCATTTTGAATTTGCCAAAAAAAACCGGGAAATTTCCAGCAGTAATAATTATTAGCGGTAGTGGTCCACATAACAGAGATGGCGAGATGTTTTCTCACAAACCATATTTGGTTCTTGCAGACAACCTAACAAAAAATGGAATAGCGGTTCTAAGGTTTGACGAAAGAGGTGTTGGCAAATCAGAAGGAAATTTTGAAAACACTACTTTGAAACAATTTACAACTGATGTCGAAATGGCAATCGATTACCTTAAAAACAGAAAAGAAATAGACAATAAAAGTATAGGGTTAATAGGGCATAGTATTGGCGGAATAATTGCACCGAGAATAGCTTCAGAAAGAAAAGATATTGATTTTATCGTACTATTGGCTTCGCCTGGTATAAACGGCGATTTATTAATGCTAGAACAAAGAGCATCAAAAGAAAGATTAATGGGATTGAATGAACAGCAAATTATCCAATCCGCTAACGCTGTCAAAGGTGGCTACGATATTGTTAAAAATTCAAAAATGAGTACTGAAAAATTGAGAGACACTTTAAATGAGCATTTCATTAAAAAATTTAATGGACATTTACCCGAAAGTCAAAGAAAAGCAATAATTGAACAAATGACAACTTTTGAGATGATTGGTATAATTCAGTCTAATCCGTCAAAATATTTAAAGAAATTAGATTGTCCCGTTTTAGCTTTAAACGGAAGTAAAGATTTTCAGGTTTCGTCTAAGACAAACTTGCTTGCAATAGAAAATTCATTGCCCAAAAACAGCGACAACAAATTTTTAGAATTGGAAGGTTTAAATCATCTTTTTCAAGAAAGCAAAACAGGCGATATAAGCGAATATTCAGAAATTGAAGAAACTTTCTCACCAAAAGCATTAGATTTAATAACAGATTGGATAAAGAAACAGACCGAATAAATACGTTTGCTAACAACGTATATAGCTCATAGCTAGTTATTTACTAAATCGGAAGTTCAGGTATATTTGCGAAGTCCGCCAAATTTTTTAATTTGGCTTATTGAGAAGAAAAGGTAATAAGAAAATTAAAAAATTCGGCTCGTGCTTAACCGAATAGTTATCGCTAATTTACACGCTACGAGCCATATACAAAACCGTTAGCAACAAGGCAAAAAAAAAAACAGTCAATGACAGAAACTATATTTCTAAACCCTATCTCGGATACTTTAAAAAAATCAATTTCACTATCTGAAAAAAGATTGAATTTAGCTGTTCCTTTTATAAGCGGTTTTGCTAAAACAATATTTTCGGACAAAACTCTAAACAATCCGTCCGACAAAAGACTTATTACTCGATTTGATGATACCAACATAAATACGTTTAATCTTCCAACATTAAAATATCTAATCGACAAAGGATTTGAAATTTGTTATAACAACAAAATTCATTTAAAACTTTACATAACAGATAATGATGCTTTTATAACATCATCGAATTTGACTAACGGCGGATTTGAAAAAAATATTGAATTAACTGTGAGAGTTGACGATGCAAATTTTAAAAATTGTCAAACTGTATTTAATAATTTATGGGAAAAATCTAAAGCAAATCTCATAACCAAAGAATTAATTGCAGAAAATATTCTTAAATACGAATTTCTAAAAAAGCGACAAAAGTTTGAAAAAAGTATTATCACACAAGTTATTGAGAATTTTAAAGTCGGTTCGTTAGACATTCAACAACTTCTCGAATTAATATTTAATTCCAAAGAAGATTATAGTAACAAATTGAAATTAACATACGAGGCCAATAAGTACAGAAATAAATTTAAAGATAAGCTGATAAAAGACAGTTTTGACCTAACCCTATTTTACGCGCCAGAAGGTCACTCGAAAAGAAAAGATAACCTTTTTCACAACTTTGTCTATGGCAATGAAAAGAAATTAGCTGGAACAGGTTTGAGAGAACGACAATTCAAAGAAGTTTTTGAGCACGCTGAATTTAAAAATGTCATTTCTTACATTTTTCCTGAAAGTATTGGTTTAGAGCCTTGGAATCTCGAAGACGATAAAGTATTTTTTAATTTTTGCAATGGATTATTCGATTTCAATATTCCACAGTATTCAACTGCTCTACCAATAAGACTTGCATCATTCTTCTATCCCGAACATTTTGTTTCAATTTTTAAGCTAAAACACTTACAAAAAGTTTGCGAAACTTTAGGTTTAGAAACAGACGCCAAATCAAATGGACAAAGACTATTTGCCTACAATGTTTTTTTGAGAAACCAAATGAAAGATATTCCTTATAATAATTATATCAAATCTGGAATGATATATCAAATTCTATATTCTGTAGAACTTTACAAACGACTTGATAATGGCGAAGATTTTCAAGACATCAAAAAGAGTTACAACAAAATATGGATTAAGGATTACATTGAGAAAGGAAAAATGAATTTAGAAAACATCAAAGCTCTGGAAAGCCCAGTTGCTAACACCGTATATAGCTCATAGCTAATTAGTTGCTTAAACGAATTTCAGGCATATTTGCGAAGTCCGCCAAATTTTTTAATTTGGCTTATTGAAAAGAAAGGTAATAAGAAAATTAAAAAATTCGGCTCGTGCTTAACCGAATAGTAATTGCTAATTTACACGCTACGAGCCATATACATAAACGTTGGCAAACATTTGACGCAACCTTTTGAGAGAAATTACATCTATTGAATATAAATAGAATAATAATGAAAAAGAAACTAATATTTTTACTTTGTTTAATCGGACTCACAAATTGTGAAGTAGCTTCAGTCGATACAGATGACCCGAATTACGTATATGATGGAAGAGGCGGAATAAAATGTAAATCAAATGGAGAACTATTAAAACCTAAAGTCAGCTTAAACGGAACTGGTGCAGCTGCGGAATTGCAATTTGTTTCGTGGGATAATGAGGATTATATGAGTCTATATTTTAGAGATGGCGGAGATTCACCTGATTTTATTTCTCAATGGATAAGAATACAGATTGTAGATGTAATTCCAGAATCTGTGCAAGTAGGAAATATTTATGCTTTAGAGGATGAACTGAATTCAAACTATGGAAAATACAGAATCAATTCAGCGGAATATAATTACTCAACAGATGCGGAAAATACAGGAGAATTAGAAATTGTGTTTCACGACTTGGAAAATAGAATATTAGGTGGAACATTTGAATATAATGCAATTGATGAAAATGGCGTGATTGTGGAAATAAGAGAAGGTGAGTTTGATATGAAATATTAAAAAACGATTTGCCAACACCGTATATAATTTATTGCTAATTCTAGCCTACTTACGAAAATCCTCGCGGATTTTCTATTCGGTTTTTATTTGTTAACTTAGTTGCTTAACCACGCAACAAACCATATACAAACACGTTACCCACAAGCTGAAAAAAAATCCGTGAATGAACAAACAATTAGTAAAATCATACATTAAGGAATACAAAAACCAATTTGACTTTGTAAATCGACAGGAAATTTACAAATGGAAAGCAGTTAAACAATTTCAAGATAATTGGGATATTAATGCAACTGATTTTTACACAATGTTGGATAATTCATTAAAATTAGTTTCTAACCTTCTTGATTCAGGACAATATTTTCCTAAACGAATGCTTCTTAAAAACACAGAAGCAACACCCGAAAAAATTCGCACACTTTTTAGATATTTATTTGACGAAGAGTATGATATTTTCGAGAGAATTGAACTTTTTCGTTCGGATTTTAAAAATCTGAATGAGGAGAATTTTACGGATTTAAAAGACTATCAAGACCATAGAGCAGTAATTGTTTATTTAGCATTACGTTTTCCCGAAAGGTATTTTTTCTATAAACAAAGAATGTTCAAATCATTCGCAGAAAAAATTGATTATTCATATACACCAATTGCAGGAAGAATTGAAAATATCGGACAATTTCAGACACTTTGTAATCTATTAAAACACGAATTGTCAAATGACCAAGAACTTTTAAAACTTCACAAAAACAGAATTTCGGACGACTGTTATTATGACGAAAATTTGAATATTCTAACTCAAGACTTTGTTTATGCAGTTGTTCAACATTTAGAAACAAAAGAAATTGTTGAAAACAAAACAGTAAGTGAAATTGTAACAACCAAACTACAATCAACTGAAATTTTAATTACAGAAACTGGAATAGATTTTACGCCTCGAACAGTAAATTACATACAAAACAATATTGAAAACAAGAGAATTGGAGATTTAGGAGAACTTTGGGTTATTGAACGTGAAAAACAAAAGCTTATTCAAGCTAACAAACCGAAATTAGCTAAAAAAGTAAAACACGTTGCGAAAGAAAAAGGAGACGGATTAGGCTACGATATTCTTTCTTACGACCAAAATGGAGAGGAAATATTTATTGAGGTCAAAACAACAAAAGGAAATGTAAACTCAACATTTTACATTACGAGAAACGAATTAGAAAAAAGCAAAATAGAAAAGGATAATTATCGTGTTTACCGAGTTTATAAATATGACGATGAAACAGAAAATGCGGAATTGTTAATAATCAAAGGAGATTTATCAAACCTTTGTGAAATTCCATTAACATATAAAGTGAATATGAAAAAGCCAGTGGGTAACAACGTGTATAATTAATGGCTAGTTCTCGCCTACTTACGAAAATCCTCGCGGATTTTCTATTTGGTTTTTATTTGCTAAATTAGGTTCTTAAACACGCCACTAATCAAGAACTGTGTTAAAAAACAAGTAATTATTAATTTATATTTACTAAAACACTTCTATAATTCCTGTCATATTTCAAGCCCGATTTAGCCAGGGCGAATGCCTGTTTTAAAAGCT
>JBLWWH010000043.1:0-7539 GCA_048268105.1 Weeksellaceae bacterium
AGCTTTTCCTCTGCCTCATCGATTTTGTTCAGCTCACCGAATGCGCCACCAATTGTGGCATCTAGCCCACCGTATTCAGGAGCTTCGACAAAGGCAGCTTCTGCAATGCGGGCGGCGGTTTCGGCGTACTCGTCGCTGGCCACGTTGACGGCATCCAGTACAGCGAGGCGTTCATGTAGCTGGTCGGTGAGCTTTTCCTCGGTTGTTCGCAGATCCTCAAGTAATGACTTGTAGTCTTCGGCTGCTTCTTCGCTGGCTTCGTAAGCGGAGATCGTTTCCAGTGCTGCCCGGGCAGCGGCCAGCTGGGTATCGGTGGCGCCTTCCTGGGTGAGTTCGAACAGCTTGGCGGCATCGTCGGCCATGCCGAGCATGGCCGCTTGTTGCTCAAGGGCAGCTACTTGCTGGTTGATCGCCTCGGTGGCTTTAGCAGCCGCTTTTGCGCGCTGCTCTTCCTCTTCGATTTCTTCCCTTGTAGGTGTTCGATCCGGAGGCGTTCGCGGCAGACCGTTATCTGAAGCCCCTTGGCCCAGTGCTTCACCCGCCTCCCTGGCTTTGCGGATGTACTCGTTTAGCGCTTCAGAAGGCGGTGCACCTGCCGCCAAGGCTTCTAGTTCTACCTGGGCATTGCGTAACGCGCCCTCTAGCTCTTCGACCTGATCACGCATGCCATAGACAAAATCAGGCTGATCGACAAAATCAATGTCGATGCCTGGCAGCTTATTGGCAGCGTTGATCAATCTGTTAATGGCGTTGACAGGCCCTTCAATGATGGCCGTTGCCGCCTTTGCCATTTCGCTGACGACGACCAGAACAAAGGCTCGAGTGCTTACCCCAGCGCTTTGGATACCAACATCAATTTCCCACACGGCATCAATAAAGTTGCCGAGGTAAATAATGCCCGTATCCACCATTTGGCGAACAACAGCTTGCAGGTCACCTACGCCATCTACAGCGTTTCCAAAGTCTTCGGCAACCGCTAGCACAAAGGGAGCCAGCTCAAGCGCTATTGCATTTCCTATCGCGCCCACCATGGCGCGCGACTTATCCATCTCGATAGCCACTTGAGAGAGCATGGCTACATCAACATCTGACAGCACAAAGCCTAAGCGGTCGGCTTCGTCTGCCATTTCGCCCAAGCGTTTACCGCCGTTTTGCAGCAGGGGAATGAGCGCCGTGGTGTCTCCCGCCATCTCTTCTAAATAGGTGGTCATTTCCTCTTGGGAAATGTTGGCTTTTTCCAGGCTGTCGTAATAGAGCTGCAACGCTTGCGGACCCGATAGGCCACGAAAGGCATCTGCTGTTAGACCTATTTTTGGTGCGATATTTTCAAAAAAAGACACCATGGGGCCAGCGCCTTCGCGCATAAAATCGCCCACTCGGTCATTTACATCCTTGAGCATATCGCTCAGTTTGTCTTGCTCTATGCCAAACTCACGCGCGCCGTAGGCCATCCGCTGAAACTCTTCAACGGTAGCGTTGGCCACTTGCGCTTGGTTTCTCAGCTCGCGGGCGTTCTGTCCTGCCCGGTCGGTGAAGGCCACCAGCCCAGCGGCACCGGTAGCGGCCGCAGCCGCTACGGCGCTAATACCCCCCGCGATCTTTTTGAAGTCGTCGCTCATTTGCTTCGACTGTCGCTTGGTGGTTCTTCCGGCCTTGTCCATTGGGCCTAGGAAGTTGCCCGTTTTTAGCACCAGGTCTAGTGTCAGGCTGCCCAATGAACGAACTGACATGCTTTTCTCCAGGCGAAAAAAAACCCGCCAAAGCGGGTTTTCAATAGCTCGTAAGGTTTATGCGGGCGGCTTATCTCGACCGATCAGTAAGCCCGTAATGAGGAATATGGCTGCCAAGAATACGCTTACAAAGCCTGTAAACACAGTGGCGGCGCCGTAGCCAATAGCACTACCAGCCATGTAGGCCGAGTCTCCCTGCGGGCCGCTGGCAAGCAATGAACTTGACATAACCATTGCTGACAGCGGCAACGCTAAAGAGAAGATCCCGCATGATATAAGTAGACGCCTCCACGCTTTAGATGCGCTCTGTGCTTTCCATGTAATGCCTACAGCCAAGATGAAGAGAGCCAGCATAATAAGCCCACCGGTTGCATCATTTTCAGTTGGGCCTATAGCCATTGAGATGACCGTAAAACCCAGCAAAGTGAACATTAGCCCACCCACCACCGCCGCAATAATTTTCCAAAAGATGCCCATCGACTGCCCCCTAATTCGCCTTCTTTGCAACGCTCGCTATCGGTGCGCCAACCTAGGTGACTAAGCTCCACCCATTCGCCACAACCTTCGCAAAGTTCCATGTAAGTTTCACCAGGCTTACAGAGGCCACGAAAGTGTTTGGCTGCCACCTTTTCTCCAAAAAAAGATGCCGCGCAGTCCCTGCAGTATTCAGCCATGAAATGCCTCTATTCTCCCAAGCCTATGACAGAACGTAGCGCAACCAGCTAAGTTTGACTAGCTAGTTGTACATCTCCATGGCCTGCTCTAGCGTCATCTCGGGCCTGTCGGCATGGGGCATAAACTCGTCTACCTTCATGGCGGGCGATCCCTGCTTACGGTGCATATTGGCCTGCTGCGCCACGATGGTGGCGGCAGCGCGCTCAACACGCATACCCAGGTGCAGTGTGCCGCGCTTTTGGCGATACGCTAGCCAGCTGAGGTATTCGGGGTAGCTGATGCGCTCCTGGGCTTCCTCGATCGTCCGGCCGCCGACCCCCGAGAGGACGAGCTCGTGCCAGACTTCGTCTTCTTCGCTGAGCTCGCCTGGGGCTTTCCCAGCTCTGACACCTTGCCGATCACGCGAAGCAGTTCATGGGTCAGGCTGTTACTCAGTGGGCCGCGCTCAGGATCGGCTTCACCCACTACGTCGGCGACGGTAAACAACGGCTTGCCTTCTTCATCCACGATGCAATGAGCTATGCGAGCGGCCAACGGGTCGCTTTGCAGCTGGGTTGCGACAATGTCGCTCTTAGCTGTTACGTAGGAAAGTGGAAGCACGTAGACCGTGGCGGTAAATACCTGGCCTTTGTGTGTCCACTTTATTGGCTCCGGAACGGCCGTGCGGGATACAAAGCCGCCATTGGCGGCTAGGTTTTCTAGCGTCAGGTTCATGATCAAGTCCCAGAGGGTTCCGTTGTTTTCTTGATCCACTGGCCGCGACCACTGCGCTGCAATGAGCCCGCCACTGTGACGTTGGCGTTAAGCTGGAAGTCAAACGGGAAGTCGGCCACGTAGGAGCGGAAGGTGTACCACGTGCGCGTAGTGGGCAGCGTGACTACTTCTGCTGTGACGGTGGGTTCAATTTCTTTTGCACCATCTGACCACCCGACATACCACTCAATGGTGGGCGTGCTGCCGCCTTCTGCCATTTCTTGCAGGAGGATGTGCGACGGTTCGTTGGGGTCACAGTTGATGGCGATAGACCCTTGTCCTGGCTGACCTAGACCAGCGACATATTGCATGGCCTCAGTTTCTTCCAGGTCTGTGTCGTCAATCTGTGTCTTAGGGCTGGAGCCTGGGTTAAACGCGGTCAGACGTTTTAGCCGTACAATCGCGCCTGTTTCCGGGTGGCGAAAGAAAACACTGGTGCCTTTGGTGAGCATGGTGGGTTCCTCTATTACGTTGGGTGATACCAGCTCACATCAAAGCTGGTGTTGAATAGCTTGGTGCTGGGTTCTTTGCCAGTACCGCCCAAGCGTTCGATATAGCAATGCGGCTCTAATGCACGGCGCATGGCATTCAGCACCGCGTTCACGCTTGATACGCTGGTTCCGTATATGTCGATTTGGATGTTCCAATCATCCACATCGGGCGGATCGTCTAGGTAGTTTTCAGGGATGCCGTTTAACACTTGGTAGGTGGCGTAGGGCTTGGCGACGTTTTCAGGCGCATCGCCAAACGGATACAGCCGCGTAGGCCCATCACCCAGCAAGGCGGTGATCCCCGCGTTAGCGGCGCAGATAGCAAACAGTGGGGGCATGGGCTTGCTCCGGATCAGCGTTGCCCGCGCTTAATGGCGCGGTCGAGAGATTTGTTGTAGTTCGTTATAAATTCGTTAGTGGCGGCTTGGATGTTTTCAGAGAGCGCGCGGCGCATGAAAGGTTGCGCGGGCGCAGCCGCTACCTCTTTGCCGAAGAACTCGCCAGACTGAACGTTGGCAAGCCCTCCCTCACCTTTCGCCTTGACCTCACCGCGCCCGAACTCAATAAAACGCCAGTGGAAGGTATCGCCACCTGGGTTATTCGAACCTTGGCCAGCGACTTCTCCGCTGGCAGCTGCGTGGCCACGGGCACCGCCGAGCACGCCGACACGAAAAGCAATGTCGCCATTGCGTTTAAAATCCTTGGGCGAGAAACGCACCACGATATTTTCAGCAATGCTTTCAGCGCTATCAGGATCGTCTATCTGCTCGGCGTTCTCTCGTGCCTTCTCGCGAATCAAATTGGCAGCTTTGCGCATAGCGAAACGGCCACCCTTCTTGCGCAGGTCAAAGCTGAGGTTTTCCATTCTCGCCAGCAGCGGCTCTAGGCCTTCGACATTAACGGCAACGGGCTCAACCATCATTCATACCCTCACTGTATGGCAGGGTTAGGTATTCCCGCCCGCTGTCTCTATCCGGCAGCACGCCCTCAATGTTGTAGATAGCGCTGCCCTTGCGCACCCGCATCGAGCTATCGACCTGCAGGCCTGGGCGGTACCGCATAACCAGCTGCCCAGTTACTTCTGATTGCGCCGCCTGAGCGGCAATGAATGCCCGGGCGCTTAGCGGTTCGATGTCCATCCAGGCTTTTGCCACCTCTTCCCAACCTTTGATCATTTCACCTGTGTTGGGATCTTGCTGGTCAGTGGGCTTTTCGATAGTGCAGCGGTGGCGTAGTTTTCCGGCTTGCATAAGGCCTCACACGTTGTAGAACTGGTAAGGCTCAATCAAAGCCTTTACCGCCATGGGCAGCTCACTGGTGATAGTACCCACCACGACTGCCTCACGATTGGCGTACCAGTGGCCGATCATGAGTAGCATGGCCGTGGATAAATCGTCATCGAGCAGCAGTGCCCGCTCATCTTCGGCGGCGTTGACTTCGTTGGTGGTGGCATAGATCCGCCGTCCAGTTTTATTCTCGATCAGACGTTGAGCTGCAGTGGCGTAGGTTTCCAGAAGCGCGTCTTCGTCTGATTCGTCCAGCTCCATGCGGCAGTGCTGCTTGATGATCTCAATGTCTAGCATGGCGGGCACCGCTTAGCTGCTTACTTCTTGGTGGTGGTTTTCGTCGCTTTGGTGGGCGGCGGCTGTTTCTGAGCATTGGCCTGAGCGGCTGCCTCTTCGGCGGCTTTAACTTCCGCCGCGGCTTGGGCTTCAGCTTCAGCCTCTAGCTTTTTCTTTTCGTCGTCGGTAAGTAGCGTGGCGACTTCAAGGTGTTCAACGGCTACGACCGCACATCGCTCGGGCACATCGTGAACGCCTGGGGCGTAATCGATCACCCCCTTACCATCTGGCGACCACTGAAATGACTTGATGACATTAATGGCGGGCATGGCTTCCTCCAGTCTGAAAGAGCAGGCGCTCATTATTGAGAGCCTGCTAGTTGCTTTACATTGCGCTTTAAGGACTTTTTTAAGCAGCGCTGAGGGTTAGCACCTTGATGGCTTGGGAGTCGGTGAGCATGCCACCGACGCGCTTGGTGGTGTAGAAGCCAACGTACGGCTTGTTGGTATAGGGGTCGCGTAGAACGCGGGTACCGATGCGATCAACGATGGTGTAGCCACGCTTGAAGTTACCGAAGGACACCGCGTGCGCATCAGCGGCTGCATTGGGCATATCTTCGTTTTCGGTCACGCCATAGCCTAGCAGCTGCGAAGGTTCGCCTTCCTGCAGGCCTGGACGCCACAGGTAGTTACCCTCTGAGTCTTTCATGGTGCGCACTTTGAACAGTGTCATCATGTTGAGCATGAAGGTAGCGCCAGCGCGGTAACCTTTCTTGGTGCTATAGATCAGTTTCAAGAGCTCATCACCAGTAAAGTCACCGGCCGTGCCTGAGATAATTTGCTGAAGCGTACCAAAGGCGCGCGATGCATCCGCCGTCGCTGCCATCGGATAATCTAGGTAGCCTTTAGGTTTGTTGGATCCATCACCCAGCACGAAGGCGGCGCCTTCTTTTTCCGCAAACTCTTCCGCTACTTCTGATTGCAACCACGCCTCTGCATTGAAGAAAATATCATCAAGGCTGGTTTGCGTGGCTTGTGGGTTAGCGTAGATCTCGCCCATGTGAGCAGCGATCTGCGCAAGCGTAGGCGTGCCAGTGGCCGGGCGTGCGGCGGTTTCACCCACCCAGCCAGAACCAGCGCCACCTAGATTAACCAAGCGCTTATAGTCAGGAGTGCTGACCGTGATCTGGTTGCATACCTGGCGCATTGGGGATTCGTTCTTTAGCAACTCAAGGACATTGCGGTCCAGCTCTTCTGGCACTGCGTAACCACCGTCATCATCAGCGCCTGTTTGCAGTGCCTTCTGCTCAAGCTCGCGCAAGCCATCTTCACGCCCCTTCCGAAGAAAGGATTCGAAAGCAGCTTTATGTTCGCTGGCTGCTTCGCCACCGGTGCGGCCCGGGCGGTTGGCAGCCTTGAGAGATTTCTCAAGATCCGTTTTCAGTTGATCAAGCTCGCTGAGCTTCAGGTTCAGCGCTTCGGTCGTTTCAGATAGCTTGCCCTTTTCCGCTTCGATAGCGTCAATGCGCTTATCGTTGCTGGACTTAAATTCATCGAAACGCTTGCCCAGCTCTTCAGCGACCTGGGAAACGTCTTTAGCATCAACAGCCATGGGAGGCTCCTTTCATTTTTTCAAGTAGAGCGTTGAGAGAGGAAAGCGCTAATTCCGCCTCCGCATCACGCGGCTGGATGGCGCTGTAGCCAGAGGACATAAAACCCTTGGCCTGAGAACGAGAAAGCCCTACTTCTCGCAGGGCTTTCTCGAGCTCGCTGGGACGGGGCATTTCGCCCCGCGCCAGCTGATTCTTTACGTTTGAGATCCGGGCTTCATCGTTGGCAGGGAACGTGACTAGCGAGACTTCCCATAGATCGATCTCTTTTAGCAGGAAGACTTCTTTATCTCGGTCGTATTCCCACTCTTTGAGCATGAAGCCAATCGATAGGCCGCTGAGACTGCCTGCCTTCATGTGTCCATGGGCTCGGCGTGCTAGCGGGTCGTCGTCTACCAGTAGCCGGCCTTTTACATAAAGACCTTGCTCGTCTTCCTTCATTTCTGTGTAGACGCCGATGGGCTCTTGCATATTGTGTTGCCACAGCATGGCGGGTAAGCGGCCCTTCTGTTGCCATCGGGCAAGGCTGGCTTGAAAAGCTCCTGGCATTACCACGTCGTCGTAGCTGTCTTGGTTGCCGAAAATCGAGCCATAACCTTCAAATTCGCCAGCATCGTTCACGGCCTTGATCGTCAAGGGCGCATCAAAGCGCTGCTTGGTGCTCATTGCTGTTTATCCTCGATGGGGTAGCGGCGGCTGGGCTGGATTAAACCGCCCTG
>JBLWWH010000044.1:0-7225 GCA_048268105.1 Weeksellaceae bacterium
TATCTACAACAAAATAATAGTTTAAACTGTTGAATTATAGAAAGATAATCATTGAATTGAAAGTAATTTGTATTTTAGGGAAAGTTGTGTATATTTGGGTGTTACAGGAAACTCTAAACCAAAATTACCCTGAAAAACAAAATATAGGTAATTTACCTATTGACTTGAAAAGTTTTAAAAATGAACTTTGCCAAATTGATAATTTTAAATTTTAGTTAATATGGCAACAGATAAAAATACGGGAGAAACAATTACGTTAGAAGAAGCAATAGATTTCACACATTCTTTTCACACAAGAAACCCTGATGAACTGAAATCTTTTTTTGTCGGAATAAATAAGCTAAATTTGATTCTTGAACAAAAGGACTGTGTCGGGCTTCGTATTTACAACGGATATAATACCGAAACCCGAAAAAACAATCTGGTATTGGTTGGAGTTGATGAAAAAGGAGAAGATATTACCAATGGTGTAATTTTAGAAGATTTGTTTTCTTGCCCTACATATTGCCCGAAATCAAGTCCTTTAATAAAATACTAATCTTGCATTATACATCTGCATATATAGCTCTTTTTATAGGAATTATTCCTTTATCGATTCTGTTATTAAAAAAAAGAGTTTTTGATTTTAAAGAACCGATAACTCCTTTTGTATGGCTCACCGCTTTCGCTACTTTATATGAATTTTTCTGTTCTGTAATACTGAAAATCAATACTAATTACTGGTCGCAATTTTATTCTCTTATAGAATTTATTGCTTTGTATTATTTTTTCTTTAAACTATTGAAACCAAAATATAAAAATGTTGTTCAAGGATTTTTGATTTTACTTGCAACAAGCTATTTCCTTTCGTTCTTTTTTTGGAATGAAAATAGCAGTTTTATTCCAAAAGCCATCAACAAAACACCTCTTACATTTTTTGTTTTAACCTTTTCCTTTCTTTGGTTTAAAGAACTGTTTAAAAAAATGGAAATTCAGAACCCTTGGCAAAATGCTGATTTCTATTTTGTTTCAGGATTTTCTGTTTATTATTCGAGTACATTTTTTCTTTTTCTGTTAGGGAGTTTTATATTTAACAGTAATGTATATTTTTATGATTATTGGCTAATAAACATTATAGCAACCTTTATTTTAAGAACTTTTTTAATTATCGGAGTATGGAAAATGAAACAGAATTAAAATGGTTTTTCTGGATAGGAACAGCAACAATGCTTTTTTCTGTATTGGGTGCTATTTTGACTGTGGTTTTATATAGAAACAAAATACACAAAATCAATAGGAAAGAATCTGAAAACTTATTAAAATCTTCTTTGGATTCCGAAAAAAAGGAACGACAGCGGATAGCCTCAGACTTTCACGATAGTATAAGCGGAGATTTAAGTGCTGTACAAAATTATATCACTATTCTTGCCAATAAAGAAAAAGACGATTTCAACAAATCCATATTTCAGGAAGTAGAAACAGCTTTAGGCAATATTATAGAGAATGTTCAGGATATAAGTTATAACCTTATGCCTCCTACATTAGAAACTTTGGGGCTGTTATCCACTCTTCGGGGTTATTTTGAAAGAGTAAGAAAGTGGAACAATGTTACAATTAACGAGCAATACCAATCGGAATGTGAAGAAATCTCTTCGTCTGATGCTTACGAAATTTACAGGATTGTTCAGGAGCTTGTTACCAATATGATAAAGCACGGAAATTCTGAAAGGATAATTTTTGCAGTTTATGAAGAAGAAAAGACATATATTTTTGAAATAAACGATAACGGAGTTTCTTTCGATTTTTATAAATGTTTAAAAGAACCTTATGGAATGGGGCTAAAAAACATTACTTCAAGAATTAAATATATAAATGCAAAATTGATACAGCTTCCTGCTGAAAAAGGAAACAAAATACAAATCCGTTTAAAATATTGATAATTATGTCGCGAATAGCCATAACAGATGACCACACTTTGTTTAGAAAAAGCTTGAGACTTTTGATAAACAGCTTTGAAGATATGGAAGTTGTTGTAGAAGCTTTTAACGGGGTAGAACTTTTGGAAAAATTACAAACCACACCCGTAGATATATTACTCCTTGATTTGCAAATGCCTATAATGGACGGATTTGAAACCTATAAGAAAGTAAAAGAACTATATCCTAAGATTAAAACTTTGGTTCTCACTCTTATGAATGAAACCGATACCATAAAAAAAGTAGTGAATATGGGAGTACAAGGTTATTTTACAAAAAACACACCTCCCAAAGAATTGGAAGATGCTATATGGAAATTAGAAGATGACGGTTTTTATTTTGAGAAAAACTTATCGGCTGTAATAACAGAAATCCTGAATAACCCTAACTCAAAACTTACCACACAACAAGAAATTAACTTTACCGAAAGAGAGCTTGAAATCATAGAGCTGACTGCACAGGGACTAAAAGCCAAAGAAATTGCAGACACATTATCTATCAGCACAAAAACAGTAAATACCCACAAGCAGAATATTCAGCAAAAATATAATTTCGACAGTATGATGTCTGCCATTTTATACTGTATTCATCAGAAAATCATTGATTTTAACACAATTAAACCAAAATATAGGTAAATTACCTATTGACACGGGTGCAGGTAAGGGGTAATTTTGAAGCATATTAATTTCAAAAATTATTTATTATGGCATCATTAAAAAATGTATCAGGTGAAAATTTGACAGTAGGTTCTTTTTCTGAAGAATTCTCAGACAGAAAACTTACTTTCAGAGAATTTCAAGAAAGGCTAAGCACTTTAGACTTAAATGACGGAGAAGCTCTTAAGAGAGAAAGTGCGAGATGTAGTAACAGGTGTAACGGAAACGACCTTGATGTAGAAATTAAAACTCTACAGACTTTAAATCCGTCTAAACCGACTGTGGGAGATGTTTCCCAATCTTTTAGATTACAATTCAGGATAGAAAAGTAATTTATCTGAAAAAGCACATAGGTCAAATGACCTATGTGCTTTTTAAATTTTCATTTATGGACATTCTATTTGTTGTTAATCAGGCACTTAAAATAAAAAATAAGAATGAGGAAATAATAGTTTCTAACCTGATAAATAAAAAACAGGTTACACTAAATATTGATTCATTTAATTATTTGTGGACTTTTAAAGATAAGAATTTTTTAAAAGATGATTTTATAAATCAACCAAAATTATTGCCAAGAGAAGAATTGGAAGTATATTTTGATTTCTTATATAAAAATAAAATCATTATTGCTGAACATCTAAAAGAATCTTATCCTTATATGCAGTATCACAATAATACGTTTTTTGGTATTCAGGAAAAAAATTTGGAAGATACATACAAAAATGTCGTTATTGCTGGAATCCCTTATGATAAAGGGAATATTAATTCTATAAATATTGAAAAAGCACCAATATATTTGAGAGATTTATCTTCTCAAATCAGAGTTATCAGTAGTGAATTTGATGAAATTGAACAGTTATGTGGATTTGAAAATAGAGAATTTAATCCGTTAAAAGAGATATTAGAAAAGGAATCATTATTTGACATTGGAAATTTATATTGTTACATAGGGGAAAATCACTCTAATTATTTCAAAAAGATTGAGAACCTTTGTCAAGAAATATTATTAAATGAAAATTTTCCACTATTCATTGGAGGAGACCATTCGATATCCTTTCCAATAATAAAGTCATTACAGAAATCCAATAAGATAGGAGTTATACATATCGATGCTCACACAGACATTTACAACACAAAAATTGATGATTTTTTTGACAAAGTATCAGTTCCTCATCACGGGAATTTTGTAGATAAAGTTGTTAATTTAGATAATATCGAGCATTTTGTTTCACTAGGAGTAAGAGGTCTCAATTCTGTTGGTTTTAGCAATAGTATCTATAAAAGTGAAAAAGCAGATATCTTTACCTCTTATGACGTTCTTAAAGACAAAAACTGGGTACAATCGTTAGATACTAATCTTCCCTACTACATAACTTTTGATATTGATGTAATGGATTATAGTATAGCACCAGCAGTTACTGACCCGATTCTTCAAGGTTTTTCCTTAAATGATATAAAAGAAATTTTTGGTTTAATAAACGATAATGTGACTATCATCGGTTGTGATTTTGTAGAGTTAGAGCCTAATAAAGATATTGGAAAAATAACGGGACAATTATCTCTAATTATCATTCTGTATTTATTGAACATTCTGTCTAAAAATATAATAAAATGAAAAATACGAAAGACATTGAATATTTTAGCTTACCTTACAGATATTATGAATGGATTGTCGGAGCAAGAGCATATTTTATGGAATATGATTTCAAAACAGATGACAATCTGTTATCCGATTTTATACAAATAAGTCAAAATTTAGATACTTTTAATATAGAGGTTGATGATTATCAGTTATTTGCAAGAGATGTAAAGTATTTTCAGAGCTGGGCTACACACGACCAAAATTATATAGAGTTACTTTCACTTTTAAAGACAGAATCAGATAAACAAACCGACACCTTTATAAAAGATAAAAAACCAATTATATATTGCACCTATCATACTGGTTCATACAGATTTATTAATGTCTTTTTGTTAAGTAAAAAAATTCCGTTTGTTTTAATAACAGATGATAATTACATAAAAACACAAGGAAATGAAACAATAGAAAATGTCAAAAAAACATTATTTAAACTTTATGGAAATGATTCTTATTTCAATTTTGAAATCATTAATGCAGAAGAACCGACATCAATATTAAAAATTGCCCGAGCCTTAAAAAATGGTTATTCTGCTCTTTTTTATATTGATGGGAATACTGGAGTAAAACAATTTGAATATAACCCAGACAAACTTTTATCAATAGAGTTTTTAAATAAGAATATTTATGCGAGAAAAGGTATTGCGTACCTTTCATACAAATTTAATATTCCTGTAATTCCTGTAATTTCATTTCGGAATCAATGGAGTGAATTTATCTTATCATTTAAAAAAGTAATATTTCCTAACAAAGAAACTGATTTAGAAAACTATTGCTATGAAACAACAGTTTATTTATTCAAAATATTAGAAGAGGTAGTAGTAAAATACCCAAGTCAGTGGGAAGGGTGGTTTTATGTAAATAAATTTCTTCCTACTGAAAATAATTCAATCAAAAAGAAAGCTAAAAGAAAAACTAAAAATCAAAAATATTTAACATTAAATACCGATAGGTATCATATTGTACGATTAAGTAATATTAAAATCTTGTTTGATAAAAAAGAGCTTTCCAGTATAGAAATGTCTGAAATACTTTTTACTATATTAGATTATGCAGAAAATAATAATATAGAAACAGAAAAAGACTTAAGTTTAGGAAAAATAAATTATACCAAAGAATCTATCAAAGAACTTATTGATAAGGAAATCTTAACTGAATTATAATTTTTTAATATATTAAGTATGAAAAATATAAAAACAATATTAACGGCTTTATTTTTTTTTGCCTTTTTACTTATTGGTTATTGCTCAAATAATATAGAAGTGAAACATTCATCTTGGAAAGTCGTTTTAAAAACAAAGGACGTGGGAACAGCTGAAACATTTTTTGAATTTGAATTTTCAAATGATAATCAGTTTGTGGCATATACTCGAAAAAATGCAGATAAAACCGTTTTAGGATGGACGAAGTCCAAATTGGCAAGAATTTTCACAAAAAATTTCAAGGAAGGAAGTCTTCTGTATATTCAGAAAGGGAAAATTATACCTCAAAATTACGGAGATTCCCTCAAAGGAATTTTCACATCTTCTTTCGGAAACTTCTATTTTGACGCTCTTAAAACAGACAATAAAATTGAGGGAAAATTATTAAACGGAAAACGAGAAGTTGTAGGGCTGTTCAATGCGTATTCAGATAATAATCATCAGCCTATTAGGGATTATTTCGCTTTGTGGGAAGAAAGTTTAACTCATACAAGAAACTACTTATATGACAAAAAGTTACTACAAAGCAGAGAGTGGAAAAATTTTGAAAAACGAATGGGAAAAATTACTCCTGATATTCAAGATGATGTAGAATTATTAATGGCTTTTTATTACTATGCAGACAAACTTCCGTTTTCTCATTATGCACTGTTCAAACCTTGGGAAGAATGGGAAAATTATGTTACAGAAAACCCACAACGGATAGAAATTAAACCATTAACTAATGAAACCGTCTATCTTAAAATTACTGATTTTTCGGGTACAATACAGGAAATGAATCGGGTTTTTGATGAATTACAGCAAAAAAACTATGATAATCTGATTGTTGATTTGAGAAATAATTCAGGAGGCTCGGTGGAGGCAGGAATGACTTTTGCCAAGCGTTTGGTAAAAACTGAACTTTTGGGTGGAATTTTTCTTACCCAAAAGTATTTTGAAAATCATTCAAAAATTCCCGAAGTAACCGAGTATAAAAAATTTCCTCAATTTAGCGAAGCTAACTATGACCTAATAATACAGGGAATCTCTAAAAATGAGGGAATCGTTTTAAAAGTTATTCCAGACAATCCGTTGAATTTTAAAAAGATATTTCTTTTAGTTAATAATAAAACAGCAAGTACTTGTGAACCGATAGTATATGGTTTTAAACAACAGAAAATAGCCACTATTATCGGACAAAATACAGCAGGAAAAATGTTAAACGGAGAAAAGTTTAACCTTTCAGATGGCTTTCAGCTTTTTATACCGACAGCAACATATTACACTTCGGATGGAAAAAAATTAGACCAAACAGGTATAAAGCCTGATGTTTTTTCGGAAGACCCCTTACAAACAGCATTATATTTACTTCATACTGAATAATGTTGCTGATTTTTAATAAGATTTTTTGTAATCAAAAGAGCAACTACTGTAAAAAAGAATTAAAATAAGTAATCTAAATAGAAGAGCTTCCTGTAACAAGGGTTTTGCAAAATGGCGGGTTAAGTGATAGCTGAAAGTTTTGTGCTTCGTAATCCGCAAAAGCCAATTTTATTGGCTTTTTTTGTAATTTAGCAAATAGAAATTGGCTTTTGCTACGTGTTGTCTAAATCGAAACTTTCGACTTCGATTTTCCGCCACTTCGCAAAGCCCCTGGACGTTATAGGCAATTTTATGAAAAGCCACCGCAACAATTTTGAAAGCTTTAATAATTGTAATATTTTCAAATAATACTTGCGATTATTGGATTTGTAGAAGTCTTGAGAAGATTTTTCGGAAACGAGAAACTTCCCG
>JBLWWH010000045.1:0-6905 GCA_048268105.1 Weeksellaceae bacterium
TTCCAGATTCCATTTGAAATTCAGGAATTAAAACTCCCTTAAAGTCAAATTTTGGACTATGAAAATTGGTGGTCATCATAATTGTTGGCAACGTGTTTGTGTATGATTAGTGGCGTGTTTTAAGCACTAAAATTGGCAAATAAAAACTGAATAGAAAGTCCGCGAGGACTTTCGTAAGCAAGCCAAAACCAGCCATTAATTATACACGGTGTTGTAGTGCGTTTTTTCTTTCCGTTTTCTGTTTTTCAATTCTGATTAAATTCTATTTTTTTTATTTTAGTTTCATCTCATTCGTATTTTCATCTATCCGTTTCCAGTCAGTTCCGATAAAATTCCGTTCGTCATAATTTTCGGATAGCACTAAATAAAAATACTTTGTCAAATAATAGACTTCAGCGTTTCGTTTCGCATATCCTAAAGCTCCAATGTCTTTCATTTGGAATTCAACTTTATGATTTCCGCTATTTTCATTAATCAGTTCAACCGTTTGAGTTTTCCACGTTTGAGTATGAAAAATTAATTTTATAGGATTCAAATAAATCAGTCCTATAATTGTCAATATTAGAATTCCTTTTCTTAAAATTGGTTCGCTCAAATTTCGATTAGCTTTAAATTCCATTATTAGCAAAGGAAATGGTAAAATCAAAATTCCGTAATAAATAATTGATTTTAAAAATCCGATTTTGGTCTGAAATAAGTCGAAAATGTCCAATAGAAAAAGAGACAAAACTATGTAAAATGTTATTCGGATTATTTTCAGCATATCGTTTTTCTCAAATGCACTACAACGTTTATGTATAAGATTAGTGGCGTGTTTAAGCACCTAATTTAGCAAATAAACACCAGATAGAAAATCCGCGAGGATTTTCGTAAGTAGGCGAGAACTAGCCATTAATTTTATACGGTGTTGTACAACGTTATTTTATTTTTTTTATAATACCGAAATCAGTTTTTTCTTCAAAGTTTGCTTTCGATTTATACACATAACTTCCATCGTCAAGAACATCAATAATTTCCACGTCAATTTCCTTTCCAATTAAATGTTTTAATCGTGGTTCGGTCATTTTTTTATATGTCAAAACATAATGACAATCCGAAATCCATTTTATATAATAAATCTGCTTTCCGTCTTTGAATATCTCTCTTTGAACTTTTCTTTTCCGTTTAATTTTGGTGTCTTGATAAAGTACGTGCTTATATTCGTAAATTCCAGTTTTGAATTTTTCGCAAGCTTTACATTCCTCTTCGTTTAGATTCTTAATTTCATATTTATTATTTATGAATTCAAAAGTTGAATCGTAACAGTTGTTTTTTAGTTTACTGTCAGAATGATATTGTACTCCGAGAAGATATTGGCGAAGTTGCTCAATATTATATTCATTTTCATACGTAGTTTTGTCTGCAACAATTGTTACTTCGCTAATTTTCGCTTCATCATTTACACAGAAATTCACAGTAACATATTCAACACTTTTTACGTCTTCGACAAAGAATTTTTTCTGCACTTGTCCGAATGTGTTTGAGAAAACTAAAAGTGCTGTTAATAATGTTATTTTGTTCAAATTTTGAGGTTTTTGGTAATGTTGTACAACGGTTTTGTGTATGATTTCGTTGCGTGATTTAAGCACTAAAGTTAGCAAATAAATCACAGATAGAAAGTCCGCGAGGACTTTCGTAAGTAGGCTATAACCAGCAATGAATTATACACGTTGTTGGCAAATCGTTTTTAATTTACCCATCTTTGAAATCCGTTATATGCAATTGTATCATTTCTTTTGTTTAATGAAAAATATTCGCTTCCTCCAGACCAACCAGAATAATAATCAGTTAAAATGATTTTTGAAACTTCTAGTTTACTGTATTTGTCATAAGCTCTATATGGTAAATTCATAAGTAAGTCGTACAATAAGTAGTCACAATAAAATATGGATTCTCTTTCCTTTATTTTGTTTAGCAAATTTTCTTTTTCCTTTACATATCTTATAAAGTAAACATCGTTTTTACTTTTTTCAATTTGCTCATCAAGAAAGTCAATTATATCAGGATAACAGAATGAATACTTAATTTCATTCTGATGGATTATTATTTTTTCAGAGCAATTTAATTCGGAAACCCATTTAGTTTCTGAAGTTAAGTAAGGTCCAGGATACAAACGATAATTTTTAACGTTTTCATTTAATTTGGAACCATAAAGGAATAATGTGTCATTGATATTCTTAAATTCAATTTTATATTCTTTCGACCAATCTGCTTTTATATAATCAATCATTGTACTGTCAACTCTTCCATTTCTCTCTATATACTTTAAGTTAGAAATACAGTTTAGTTCTTTCTTTTGATTTTCAATATTTTGTTGATTACTATTACAACTGTAAGCCAAAACCAAAAATAATATTGTTAGAATTGAGTGTTTCATAATATTTTAATTCTGATTATGCTGTTATCCAATTCAGTTTGTTTTACTTTTCCGTTAAGTTGCTCTTAAATGTTTGCCAACGGTTTTGTGTAAGGAATGTTGCGGTTTTGTATGCGAGGATTTTCCGCAGGAAAATCAGAAGCTAGCAAAAGAGCAACGACCAAACGATCGAACTAAAATAAGCAATGTTTTTTACACGGTGTTGCAAGTAGTAGTTTTTTCTTTTCAACTAACTTAAAACTCAAAATAAAAACGGAAAACAAACCAGTAAAAATTCCGCTTGATTTATTCCGTTGAGACTTTCTATTCCGCAAACATGCTCAATTCCGCAAGAGTAAATTACCGCGTTTTGTTAGGTTTTCCGCAATGGTTTATAAATTCCGTTTGAGTGGCAATTCCGCAACAAGCTTAATTCAGATTTTGGATAGGAAATTCAACGTAAAGTTTGTTAAAAATCGGTCGTTTTTCAATTCTGAATTCCTGGCGTCTGAGTGAGTTCCGCTATTACTTGCAACGGTTTTGTGTATGGTTAGTTGCGTGTTTAAGCAACTAATTTAGTAAACAAAAACGAACGCGAGAAAATTCCGAAGGAATTTTCCAAATAAGCACTTGCCAAAGCAATTAATTATACACGGTGTTGTAAGCTGTCTTTATTTCCAGATTTCCCACCATTTTTTTAATTCAGTTGTTTTCGGTTCAGTTTTTATTTTTGGTTTAAATTTCTTTTTCGGTTTAGTCAATTCGTATGTTTCTAAATCGATTTTGAAGTCCGTTTTATCATATTTGTCCGAAGCATTGTAATCATTTAAAACTCCGCTTAAAGTTCCATTTTCTAATGTAATATCTTCGATAAAATCCCAACACAGATTTTTATAACGTTCTATCTTTTCAGAACTCTCAACTATCGCAATATTTCTTGTTCCGATTAAAACGAACTTTTTATTATATTCAATTACTTGCTTAAAGTCATATCCAAAATCGCAAATGCTTTTTTCCTTATTTCGATCAATTATGTAGCAACAGCCGTTTGCAATAACAAGTATTTCAGTCAGATTATTTAATGCGTTTATATAATCAAACCCTTCTTGTCCGTATTCAATATTCGCAACCCATTTCGTTCCGTCATCTTTTGTAAATTCAACAGGCAATCCTTCTGACCAATTTCCGTCTGGTATTGGCACATACATTTTTCCGTATGGCGGAAGTCCTTTTAAAATTTCAAATGTTGAATTCAATTACGATGGTTTTTAGCTTGCTTACAACGTGTTTGTATATGGTTTGTTGCGTGTTTTAAGCAACTAATTTAGTAAATAATTACCGACCAAGAAAGTCCGCGAGGACTTTCGTAAGTAGGCTAGAACTAGCAATAAATTATATACGGTGTTGCCAACTGGCTTTATTCACTTTTTTGTTTTTCAATCGTTTTTAGTTCAGAAATTGAAATTTCCCCATTTGCCTTAACAGAATTGTCTGCATAGACTTCCCAGAAAATTATTTCATTATTAAATTCAATATCTTTTTTGAATTTAATTTCATCTAATCTAAATTGAGTTTCAGGTAAAATTGGGTCATATCTTGAAGGCCAATAATCATATGTGTTAAAAGTTCCGAAATTCTTAACATCCTTAATTTCACGAATTGTATTGTCACAAAAAATTCGTTTATATTCTATTCCATCTTTAATTACAGAACTTCTATGATTATATTCTTCTTCTTTGAGAATTGATACTGGAATTTCTAAAAAGCAATTTACGTAGTCAGCGAAAATTCCACCAACATTTTTTGCATAGACATTTAAAGTATTGATTACTGAATATTCCTTTTCCTGTTTTTCTTCTCTGTTTATTTGAAATGTAATTTGGGGAATAGGTGGTTTTACTTCGTATTTATATTTTTCAACCTCCAAAATAATTTCAATTTTTGGGGATTTATTTCGGTTCATTACATCTTTAACTTCATAATCGTACATAGGATTTTTTCCGAAATTTGATCGTTTATAATAACGAAAATCAGAAGCTTGATGAGCTGTTGTACTTTTAGGGATTCTCACAATATACACAACAGAATTAGAAGATTCTTGAATAGGAATTGATTGAATTATAATTCCGTCAATTTTTGGTGAAATCCTACCGTTTATTATGTTTTCTAACCATTCTTTGGGAAATTGAGTTCTATCAACTGCGTTTATTTTTTCAGGTAAATGGCTTTTTTCTTTTTCGTTAAATTCAGCTATTCCGTAAATAATAATTCCTCCATTTGAGTTAGCAAAAGACGAAACATCTCTAGATATTTCATCTTTTTTTCCGTCTGATTTTGCTAATGAACCTGATGCCTTATAATCCAAATGAATATTTTCCTCAATTTGGTTTATTATTAAATTCTCTAAATCTGATTCGTTCTCAATTTTCATTAATTTACGTGGTTTTTTTAGCTTGTTGGCAACGTGTTTGTGTATGATTTCGTTGCGTATTTCAGCAACTAAATTAACAAAAGAAAACTAACCAGAGGAAATTCCGCAGGAATTTCCAAGCAAGCTAGCACTAGCAATGAATTATACACGGTGTTACCATACGTACTTTATTCGGTTATTAATTCTTTCCACTTTTCAGATTCCGCAAATTCTTTTACAACACGATTCCGTTCAGTTAATAATTCAGTCATATATTTTTTGAGAAACAACTTGTCGGCTAACTTTCCTAAAATTCCAAAAGGTGACTTATAATCAAAAAAATCAGTCATTAAAGTTCCGCCATTTAATTCCGCAAAGTGATGTTCATGTTTAAATTCCTTAAACGCTCCTTTAACCATTTCGTCCACAAAGAATTTCGGTTTGTCAAATTCCGTTATTTTGGAAGTCAAATTTTGATAAATCCCGAAGTGTTTTGCTCTCCAAGTTACACTTTCGTTCATTCCAATTAATCCACTTGTTTTTCCAGCGATTGCTTGTTCATTCGTTTGTTCAGTTGAAATTTTGTGTAAATCGATACTTCTTGAAAGGTCAAATACAACTTTTCTATCGGCTTTTATTTCAGTTCGAATTTCAATTTTGGGCATTTTGGCGTATGTATGGTAACGGTCTTGTATATGGCTCGTAGCGTGCAAATTAGCGATAACTATTCGGTTAAGCACAAGCCAGATTTTTAAATTTTACTATTTATCTTTTTTATTGGAAATCGTCAAATTTAAAAATTTGGCGACTTTCCAAATATACCTTAACTTCGATTAATCAACTGACTAGCTATGAGCTATATACGTTGTTGTGGTGCGTTATTATACAACTTCACAATACTTCTAATTTCGAAATATTTGTATTCGTTATCGATAATTCTTTTGTAAATTTCAGGCTTGTCCTTAAATAATTTCAGATATTCTTCTTTTTTATCTACAGCTATAAATTCTTTGAAGTCTTTAGTTAAGTAACTCTGTCCTTTTTTCAAATCACGATACATTGATATTTCTCCGTCTATTAATTTTACAAGTGATTTTTTCTTCTTCTTAATTTGAATGTTTTTGTATGTTCTGTCGTTAATTTTAAACTCAATCAATACTTTAGGGTCATAGTTTGATTCTGTTCCGTTTTTTGAAATGAAATTGACTTTATCGCTTAAAACAAATCTTCCATTCATTTTTATTGCACCAAAAATCGTGTCATTTACTTTCTCAATTACGTACCCTTGAGCATATCCTCTTTTTAATTTAGTATCGATGTTTTTTTCAAAGTCAGATTTATTTTCGATTGAGATATTCGCTAAATCAACAAGTAATTCTATGTCCTCAAATGTATAATTGTTCTTTTTAATGAGTTGATACAAAGTATGTTCTTTACCTAAAATCTGATAAAAACTCCATTTGAAATTTGAAGAATAAAATTCCAATTGACCAGCACCTTGTATATCTCCAAATATATTGCTTATGAATCCACTTCCTTTAATATTCGAATCAACATCAATAGGATAAATTTTGTCTTTGTATTCAAGAAAAACTTGTCTTACATAATTCAAAGTAAATCTTGATTTCAAATGTGATTCTTTGTAATATGAGATTTTACCTCTTTTTACCTCCAAAAGAAATTCTGGAATACTTGTTTGGATAGATGAAAAATTGAAACCTCCTCGCTTAAAACTTTTAGCCTCATTTGCTCTAAACTTCTCTTTACCATCTTTGTTTTCTATATAGACTGTTGTATTGGTTTTCCATTCAACTTTCCCGTAAATAGTATCGTTTTCGTTTGTTACTAAATAATCTTGAGAAAAACAAAAGGATGTGAGTAGACCAAATATCAACAAAATTATTATTCGAAAGTATTTATTCATAAAGTTTTAAATTTTCGTTTTGTCGCAGTTTTGTTTAATGCACCACAACGTGTTTGTGTATGATTTCGTTGCGTGTTTCAGCAACTAATTTAGCAAATACAAACCGAATAGAAAATCCGCGAGGATTTTCGTAAGTAAGCCTGCACTAGCAATGAATTATACACGGTGTTGCCAAC
>JBLWWH010000046.1:0-6736 GCA_048268105.1 Weeksellaceae bacterium
TCACAGTCATCAGTTACGACGTCATTCTCTGTCATTTCATCACCGTCATCACAGCTATCTCCAATGTTAGCTTGTAAGCTTGGGCAATCAAACTCTGGCTCAACAATTATTGGCGTACCCTTACATTCACAGTCATCAGTTACGACGTCATTCTCTGTCATTTCATCACCGTCATCACAGCTATCTCCAATGTTAGCTTGTAACTCAGGACAGTCGAATTGTACTTCACATGTTTCCAAGAAATAATTACTTGAATCACAATCCTCATCTCCAGTGGATAAGTTAATCACCACTTCTTGGCCTATCTGATAAGGGCCGAAGACATAATCACCAAGAGTTTGAGCCGTAACAACTGAACCGCCTTGATCGTCTTGCAACTCAATGCTTGTAGCACTACCCATATTTGTTATGGTATAACTGATCATATAGGTTTCAGCGTCGCAATCTAAACTTGTGCTGGTTGTAAAGATTGGACTGTCACATGAAACTGGCTCATCGATTAAACAATCACAATTTTCATCAATTGTTCCTGTACCCGCTTCCGTTTCACAAGAAGATCCAATTGTTGCTTCACCACCATAAATACCCTCACAATCCTGTGTGCATTCATCTAAGACAATTCCTGTTGGTATAATCAGGTTGTTACATTCAGTTTCACCTGTGAAATAAACTGTGTAGTTAACTTCACCGCTATAGAACACCACATTAAATGTTTGTGGACTACCAGTGATTGGATAATCTGTACCATTTACATTGATAAAGCCATCGGTTGGAGGATTCTCATAAGAAACAACTAAAGTAGTTTCATAAGCTCCTGTATTCGGATTACAACTTTCTGGAATAATCATACTATATGCAGCAAGGCTACAAGAAACAGTGGTGCAATTTTCGTTATCTTCTATGGTTCCAGTTGCGACTGCTTGTCTACCCTCGGCATCAATCACAATCACAGCATAAGTACCAGGTTCTGCCTCTAAAGTTTCACCAACTTCTCCATTATACCAATAATAAGTATAAGGTTCTGTGCCATTTTCAGCGACAACCGTTAAACTACCAAGTTCATTGTTACTTGTACAAGCGTTTTGTGAGCTCAAAGTAACGTTAAAGTTGTTTAATTGAGTTGAAGTATAATTATCATTGTAATCAAACTCTAATTCAGAAGTGTTTATAATTTCTCCTAAGACTCTAACAGGTGTCTCTTGCACAACCCATGGAATACTAACAGTCTGAGTCCCTTGATCGGTATTCATTGATTCTGGTGAACCTGTAGCCCATCTAGAACTGCTAGGGCCATTTTCCAACTGTATACTCACAGGTTTATTACCGATACTAATAGTATCACCCGTAGATGAAACATATGAGAAATTAATCTCTGCATCAACATCTAATTCTCCATTATTAGCTATTAAAGCTTCTAGCATAATTGTCTCTCCAATTTCAGGAGTGCTGTTGGACGCAGTAAATTGATTGAACTTAAGGTTTGCAGCAGCACCTACTACAAATGAACGAGTTGCTTCGTTATTCAATCTATTGGCATCATTCACCTCATTATCTGAATCTATAATGGCTCGAGCTACATGTAAACCTTCAATTTCTGAAGAAAATGGAACAGGGACAGCAATTGTATTAGTTCTGTTTTTAAGCAGACCAGGCACATTGTTTACAACAGCATGGTCATCATTATTAATTCTTAATTTTAACTTCATGCGGTCATCAATATTTGGATAGCCAATGTTTTCATAAGATACGTGGAAGAAAATAGCCTCACCTGGATCTGGATTTAATAATGTTGGATTGATGTGTTGCGACAGAATTCTCATATCCGGTTTGTTCGCAACAACAACCTCTTTAATCATTACGTTATTTGATTCATCACATTCTTCATATACATTATCGGGATCTACTGTAATTCTGAAGGTATAGGTGCCACTTTCATTGAATACATACCTATTTGGTAATGTAACTGTATTCGTGCAAGAATTACATACTGAAGGATTATTCCGCGTTACTTCTCCTAAATCAATCCATCCGTTGGTTCCTGGACCATTAACTTCAAACTTAACTTTCACAGATGAAGCTCTATATAAATGATTTGCATCAACTCTTGCTGCTATAATGGCAGATTCATATTCGTAATATGTTTTGTCCCAAAAATTGTAAGTACATAATGGCTTAGGTTCAAAATCATAACACAATTTATCAGAAGTTGAATTATTGTTTCTATTGCTATCATTAATTAAAGTATTAGGATCAACTACAGCAGTTAATAATACCCCATCAGAGCTAGCAGGCGCTATAGCATCACTGGTAATTTCAACTCTTTCGCCAGGTTGAATATCCTGATTATATGTTTGTGAAATTACTTCTCCGTTGTTTAACACAAAATTAAATTCTATCGGAGCGTTTGCCACTGAGCGCCCAGAGTTTCCAATAGTTGCTGTATAAGTAACATCTGATCCATTGGAAGGGTCCGTAGGGCTAACTAATAAATCACTACATGTGTTTGATACATATAAATTTGGTAAACATTCTAAAATTTCCATAGAGTAGTTTCCAATATTATTGTCCTCTCTAAGCTCCTGCACCTGATCTCCATTAACATCTGATACATCACAGTTCAAAGTAAAGGTATATAATCCTAGTTGGTCATAATCATAATTAAAAGAAACGCTCGCACTTTGCCCTGGACCTAAGTTTTGGATTTCTAAATCAGTAATGGTGTCGATTAAATTTCCATTGTAATATATATTTACGCTGTTTAGGAAACTTCCTGTGTCGATGTATCCAATGTTTTTAATTGCAAAACTTGTTGGTGTAGTATCATTACAAATGTATCTTGAATTCATTTGACCACTCCTATATGGTGTGATGTCTGGTAATCTTGGGTTTACTTTTATAGTACTTGAGCCAAGATTATTATTCTCATATACTTCATCAATAATTTGATCTGCATCGGCCATTCCTGTAATATAATAGGTGCCAACATCATTGAATGTAAGAGAAAACTCATGTTCAAAATAAGCATCAGGTGCAAGTGGAGGAACTATTACATCTTCCAATATTGGTAAACCACCAGTATGGCCTATTTCGAGTCGTGTACTCTCTGTTATTGCCTCACAACCCGAATTAGTTACGCGAATGATACCTGTAGCAGTTTCACCTGTCAAAACGCTTTGTGATGCTGGGAGTATTCTTGCGCTTAAATCTTTTAGACATGGACCTTGCACTACTTCCCAACTTACAGAAGTTTCTCCTGTTAAGGTGAAGTCAGTAACTTCAATAGGACCAGTGTAGGTTCCAACATGAGTTCCACTATGGGTGGTAAAACTAAAGTATCCTCTAGAGTTAGTATAAGTTTGATATTCTTGTCCTGTTATGGGATTGGTGAATCTTACCGTTGCTCCAGCTACTGTAGAATCTTGTAAAGCTACAGCAGTGTCTGTATAATAAGCGTGCCCAGATATATTAATTCTCCTTGAAGGTGATGGGAGCGTTACTAAAGTTGGACTAGCAGATGCAATTACGTTAATAGCACCTGGTAAATTAAAGTCTCCATTGGTAAATGGCCTTAGAGCTCTATTGTTAAGTTCATTTGTTTCGTCTATCACATTGGTGTAATCTACAAATACCTCCATTGGATTCCATGATTCAATAGATGGAGTAATAATATTCCAAACTACGTCTGTACTCTCATGTGGTGCTAAATAGTCAACTGTGATGTCATCATAAACCGCAGTTGTATCAAACTGATTTTTTAAGTGAACTACAAAGTTTTCAGCTGGCAAATCAGATCTGTTACGAATTGTTGCTGTAATTTGTAGAGGAGACGATACATCTGGGTTAGGATTGTCAAATACAATGTCATTCGCAAAAATCTCTAAATCTGAAGCTATTAGTACCTGTGGTACATTCATAGGTTCCATTTCTATTAAACAACCTCCCATTTGAGTCTGTACAATAGCTTGCCAGTTTGTACCAGATGGTAGAGCGCTAATGCTTCCAGAGTAGATCTTGCCATCTACCGTATTTATGTCATTAGGGTTTTCCTCTTGTAAGAATATGGATCTGTCATTTGTATTGGTGTAAATACCATTTCCTTCATAATCTAAAATCACCTTTATAGCTCCATTCGGAGGAAGCAAGCCCTCTTCGTTGGTGTATTTAACTTTAAACGAATAGAGAGTCTCAGGAGTTCCCTGAGTAGGTGAAACGATTGTATTAACAAATTCGCCAGTACCTAATACAGATAAACTAGGATTTCCTAAGCATCCAGTCGTAAAGCTAATAGGTCCAATAAAAGCACTCAATTCTTCATTACCACAATCTGCTTGTACATAAACACTATAGGTTGTATTAGGATTTAACCCAGTTAAAGTTCCTTGGCTATCTCCACTTATAGTTTGAGATGAACCTTCTGTTGCTGGATCAAAATTTTGATTACTACTATATTTAATCAGCCAATTGGACTCGTTTCCTACAGCATCCCAAGAAATACTTGCTGATGTATCGCTTATCGAATCTGCTACTAAATTGGTGGGACTAATACATCCTACATTAAGGACTTCTATTCCGAAGGTTCCAACGTTATTATTAATACCATCAATCTGAATAAGATAAGTGTTGTTTGGTGTTAAGTTGGTAATGATATCTAATGCTTGACGATTATTTATATCTTGCACAAAGCAACCAATTTCATTATTGATTAAACTCAAATTGTCACAATTAGAAATATCATTATAAACTGTAATATATCTACTCGTCAAACTTCCGCCTGAGATATTGGTATTGATGCTTACATTTCCACTCGCTGGTGCTATAAAGCTAAACCAAACAGAATTTAACTCTCCTGAATCATTCCAGCAACTTCCGCTAGGTTCATCTGTTTGAGCGGTCGCACCAACATTTGTGTAAGTATTTCCTGAACTTATTTCTCCAACAACCAAAGGAATGGCGTTACAAGCATCATCGTTAGATGGAGCTTCTGAGCCTGTCACAGTAACTATGGCTGTTGCAGAGCTAGAATTATTATTTGCGTCATTAACTGTGAGTGTAACCACATTATCACCTATATGACTACTATTAAATGTTGTAACACTCGATTGGAATGTGATTTCACTACAATTATCTGACGAACCATCGTCTATGGCATCATGTTCAATCGATGCAGTTCCATTTTCTCCTAATTGAACGCTAATATCCTTAGTGACTACTACAGGTGCAAGATCATCTACCACGGTTACAATACTCGTGCATGTGGTGGTTACGTCATTTTCATCTGTAATGCTCAATGTCACTGTATTCTCACCTATATGTGAACAGTCAAAGCTATCTATGTCCAATGAATAAGTCATTACACCACATTCTTCTGCGGGCAATACTGCAACGTCTTCTGGGCCAATACTGGCTTCTCCGTTGGCATCCAAACTAATCTGAATATTAGAACACGATACTTGTGGTCCGGAGATATCATTTATTTCTTCTGAAAGAGAAGTTATATTAAATATAGGGTCTTCTTTCGTTCCGTTATATTCATAAATTGAAACATTGTAAAAACTTCCAGCTTCTAAGCCATTGATGGGCGTCAAATTGGCTGAACCATTGTAAATGACAAAACCATTTCCTATAGCATCACCCTGACCATAAGTGAAGTGTGCATTGTAATCAGTACCTGTGACAGGATTTCCATTTAAAGGACCTTCACTAACAATTACTAATCGACCTGACCCATTTCCGGAAGTCCAATTAAAAGTGATATCTCCTTGACAAGGTCTAGTGTAACTAAAGTTATTTGAAATTTGACTTGGGGCACTAGCAGTCGATTGAGAAGCTGTATGTGCTGGAGTTACAAAATATTCTTGTTCTTGATTTATGGAATACTCATAATAAGCAAAGTGATAAGTTGAAGCAGGGTCTAAATTCGTTAATTGAAATTCTTCTCCAGTTCCATTATATACTACATAATTGCCTGAGCCCAATTGTTGACCATCTCCAAAGCTAGCATTTGCTGTGTAAGTCGTTTCGTCCGTTGGAATAGCATCTACAGGGCTATCTTTTTTCGCAATGACTAATCGCGCAGATCCACTACCTCTGTTAAATTTAACATTCATAGATGTCGCTCCAACTTGCTGAAATCTTGCATTGGATACTTGAACAGTAGGGCGTTCTCCATAGGTCTCTGCTTCAAAACTATAAGCGGGTCTTAGATATAGCCTGCCATTACTTCCATTATATTCAAAAAGTGAAAAATGATAATTCGTACCTGGTTGTAAGTTGCTTACATTAACGGAAGTTCCAGAGCCTGCATATACAACATAATTACCTTCACCTATTTCATAGTATGATTGACCATAACCATTGCTCCAAGCACTATAATTAGTTAAGTCAACCGGTTCTGCATTCACGGGGTCATAAGCGCGCGCAACTAATATTCTTCCTTGCCCATCACCATTGGTCCAATTTACATTAAATGAAGTGGTAGTTTTGCTATTAATAAATATATTATTTGTCTGAACCGTTGGATGACTAAGTGTTGCTTGGCTAGATTCCAAGACAGGGTTGCTATCTGCATCATCTGTTTTTAAATAGTAGGTATCTGTACCGCTACCATTATATTCAAAAACTTTAAAATAATAAGTGGTGTTGGGGCTTAAGTTGGTTAAGGTGCGTGAAATGGACCCACTTCCATTATAAATTACAAACTCTCCTGTAGAAATTTCTTGACCATCACCGAAGCTAG
>JBLWWH010000047.1:0-6430 GCA_048268105.1 Weeksellaceae bacterium
TGCTGTTTACTCAAATGAACCAGATTTGAGTGACCTTCAAAATCCAAGTTATGAATATATTGGTTCATGTATGGATTTATCTAAAGAAATAAGTTCTGGCGGTAACATAGGCATGTGCCAAGAATTAATAGAAGCAATTGTAGAAAAAGCAAGACCCGGCCTCGTTTTCGGTTCTACTGTTGAAGTTCACATGCAAACTGATACTGGCCCTTTCTATAGAATTGTTGTTGCTTATAAAAATCATTATTCAGATACCGCCACCTCAAGAGGTGTTTATGGTTATTTTGGCACAAAAGAAAGTGCTCCTAAATGCCCTCCTGAAGGTATGCCAAAGTATAATATTCCTGTTCCTCAAGCTAATAATCAGCTTATGTGTGCTAAGCCTAAAGCTCCTGAAGATTGTCCTGCTGGTTATCATTCTAAAGGTACTTCAGCTGCTTTAGGTTCTGATGAATGTGTTCCCCAAGAATGCCCGCCTTCAGGTAGTAGTGAAAGTTTATTTTCTTCACCTAACATCGGTGGTTCTGGTTTTGATGGCGGTGGCTTATATTGCAATGGTGGTTGTGCTTATTCTGTTGATGAATCTCAGATTTCATTAGGTCAGTATGCAATGGGTGTATCGCAGGGTACAGCTTGTGGTGATAAACCTTATGATGATAAAAAACTAGCTGATGATGCTGATGCAGATCAATGTTCAACTGTTTCCGATGGTACTGTTTCAGTTCTTCAATGTCCTGACCATAACCAACCAGACCCTGAAGATAATCCTATAGATAATGATGAATCTAAAGTAGATGACTCTGAAACACCTCAAAAGGAAAAAGAAACCTGCGCTGCTGGCGATTCTAGTTGTAATATCAAAAATGTTGAAACTGAAGTCGAGAATAGTACCAATCGCCAAATAGATAATGATAACGAACTTCACAATAAGAAAATTGAAGCTGATGAAAAAAATGCAAAAGCTTTTATCAATGTTATGGATAGTATTGATACTGCTATTCTTTATCAAACCAGCCAAGATGACAAATTACATGCTGTAACTGTTGGTAAGTTCAATGAATTAATTGATGCAGTTAATGGTATTGAAACTGGCGGTGGTGGCGGTGGTGGTAATGGCACTGGTAGTGTTACTGGTAATATTGGCGGTGAAGATTGTGAAGGTACTATAGAAGAATGTGCTGGTATTGGTTCTGGTGATGGTGTTGAGATCCCCCAAGAAACAAGGAACTTAGAACAATATGCCCAGAAATATAATAACTGGCTTCCTGATGCTGAGTTACCACCTGAAAAGTGTATTACTTTAACTAACGGCAAATCACTTTGTTTTAGTTTTGAATACTTCATCTTATTTTTTCAAGCTATTTCTGGGTTGATAGTTATCAGTTCTTTAATTCATAGCGCTTCTATAATCGTGAGGTCAGTCTAATGCCATTTTTAATACAAGCTTTTTTTGCTGCTCTAGCTGCTTTACTTCCTAGTCTTGTTTCTAAGGTTCTTGTTGGTCTTGGTTTTGGTTATGTTACTTACGAGCTAGGTTCTTTCGGTATTGATTATATTTTTAATCTTATTGTTTCTAACTCTGCGACTTTACCAGTTGAGGTCTTAGCTGTTTTTAACTATGCCAAATTAGATCAGGCTATTGGTTTTATGCTTGGTGCTTATGCAGCTGCTTTAACTATTCGTGGTTTAACTTCGGGTGGTTCAGTAACCAAGATGAAATTGGGAGCACCTAACCAATGATTTATTTAAGAACAGGTGTCCCAGGGGCGGGCAAAACTTTAAATACGCTTAAAGAAATTTGCCAAGATTCTTCAGTTACTCAAAAGCAAAAATTCTATAACAATATTAAGTGTTTTCTTCTTGATTTAGATTTCTGTAATAGTTTTGCTGGTTGGTTTTATGGGTCTTTTTATCCATCTGTCCAACAAACAAAAAAAGGATCTAGATATTCTAAGATAATTAAAAAAGCACATGAAGAAGGGCGCTTAGTTGAACTTTTTGATGCGCCTTGGTTAGCACCTTTATTCAAGGTTTACGATGAACGGGCAGCTATTAATTTGTTTGTTACTTGGTGTCGTCGTTGTTATCCAAAGCAGAATTTAAAAGGGTTAGATACTTATTTAGATGAAGCTGAAGAACCTACAATCGAATCCATAAAGTTACTTAACTATCATTGGACAAAAGTAGACGATCCTACTCAATGGTATGATTTACCAAATGGATCTATAAGTGTGTTTGATGAATGTCAGGATTACTTTTCCCCAATGGCCAATAGCGCAAAGCGGCCTTTACACTATACAAAGTTTCAGACTCATAGACATACGGGCGTTGATATACATCTAGTAACTCAACATTACACTTTCTTAGATAACGTTATTCAGAAATGTACCAATTCCCATATTCATTATTTTAGGCCGATGGGTGGTTCAGCTATTACTCGTTTCCAACGAGATAAACAATTCAATACTGATTACCGTGGCGACTTAGAAAAATGTTCTTCTAAGATAATGCGAAGGGACTCTAATTTTTATGGTGTTTATTGGTCTGCTGATGAACATACAGCAAAATTTAAATTACCACCTAAAGCCGCTTTGATGTTGTTGGCTATTCCTATTTTTATTTATGTATTTTATTCATTGTTATTTAGCTTAGGTTTAATTAGTTCTGAAGAACCTACCACTGGAGAACCTCCAGTTACGGTAATTCCCGAAACCCAGTTATCGATAAAACCTCAAAAAAAATTACTTTCTGATTTGGACTATAAACCTCAAAAGTTTGAACACCCCTTGAATGAAATGTGTGATGACTATGAATATGGTGGTTATATTCTTAAAAAGAATCATGGTGTTGTTACTGTTGAGCATTATATTAATTGCGTAACAGGTAATCAGGTCGAGCGACAAAAAACATCAACTATGGGCGAAGGTGATAATGAGGTTCAGCAAGCGGAGCAAATCAAAGAACCTGAAGTGATAGCGCTTAGCTCTAATTATTTAGAAAAGATTGGTTACTCGATTTATCTATCTGAGAACTTGCCAGTTCTTAAATTCTCAGATAAAAATATTTTCCTTAGACAATTCTAACACCCACAGCAAACACAAAGGCAGAAAGGCGAGCTTCGAGCCTCTGCCTTGTGTGCTGGGGTTAGCCTAAATATCACTACTTTGTACTATCCACTAACTACCCATAATTTGAAACGTGTTATGTTGAGAAAGTGCCGCGCCAAAATGGTTTAATGGCGGGGCGCTTGTGGTATTCGTTGTGCAAAATAGCGAAGCGCACAACGATTGCAAGCTCCCCAGAGCAAGCAACCCGTAACATAATGCCAATTATGGGTATGTTATTTTTTACGTACCAATTCAAAAGGTACGTAATTTATTACGTAATATTTAACTCGTTACGTAATAATCGACTCCGATATTACGTACCACTGGGGACTTGTTCGTAAGAACGTAGGCCACACTCATAAGTAATTTGAAAAGCTCTAGGTTATTGGCCGTAACCAAGCGAAGCGCAAACCATCTATTTTTGGAAGAAAAACCCCGCGCAGCCATGCGCCCCTGATAAACCTAACCCATGTTTCAGTAAAAATTGATGTACCAGAATAGGTACAGTAGGTGGGAGAGTCCACATACTTTAATAGTGGACTCTAGTCTCATTTTGAAACTTTTACGCTGATTCTTTCCTTTTGCCTTTTAGATCTTTTGTTGCTTCGTCTAGGTAATTGTCGATTAAATATTGAACTATTGTAGATGGTTTAATTGTTTCTCTTGTTGCGATAGTTATTTCTACAGCTGCTTCCTGTAACGCTTCTTTTCTCTCTCCATTTATAGCGATAGTGGTGTCTTTGCGCTTTTTCATTCTCAAAACTCACATATAAATAATCATGCAACTATACAACATTTAAAAAATATTAATGAAATATGTTTACATGTAATAAATCCTGCGACTATAATCCATACAATTATTTATTTCGTGTATACATGTAATGATAGACCTCTTAAGGATTAAGATACCTTTTCATGAATCATTTGTTGCTGCTTCTCCAGATGGAACAAGCGGCTTAATTGATTTGCGAGAGTGTCAAAAAAGAGGTTGTAAGATGGAAGCAGGGGACGTGACTTTTACACCTAACGATTATCGATTAGACAGTGAAAATATCTGTTTGGCTGAAGTATCTGCTTTGCGTCATCCTTACGAATCACTCCCAAGCTCTTGGGCTAACCTTGCTTTCAAAGTGAGAGCGGGTGGCAGCAACTACTATCCGCACATAGAACTTAAAGCCAGTCCTGCAAAATTACTCCAAGGCCATAACGTGTTTGGTACATGTGATGTGATGCTATGTATTGACGCACTAATCACTACTTTTGAGTATGCACTTCCACAAATGGGTGAAATCCTCGAATACCACAACGCAGAACTAGCACAAATCGATTGCACATTTAGCGCTCACTTATCGACCGAGTCAGATAGTCGGAACGTAATTCACGCATTACGCAACATATCTAATGGTCAAACGAGGGGCGCTAAATCTGCATTTGATACGACTGCTTACTTTGGTAAGGGGTCACGACATAAACGCTTAAAAGCGTACTTAAAACAGTTTGAGCTACAAGACCAAATAAATAAAGCACAAGCAAAATTCGACAAAACTAAAGACCAGATTTTTAAACGTCAGCTTGATTCAATGACAGCACCAGAAGTACAACAGTTTGCAAAAAATGCACTTCGTTTCGAAGCTAGTGTAATGCCTCGTATGTTAAACCGTTTAGGCATACCAACTAACCTTTGGCTATTCGAAGAATACAGCAGCAATTTTGATGGGTGTTTAATACAAAAGTTATGGGAGCAATCTTGGTCTGACATATTCAAAACGTTCGAGGGTGCAACTATGCGTACATACTCAGATGAAGAAATTCATAATCAGCTAAGAAACCATTTCAAAACCGAAACCAAGACTGGATTTAGTTACTCAAAAGCAGATCGTCTATTCAGAACTTTTAGACTTTTAAAGCATGAAGGTTGGGACGAACTCAAGGCAACAACTCCAAAACCAACATTTCATAGAACTATAAATGATTTAACTCAGGTAGTTCCAAAAGCCTACTTACAAAATCTACAAGCAACAGCTTCAAATGTTGTTCCGCTTATTCGTATGGTTAATGTTGATTTTTCAAAACAGCACCCGACTGGATGGCAAGAACCTGACCGCTTATCAAATCAAGTTTTACTTAAAGAGAACCAAGGTTTTCTAAGGTTGGTGTCATGAATCCAGTAATTATTACATCCATATTCTTTGGTTACGTGCTTTTGGCATTTAGCTACACCCTAGAATCAATAGCATGTTTTTTTATTGCTATCGTCGCTTATTCACTCGATAGATTCATTGAATACGCAAAACTTCAACTACGCACAAATCAATTCACTGACGGCCAACGCGCCGCGATTGATGACTACAACAAGGAATCAGACAAATGAGAATCCAAATTATCGATACAAATGGCGCACATATTCCAACGCCTAGAACTTTCCCAGCTAAAGGCGATAAGCCAGCCCGTACTGTTTATGAACAGAAAGCTTATGCTCATACGGGCGGCGTTTTCCCTGTGGAATTTAAAATTACTCATGATGACCACAATAATGCGTACCAAGTTGGTGAATATGAGCTCTCACCAGAAAGTTACAAGGTTAATCAATACGGCCAACTTGAATTAGATCGTTTTGGCATAAAGCTTATCCCTGCGTCTAACGTTTTGGATAAAAAGGCAAGTTAATGGCTGACTACAAATACATTGCTATTTGTCCAGTCGCACCTGTCGAGAAACAGTGTCCTGTAGAATTGGAAGTTGTTGAGAATCCGCTTCCAGTTCCGCTCGATTGGGAGACATTTAAAACAGATGTTGCTCCCTCAATTATCGTAGTCCTTCTTACCTGTTATGGGTGGAAGAAATTATCAAAAATGGTTTGGAATAGATAAGGAATTTAACCATGAAAACTAATATTTTAAAAAATAAACTAGCTAAGGCTGGTATCGTTACTGCTCTAGCTGCTGCTTCTGGTTCTGCATTCGCTGAAGCTGACGCTGGTGTTACTGCTGCAACAACTCAGTTTCAAACTTTCTTTACTGATAATGCTAACTTAATCGGCGGCGTATTCCTTGCTGCTGGTTTTGTAGCTATCGGTTGGAAATGGTTGAAAGGTACTATCTTCAGCTAATGTTTATCACATTAGATACAGTGCTAATTGTCTCAGGACTTTTAGCACTTTATATCCTTTTCGATGATTGAAAACTAAGGCGCAATTATGCGAATACTAATATTTATATTGGCGCTAATGAGCGCCTTTTTTGTTCCTGCTGTTTACTCAAATGAACCAGATTTGAGTGACCTTCAAAATCCAAGTTATGAATATATTGGTTCATGTATGGATT
>JBLWWH010000048.1:0-5841 GCA_048268105.1 Weeksellaceae bacterium
GAATTAAATCGTTCTTATATTTCTTGTAACTATCTGTTTTAAAAGGGAAAATAGCATTTTCGTAGATAGAAAGTCCAGTATTTGGAATTACTAAATCTTCATCAATACCAATCACATTTCCGTAACCTTCACAAGTAGGGCAAGCTCCGTAAGGGTTGTTAAAACTAAATAAATGCGTGTTTGGTTCCAGAAACGAAATTCCGTCTAATTCAAAATTATTACTAAATTCGGTAGTGCTATTATCAGATAAGTTTTCAATAAGACAAATTCCTTTTCCTTCAAAAAAAGCTGTTTGAATGGCATCTCCTAAACGGTTGTAAAAATCTTCTTCGTGTTTTACAACAATTCTATCAACAACTAATTGTAATTCATTCCCTTTAAAATCTTTTATAGGAAATTCATCAATCCTATATACGGTATCTTGATATTTTAAACGAGCATATCCTTGCTGTGTTAGTACTTGTAAAACAGTTTTTATATCTCTGTCTTTATTTATGTGTATAGGAGCAAGTAATAATAACTTCGTGCGTTCCTCAAAAGTTTTTACATGATTGATAACATCAGAAACCGTATGTTTTTTTACTTCATTCCCAGAAATAGGAGAGAAGGTTTTACCAATACGTGCAAATAATAATTTAATATAATCGTATATCTCTGTTGAGGTACCAACGGTAGAACGTGGATTAGTAGCGTTAACCTTTTGCTCAATAGCAATAGCAGGAGCAATTCCTTTGATATAGTCTACTTTAGGTTTGTGTAACTTACCTAAAAACTGACGTGCATACGAACTTAAACTTTCTACATAACGGCGTTGTCCTTCAGCATACAAAGTATCAAAAGCCAAAGAAGACTTACCAGAACCAGAAAGTCCAGTAATAACTACTAATTTATTACGAGGAATAACGACATCAATGTTTTTTAAATTGTGCAGTTTAGCTCCTTTTATGATAATATTTTCTTTTGGATTCACAGTTGAAATATCAGTCTTCATATACTCGAAAAAATAAGCTATAAAAGTACGATTTTCTATTAACTCTACATTATAACCTTAATGTAAATATCAAGGACTTTTCTTTTTACAAAACTTAAATTAAATATAGAATGTTTAGAAAATATGGTGTCTATTTGTTGTTTTTTCGAAAATAGTCAAAAAAAATCCCCTTCATTAAGAAGGGGGAGAAGTAGATTTATATTATTGTTTTTCTTGTTCTGAAATGATTATAAGGATCTTTCGAGTATTGTTTTTTAATCCTAATAAGTTTATTGTAGTTTTGGGCAAAATATGTTTTAGTAGGAATAGAACTATCCTTAAAGCTTATAAATGCGCCAGAGGTATTTGGGATATCAAAATCTCTACATACTTCAATCCAGTCCAGCGCTCTATTGGTGTAATCATATAAAGTATTGTCTTGGAAGTTTTTTATTTTTTCTTCAATATACTTTTTAATTGCTGGATCCATATTTGTATCTAAGGCCTCCCACCAGCATTGGTATTGTATGGTATATTGTTTGTCATTGTAGGGAAAAGCACTATTGGTCTCAGGATGTTTTTTGTAAAATTCACCTGTAATAGCTCCTAAGGTAATATAAGATGTAATAGTATTTTTTCTGTTATGCTCATTTAATAGAGGAGAGCACAGGCTTTCAATTAGTTTTTGATGTCCCTCTTCTCCTAAACCTTTTTTATCAACAAGTCTTGAAGTTATTTTATGTGGTGCAGGTAGATCTAAATCTGGTTGTAACGGTGTACCCATTAATAACTTAGGAGGGAGCATGGATAATTTAATTTCATTAAAAGACTCCCTATCCCATGAACTCATAAGGTGGTCTCCATAGTTGCTTTTATGTTCAAAATCTGCACCTGTGGCAGGTTCAATAGTTAACATAGTATCTGTAACGGCAAGTACATCTTTAAAGGTATCTTTTATAAACTCTCTCAAGCTTATTTCATTTCCTTCCCAATACCCATTAAACTGACAATTAAGATAGATAGTTTTATAAGGAATAGGAGTGTTTTCATCCCACGACCTTGCACTCACTTTTAAGTTAGTTCCAATAAGTTGGGGTGAGTTGTTAGGTTGAATAATTTCCTCCCATTTTTGTAGTACTTCAAGAGTAGGAACATTTTCTTCAACTTTATCTGGATTTAAATCGGAATACGGGTTCCAAACGACGTTGAAGCGATGTAATATTTTAGGTAGCTCAAAAGTTTTAATTCTAAGCTCGGTTACAATTCCGTAACTCATGCCACCACCACCTCTTAATGCCCAAAGTAAATCAGGAATCTTACCATTTTTTTCATTGAGCTCTGCAAATTCTCCATTTCCTAACAAAACGGTAGCGCCGACTAAACGTTCACAGCACATGCCATATTTACGAGTCCATGGTCCCCAGCCACCACCCATGGTGAAGCCAGCAATACCCACAGTAGCACAAGTACCATGAGGAATCATTACATCTTGGTCAGCGAGTTTTGAAGTTAGGTCTTTAAAACGAATACCTGGACGAATATGTGCAATTTTTTCTCCGTCAATTTTTTCAATATAAACTTTTTCATTATCGTGTTCGGGATAGTTCATTTTAGAAACATCGATTAACACAATATTAGTTCCAGTACATTCGCCTTCGTGATCATGACCTCCAGCTCTGACTTTGAAAGGGAGCTTGTTGTTCTTTGCAGCTTTGAATGTATTTTGTACATCTTCAGGGCTTTCGCAATAAACAATCACAAAGGGATTGAATTGCAGTCTTCTATTGAAAATATGGCTGTTTTTATAATGTTCGTAAACATTATCTAGATTTCCCCAGTTTGTAGATACTGTTACATTTGAAGGTAACGACTTTTGGATTTCTTTTAAAAAGTTGTCAATGTTTTCTCTAAGTAGCGTATTAATTTCTTCTTGAATATTAGTTTTCATAGATATGGTAGTTTAAGGATTAAAACTCAAAAATAATTAGCACCTATGTGTATTTAAAAAAGAGTTCTTTAAATGATTAAATAGTTGATTTAAGTAATTGAAAAAGGGTATAAGCGGAAAATGAGTTTGTTTAAATAAGGAAGAGCTTCTACCAAAAATAAATTCAATTAAGTGTTTTTACTGTTACAAAAACAGTTGTAATTTTTACAACTGTTTAATATAAAGTTTTAAAAGAGTTTATTTATCCACTAGTGCAGCTGTCATAGCAAATGGATCAACAGTTTTTGTGAAATTTTCGTTTTGACATCCGTATAGTTCATGGTTTATAAATTCATGTTTATCGTTTTCAGAAACCACAATAAGTTTAGAAACGGCACTAGGGAAATCATTCATTTTATTCAAATCCATATAAATTTCTCCCATGGTTCTTGCATTACAAAAATAGTAGGTAAGATCATTGTGAGAGGCAACACTTGTCCATAAAGTTTGGGCTATATTAGGAAATTGAAGATTGTCAGATTTGAAGTTAACAGGCACAGATGCATTCATAACAACTGATTTAGATTGAGTTAAAGAATCATAATTACTAGTAGAGTTGTATAAATGATTTAGATAATACGAAGCTCTGGCAAACCTATCAGAAGGAAAAGGACCACCAGGAAGTGTATTACTAGGAAAGTTATTTTTATCATTCCATTGCCAACGCCAAAATTGATTTAGTTCAATTTGTTTGGCATAAGAAGGTTCGTTAGTCATTACTCTAAATTCAGGATTTTCGTAAATGATGTAATTTCCATGATGAACTTCAATAATGGCAGACTTACCATGAAGGTCAGAAACAGCAAGATGCAAAGAAGCTTTTTTATTAGAACCAGGAACTTCTCCTCCAATTAACTGAATTTGAGTTTCAGCTTCTTTGTTAAACTTAGCAATTACTTCAGAAACTGAACAACAAGTATCCAGTACAAATTGAACCCATCTTAAAACATCTAAATTTTTACAAGAGCTTCCATCTTCTCTGTAATAAGAAGCACCACTATCGTATAATAAATTGGCTACAAGCCCTTGAGAGTTGATACCGTCAGATGCGCCAAAAGGAGCTTCGGTACCCACCATAGTTACAATGCTGTTGTACCTCGCTGTCCATATCAAGGAGTTTTCATCTTCAACTTCAGTTCCTGACTTCATTATTGGATTATTGTGATCTACCCTAAAGGCAAAAATAGTTGTAGGCATTTGGGTAGCCCAGTCCATATTTCTGGCTGTAGTTAAATAATTGTTTTTTTTATTAAAATTGTTAAATATTCTTGTACACATGATAAAAAGATTTTTAAAAAAGATTATGCTACTTGACTTAGTTCTTTAAAAAACTCAATCTTATCAATAGTTTCTTTTTCAGTAAGAACTCCAATAATATTGGTAATTTTAATTATCTGACTAGGGTTTAAACCTAGAATAAGTAAAGCTCGAATAAGTATGAAATTTGTTTGTTCTTCAGAAATTTGTACTTCGTTACCTATCTCTTGAATGATTTCAATTAATTGAGCTTCTTTTTCATTTTCTGGTAAATCGCTTTCTATACAGTTTTTAAGCTTTTCATATCCTGGACCATCATTTTTCCAATCTAATAAGTATGTTAAATAGAAAACCTTTTGAATAGCATCTATTCTTTCATTTTCGTTATCAAACGTAATACCTAACACGGCTTCTTCTTTGTATACTATATCTTCGGCTGTGTCATAAGCATATTCACTAGGGGTTTTTCTTCCTTTTTCTATTTTTTTTAGCATAGCTTTATAGCTAGCAGACCAATCTTTAATGATTAAGGAAGCTTGAGTTAAGGCTTCTAAGGTTTTTATTTGAGAAGTAAGAGAGCCTTTTTTGGCAAATTTAGCTTCTTCTAAAATTTGATTAGTCTCTCTGAATTTTGATTCTACTTGTTCGTTAATTTCTTCTAAGTTGTCTATTAACTCTAATACTTCACCATTTGCTTCAGTAGCATTTTTTTTAATTTCTTCAAACGTAGCTTTTCTTTTTTCAGCACTGAATATAGATCCAATAAAACCAGTAATTAAAGAACCAATTAAGTAGCCTTTGATGAAACTATGTCTAGAATTTTTTGCCCAACCATAAAGTTTCCAAGAACCTCCTACAAATGTTCCAACAAAGAATTGAATAGTACCAATAATATTTCCTTCTTTATTAGGTTTTATAATGGTAATATTGGTGTTTAATACAGGTTTTAAATCAGTAAAATAACCTGGCCATGTTTTAACTGTATTAGCCATAGATCTTAAGTTAGGAAGGTTTACTTGTCCTGCATCAAAAGATAACTTTTCAGCTTTCTCTAGATTAGATTTTAAAGTTTTTAAACTATCTAAAGCCTCTTTTTTTCTTTTAGGGTTATCAGGTCTAAAAATATGATCGGATATCCAATGGCCAGAATCATCATTTAAAGCATTTATTAGTTGTTGTGTTTCTAATTGTGCTTTACTAATACTTTTTGTAGTTGAATTAATGGATTTTATAGATTCGTCTAATTCATTAATAGCTTCTTCAATAGTTATTTTTTCTTCATCTACATTAAAGTTTAGATATTTATAGTTAGGTTGTTTTAGAGGTTTAACTTTTTTTTCTAGTAATAATTCCATGATTAGTTCATTTATATAATCTCAATTAAGGCCATTGAGATTGCCTCGTTTTTATAGTAGTCTCTGAACTCTACTTGAGTATTGTAGAAAACATTTAATAGCGCTATTTTTTGTTATCTGATATAAAACTACTTGTTAAAAGGCTTGCAAGTAAGGTAAATGTTGTGGGAGAGTAATTTTATGTAGTGAATAGAGAAAAAATGGGTATAGAAAGAAGTAGAAAAGGGCATCTTCATAAGCTTTAAAACTACATAAAAGCCCCCTTTTTTATA
>JBLWWH010000049.1:0-5690 GCA_048268105.1 Weeksellaceae bacterium
GCCGTAGCTGCCATCAGCATACATTTATTGGCTTGTTAAATAGTTTGGCTGTGAATTTTTTCTTTCCTTGCATATATAAACTTATTGAATTACATTGAATTACACAAGAAAAAGAAAGGTTTTTATTAATAATTTATTTCTGTATATTTGAGTTGTGCAACGGACACACTGCATAACCGCAATTACGGCGGATTCGACTGCGTCCCAATCTCAATAACTACTGGAATTCGTAATTGCTCACGTCGGTACTTATACGCAAAAAATTAAATTTAACCCCGTACCTGCGGTTTTACTAAACCTTAAAAACAAAAATTCTCTTCTCTATATTAAATGTTGAGGAAGCTATTTTTCCTACCTATTAAATTAATGTAAATTTGTCGGTTAATTCACGAAAATGCCATTTGATTTTAAATCTATAGATAGAATTGATTCTATTGATAAGCAGAGTTTTATAAGCGATTATTATAAGCCTCAAAAGCCAGTTGTTATTAAAAATATAACAAAAGATTGGCCCGCATTTTCTAAATGGGATCTAGACTACATCAAAGAAATCGCTGGTGATAAAATCGTCCCATTATATAATAATGAACCCGTTAAGGCAGAAGATGTTTTTAATGAGCCCAAAGCCGAAATGAGTTTGGCAGACTATGTAGATTTATTGAAATCAGAACCTACCGATTTACGTATTTTTCTTTATAATTTAATGAAGGAAGTTCCGCAGCTACAACAAGATTATAAATATCCAGACTTGGGGTTGAAGATAATGAAAGCTTTGCCCATGCTATTCTTCGGAGGGGCAGGTAGCAATGTATTTATGCATTATGATATTGATTTAGCTAATATTTTCCACTTTCATTTTAATGGAGAAAAGGAATGCATATTAGTTCCGCCTAGTCAAACCAAGTTCATGTACAAAATCCCACACTCGGTAATATGTCGTGAGGATATCGATTTTGATGATCCCAATTTCGAGAAATTCCCGGCACTTGAAAATCTAAATCCCTACAAAACAACGCTTTCTCACGGCGAAATGCTCTATATGCCCGAATCCTATTGGCATTATATGAAATATATAACTGCTGGTTTTTCTATGAGTTTAAGGTCAATTGCGAAGAAACCCAATCATTTAGCCGAAGCCATATATAATGTTATCCTCATGAGACATTATGATGGTCTGATGAGAAAGATAAAAGGCGATGATTGGATTGAATACAAAAATCAAGAAGCTATTCGCCGAACGCACAAAGCCTTGAATATTCATTAAAGAAATACTAAAAACCGAGGATTTTGTCATTAAAACTAATAAAGCCGTAACTTTGCAACTTGAATTTAAAAGCGGTGAAAGGTAAAAAAGTAGTCATTGGACTTTCGGGAGGTGTAGATAGTAGTGTATCCGCATATTTATTGCAACAGCAAGGTTTTGATGTGATTGGTCTATTCATGAGAAATTGGAATGATTCGTCTGTGATTTTAGACGATGAATGTCCATGGGTAGAGGATAGCGCAGATGCTTTGTTGGTAGCAGAGAAACTGGGGATTCCATTTCAGGTAATCGATTTAAGCGAAGTTTACAAAGAACGAATCGTAGATTATATGTTCAACGAATATCAGATTGGAAGAACACCAAATCCGGATGTCTTATGCAACAGAGAAATCAAATTCGATATATTCTTAAAAACAGCTTTAGAGCTGGGTGCGGATTATGTAGCCACTGGACATTATTGCCAAAAAGGAAAAATAGAAAAAGATGGTAAAGAAATTTATCAGCTGCTTGCCGGACACGATAAAAATAAAGATCAGTCTTATTTCTTGTGCCAATTAAATCAAGAACAATTATCAAAAGCCTTATTTCCGATAGGTCATTTAGATAAATCTGAAGTTAGAAAAATTGCCAAAGAACAAGAGTTAGTTACGGCTGATAAAAAAGACTCACAAGGTTTGTGCTTTATCGGAAAAGTGAGTTTACCAGACTTTCTACAGCAGCAATTAAAACCTAAAGATGGTGTTATCATTGAAATCACAAAAGATTTTTATAATAACTTATCACAAAAATCTGAGTTCGAAACTGAAGAAGAGAGATTGGCTTATCTTGCTAAAGATTATAAATACGAAGCCAATGATGGTAAAATAGTTGGAAAACACAATGGAGCTCATTTCTTTACTGTTGGACAAAGAAAAGGATTAGGCGTTGGCGGAATGGTAGAGCCATTATTTGTGATATCTACAGATGTCGAGAAAAATATTATCTATGCAGGTCAAGGTGCTGATCATCCAGGTTTATTCAAAAAAGCTTTGTTTGTATCAAACGAAGAATTACATTGGGTGAGAGAAGATTTAGCCTTGAAGCCAGGTGAAACCAAGGAGTACATGGCGAGAATTCGTTATCGTCAACCATTGAGAAATGTGACCTTACACCAATTCGATGATGGTTTATATGTTGAGTTCGATCAGGGACCGAGCGCCATCACTTCAGGTCAATTCGTAGCTTGGTATGATGACGAGGAATTAGTTGGTTCTGGTGTGATTCAGTAAATAAAATAGAAATAAAGTTTTAAAGCCGTCGATACCAATCGTCGGCTTTTCTATTTATAAATAAACTTGAATCAAAAACACTAAGTTTCCATAAGCGTATGTAAAAAAAAGTACTTTTCTATAAGATGAACTTTCTAAACTTCGTTATTCGCACAAGGTTTTTATATGATTTTCTGTCTTGACGCTTTACCTAAAATCCCTTATCTCGGAATGATTGTTGCGACTCTAACTATTAAATATATTATTATGAACAAGGATAAGAACGTTAACCCAGAAGAAAGAAAAGAGAACAAAAGTCTAGAAGAAAAGGCGATTAACAGAAAAGCTACCGACGGAAAAGAAGCGAATCCACAGGTGGAACAAAGAAAAGAAAAACACCAGCCACGCGACAATGCTTAATTTCTAGTTTACATAAGACTTATAAAAAGGTGTTTAAAATAGAAAGCATTTCGTTAAATTTGGGCTAAAATTAGAAAACTATGATTAAACCTTTCGATAAAACTCATTGGCACGGACGTGTGGATGTAGAAGACGGAATGCTAGGGAAGAGATGGCATCAGCTTGTCAAGGAATTTCCTAAAGAGCACCAAGCTTATTTAGAAAAATCCGTTGTCTTTTTAGGTTTTGCATCAGACGAAGGTGTTAGAAGAAATAAAGGGAGAGTTGGAGCGGCTAAGGCGCCAGATGCCATTAGAAAAATGCTATCTATTTTGCCACAGCAAGATTCAGATGTTAATGCTTTATACGATTACGGAAACGTAGTATGTGTAGGTAACAATTTAGAGGATGCACGCGACGAGCAAGTGCAAATTCTAAAAAATTTAATCGCTAAAAATACCTATCCACTAGTTTTAGGAGGAGGTCATGAGGTAGCTTATGGTAATTTTTTAGCACTTAGCGACAAATACAAAAAGATAGGAATTATTAACATCGATGCGCATTTCGATTTGCGTTTACCACATCCTGATACCAATTCAGGAACAGGTTTTTATGAAATGTCCCAATTTTGTGAAAAGAATAATAGAGAGTTCAACTACATGTGTTTAGGAGTTCAGAAAACAGCTAATACCAAGGCGATTTTCCAAAGAGCAGATGAATTAAAAGCAACTTATGTTTTAGCAGATCAAATCCACGAAGATAGACGTGCATGGTCGATTGCTATTGATACTTTTCTAGATAAAGTAGATGCGATTTACCTCAGCTTAGATATGGATGTGTTTGATGCAGCTTATGCGCCAGGAGTGAGTGCTCCAGCGGCTAATGGACTAAATGCTTTCCAAGTAAAGGGAATATTACAACATATTCTTGGGTCAAATAAGGTGAGGTTAATGGATGTTGCCGAGTATAACCCAGAATACGATATCGATAATAGAACCGCAAGATTAGCGGCGCATATGATTTCGGAAATGGTGCACAACTTATAATATAATTTGGGCAATTGCGGGCTATCCGCAGTAGTCCTCGCAAAAACACTTACAAAAAAGTAGGCACAAAAGGAGTTTGTCCCAAGGGACTCCACTCTTTTGTGCCTCTTTTTGTTTGCGTGTTTCGCTGTGGGCTACTTGCTGCTATCCCTATTGCGCTTCGTATCTATAACTTTATGAATTAAATTCAGAATTTAAAACTCAAAACAGCATCCGATACAAATCCCCAACGGTGCCTAGCATTTCTACCCGAATCTGAAAATTAGAAGTCTTAACTTTATTGTGTTTTGAAATAAAAATCACATCATAACCCAATTTTTCAGCTTCGATGATTCGTTTTTCTATTCTATTCACCGGACGCACTTCTCCGCTCAAACCTATTTCTCCTGCAAAGCAACAATTATCTGGTAAAGGTTCATTTTCATAAGAAGAGAGAATCGCACACAAAACCGCCAAATCAATCGCAGGATCATCTACTCGAATTCCACCCGTAATATTCAAGAAAACATCTTTGGAACCTAACTGAAAACCAGCTCGTTTCTCTAAAACAGCGAGTAACATGTTCAATCTTTTGATGTCAAATCCTGTGGTAGAACGCTGAGGTGTGCCATACACCGCTGTACTCACCAAAGCTTGAATCTCAATCAACATAGGTCGAATACCTTCCAAAGTAGCCGCTATCGCATTTCCACTGAGTGGAATATCTTTAGGCGAAATCAATACTTCAGAGGGATTTGAAACTTCTCTCAATCCAGAACCTTGCATTTCATAAATGCCCAATTCGGCGGTTGAACCAAATCTGTTTTTTTGAGCTCGTAATAATCTATACAAATGATTTCTTTCACCTTCGAATTGCAACACAACATCTACCATGTGCTCTAAAATCTTAGGCCCAGCAATCGAACCTTCTTTGGTGATGTGTCCCACCAAAATAACCGGAACATTGGTAGACTTTGCGAATTTTATAAGTTCAGAAGTACACTCTCTAATTTGTGAAACACTCCCTGGCGAAGATTCTACATATTCAGATTGTAGCGTTTGAATAGAATCAATAATCAAAATCTGAGGTTGTATGCTTTTGGCTTGTTTAAAAATCTTTTGTGTTTGAGTTTCGGTTAAGATATAGCAATCTTCTGTTTCGATTCCAATTCTCTCGGCGCGTAATTTAATTTGAGAAGCGCTTTCCTCGCCCGAAACATATAAAACCTTTAAATGTTTAAGGCTTAAAGCAACTTGTAATAATAGGGTTGATTTTCCGATACCAGGTTCTCCTCCCAATAAAATCACGGAACCTAAAACAATTCCACCTCCCAAAACACGATCTAACTCATCATTATGCGTAATGATTCTCGTTTCACTAGTTTCGGGAATATCCTTAATATTAAACAAAACAGGTTTTTTGGTATTGTCTTCTTGCCATGGAGTTTTCTTTGCATTCTTCTCCACAACTTCTTCTACAATAGTATTCCACTCTCCACATTGTGAGCACTTTCCCATCCATGTAGCGTGTTGTGCACCACAATTCTGACAATAATAAATAGTCTTTGACTTCGCCATTTAGCAAAGATAGTGGTTTTAGGAAAAGGTAAAGGAGAAATAATTTGCGCTGATTATTTGTGATGAACAATGCGCTTTGCTGTAATTGTTAATAACTTTATATGAATGTCCGTAAATTCGCCTAAAAGTATTATATTGCATTGAATTACAGAGAATAAAGATATGAATTTATTTAAT
>JBLWWH010000050.1:0-5346 GCA_048268105.1 Weeksellaceae bacterium
CTCGCGGTAATTCACTTGAATTAACCAACTTCCTTGTACGTCGGTAAATCACCAACGAATTTTCCGCAACTAACCAAATATTGTAGAAAAACACAAGTAAAAACCCACTGACTTTAACTAAAGAACTTCTATTAAGAATCATCATATAACAATTCTGTTTTGGGTAGTTATAGTACCTAGATGTGTGATGGTAATCCTAATATATTTGTTTAATTATCACAATTACGGAAAGTGATAAAAAGATAAACGTATTCCTTTTTTAGTTACAGGAAATAGTAAAACGTATTTTGTTAATATTTTATGTTTGTTTTCTCTAGTTTAGAACAGGCCTCGTTAATGATCTCGGTATGCAGACAGCCTTACGACTATTTATAAGTGAGAACAAAATAGCCTATTCCACTTATAACAGTACTCGAAAAAGTGTATATTAGATGTTATATAACGAGTAACCTGTAATTATGAAGAAAAATCTATCGACATTAATATTTTTAATTTCAATTACCTGCTTTAGTCAAAATTTCAACAAAAAAACTTATTATTATTTTCAAAATAATGAAATAACCAAAACGGATTTCGACTCACTTGATAATAGAAGAATTTACACTAGAATAATTGAAAATGATACTTCAATTATTAAGAATATATACCTTCATAAAAATATCGGAAAACTTGACTCAATTCATCTGCGTCAAATAACAATGTTGTTGACAAAAATTATTGGTTCTGAGTTTAACCAAGAAAAAAAGACAATATTACACTTCTACAGTAAAAATGACAAAAATATTTATAGAGACTCCAAATACAAAAAATATTGGAAATGGATAAAAAACAACTCCAGTCGATATCAATCTTTCTTAATTGGAACCAAAGACTCACAAATTAAACCGAATAAAAAGAAACATATCTATTTAGATCAATATGGTTTAATAGAAAAATTATTTTTTAAAAGCTCCGATTTTGAAATAAATCACTTACTGATAAAACCTAACGGTGAAATTTATATTTATTTTGGATTGAATGATATTTTACACGTTTTAGATTGGTCAGTGGATTAACAATAACAGATAACAACATGTATAACTAATTACTTCTGCTGACTAAGACGACGATCTCTGCTCACTTTTCACTATATTGTTGCTGCGGAAAATAAAGCGTGTGCTTTTACGCAACTAGCCATAACACGAAGACGTTGTGCATCATTTTGACCCGTCCTGAATAAAGGCTACATAATTTTAAACATTATGTACAAAAATGACAAAGTAATTAGACGGTATTCAGAATCTTTTAAACTCAAAATTTTAGACGAACTTACCGCAGGAAAACTAAAGACGAAATAACCCGTATTAAACAGCTTCAAAAAGAGATTGAACAGCTAAAGAAACTACTGCTGAAAAAGGATATGGATGCCTTAATAGATGATTCCTAACTGGAAGTAGAAGCAGAACAACTAGGCTATAAATCTGTCCTTGAACTTAAAAAAAAACTAAGTATCAAGCCCTGATTAAAGCCAAGGAAAAATCTAAGGGATTTGCTTCTCTTACTACTATAACTGCTTGTTTCGGACTCAAACGTGACGCATACTACAAATACAAACGTAGAGAAGACAGACGGTTAGAGATAGAGAAAAAAGTAGTGGTTATAGTTAAGAACAGACGCAAATCCCTTCCCAAAGAAGGCGTTAGAAAACTCACCAGATCATTAGAACAAGAGTTTATTGAATCCAACTTAAAAATTGGTAGAGACACCTTATTCAACATACTTAGAAAACACAATATGTTCACACTTAGAAAGAAATACAGCTCAAGAACAACAAACTCATTGCACAGGTTCTACAAATACAAAAACATCATTAAAGATGTTAAAATAACTAGGCCAAACCAAGTCTGAGTAAGCGATATCACCTACATTAGAACCATAAAAGGTTTTTGTTACCTGGTGCTCATTTCAGACATGTACAGCCGAAAAATTGTAGGATATGACATAAGTAATAGCCTGGAACTAAAAGGTTGTGAAAGAGCCTTAAACAAGGCGCATACTACCGGACTAATTCATCATTCCGACAGAGGTATACAGTATTGCAGTAATCTCTACACTCAAATTTTAAAGAGAAATAACATCGATATTAGCATGAAAGAAGAAAATCATTGCTACGAAAATGCTGTGGCTGAGCGTGTAAACGGAATTCTAAAAAACGAGTTTTATCTAGATCAGACCTTTGATAGCCTACAACACGCAAGAAGAGCAACAAAAAATGCAATTAATTTATACAACGAAATAAGATTACATTTATTTTTAGACTATAAAACACCAAATATGGTATATTTAAAAACAGCGTAAATCAATTTTAACTTGTAGCCATATTTCAGGACAAGACATTTGAGAAAAATCGTCATTTATGAAAAACATTCTGCTAATTTTAATAACGTTAATAACTATAAGCTGTAAATCGCATAAAAAACAAACTACTGAAGAATTAAATGTGCTGTTTATTGGAAACAGTCTAACCTATTTTTATGATATGCCACAAACCCTTCAAATGATGCTGAACGAAACGAATCCGAATATTAAAATTGACCAAAGCACATTCCCAGGACAATCTTTATCTGGTCATTTATCTGATATAATTACTTCTCGCACAGAAAACGGAATGAGTACAAGAAAAAAAGAAGAAGGAGAAACCACAGAAACTGAAATAAAAATAGCCGAAAAAAATTGGGATGTTATTATTCTGCAAACTGGAACTGTAAGCATCTTGATTCCTGAAAATCGTGATCTAAAGGTTAGTAAAGCGATTACGGATATTAAAAAGTTAGTTTCTAATCCAGAATGTAAATTTATACTTTTCAATACTTGGCCTTCTAAAAATGAATATCCCGAACAATACTGCTATCCATCAAGAATCATTGATAAATCAATAGAAAAAGACAGATGCTGTTCACCAACTCTTGAGAATTTAGAACAAGAAACTAAGCTAATAAATAAATCGTACGATTTAGTGGCTCAGAAAAATAACTTGTTGAAATCTGACAACGGAACTAAATTCTACGAAGTTTTGACAAAACATCCCGAAATTGAACTTTATGAAGATGATAGCCATCCAAATAAATATGGGGCTTTTTTAAACGCTTGCGTTTTTTACCAAATGCTAACTGACAAAAAAGCGTCTGAATTGAAATACAACGGAGAAATCGAACCAAAAACTGCGGAATTATTAAAACAAGTTGCAGAATAAAAAAACCACAGATAACACCATATAGTAAATTGGGCGATTAGTGCTTAATCCAAAAGTTGTTATCTATTTGCAAAGTCACCAAATCTTTTGATGTGGTATTAAAAGAGAAAAATTAAAACAAACATAAAAGATTTGGCTTGTGGTTAAACCTAAAGTAATCGCTTATTTTCTGCCCAACTTTCCATATATTTAACGTTGCCCACAATTTGATAAAATCGTAAATCAATGAAAACAAGTCTATTAATTGGAATTCTTTTTTGTTCAACTTTATTTGCGTGCGGAAACAAAAATGATGACCGATTTATTTTCTTCCTTCACAACCGATTTTTAGAAGAACACGAACTGAATGAATTGCATCCCGAATTTGGCCGAACTGAATACAACGAAATTATTGATGAATTTAAAAAAGGAGGACTTCAAGTTATAAGCGAAAAACGGAATGGAAATGTTGACGCAAGAGAATACGCAATCGGAATTGTAACCCAAATTGACAGTTTAATAACAAACGGAACAGAACCGAGAAAAATAACTGTAGTTGGAGCTTCAAAAGGTGGATATATTGCTCAATACGTTTCGACTTTAACAAATAATCAAGATTTGAATTTTGTATTTATTGCAAGTTTTAGGAATAGCGATATTCAAAATATACCTGAAATCAATTTTTGCGGAAATATTTTAACGATTTACGAAAAGTCCGACCCTTTTGGAGTTTCCTCATTGGAACGAAAGAAAATCTCGAACTGTGAAATAAAACATTTTAAAGAAATAGAACTAAATACAGGAATGGGACACGGATTTTTATTCAAACCTTTAAGAGAATGGATTGAACCGACAATAAAATGGGCGAACGGAAATTACAACGTGGAATAAAAACTGTGATAAAAAACATGTGAAAACCCACTGACTTTAACTAAAGAACTTCTATTAGGAATCATGATATATTAATCCTGTTTTGGGTAGTTATCGTACCTACATGTGTGGTGGTAATCCTTTTATATTTGATTAATTATCACAATTACGGAAAGTGATAAAAAGATAAACGTATTCCTTTTTTAGTTACAGGAAATAGTAAAACGTTTTTTGGTAATATTTTATGGTTGTTTTCTCTAGTTTAGAACAGGCCTCGTTAATGATCTCGGTATGCAAACAGCCTTACGACTATTTCTAAAAGAGAACAGAATAGCCTATTCCCCATATTACAGTACTCGAAAAAGTGTATATTAGTTGCTACATAACGAGTTACAACCAATTTGAAAAAAAATAATGTTTGGAATATTCAAAAAAAAGAAAAAAATTGATTTTTTATACTCGGATTTAAAACCTGGTGACAGAATTAGGAGAATTTTAACCGAATTTATTCTTCCCGAATTAGAACCATTAGGATTTAGATTACACAAATCTGAATTGACTTTTAAACGGGATATTGGAGATTACCAGAATATAATTTACTTTCAAAAAACAAGAATGAACAGTGGAAATTTTGTCTGTAAATTTATGCCTCACTTAAGTATTGAATCTAATGGTTTGAAAAAATACTATAAAAAAAATGGTGTTAAATTTTCTGGAAATCCTATGATTCATAATCGATCAGCCCAATATTTAGAATGCTGGAACAAAGAACTTTTAGACTATGGATGGTATGATTTAGTTAATTATGACAATAATAAAGTTGTAGAATCATTAAAAAACAATCTACTTAATTGTGGAATGGAATTCTTTAAACACTCTGAATCTGAAATTGGAATTGTGGATTATATTATGAGTTTAAACTCACACTATCCAATAGCACCAACACTTTATGATATATGTAAAATGTATAATAATAAAAATAAAGCAAAAGAAATACTTAATTGGTTTAGAGATTTTCAAATGAATACAGACAAAACATTTGACGATTCAGTTTTGGAATCTGTGACTGAAAGAGAAACTGAATTAAAAAACTGGTTGTAACAACGCGTATAATTAATTGCTAGGGCAAGTGATTATTTGGAAAACATCTTAGAATTTTAAGTGTTCAAAGAACCTGCTTTGGATGTAAGTTTTATGAGAGAACCAATGACCATGATTATTGTAACTTATTACAAAAGGAGTTACTAAGTCAAGAAATCCGATTA
>JBLWWH010000051.1:0-5246 GCA_048268105.1 Weeksellaceae bacterium
GACTGTGCGCAGTAGCGTTCGAGTCTTTCAGCAACAAAAATCCCACTTACTTTTGGTTTACGTGTAGTGGTTTTAATCTCAAGACGTTTAGCGCTAACAAACTCAAAAGCAGGGTATGCAGCAGCAAAAACGGCATCGGTATTGAGAAGTGCATCCAAGGAGATAACACGGTCAATAGACCTAAGCTCAAGCTCAGCACGCACCCAATTAGGTTGAGATTCACTTTGCATTTGCTTGCCTTTTTCATAGATACGCGCCATTTTTCCATTTTTGCGACTTCCTACATAAAGGGTGTTACCGCCATTCGCTACGCAGTCATAGCGTTTTTGCCAACCGTGTTTTTTCTTCCATAAAGCTTGTTGCTCATTAGATAATTTTTGCAGTTCGCCAGTCTGAATCCATGAGAAAGAGGGCGCTTGGTTCGTTTTACAGAAGCCGCCTTCTTCTAGATTTTGGAAGTAATTTAGAACAGATTTTTCGCCGTCATAGTCATCGTAAGCAATATCCAAACGGGTGATTTTTACGTTCGGCATTTTTTTAAGCATGGCGTGAAGTTTTGGAATATCGAGACCCGCACAACCAGCGCCGGAGAATGAAATCATCACGCCGCCATTGTTCGCACCCCAAGCAACAACGCCCGAATTTACATCATGACGGTAAAGGGTGGCTGACTTTTCATAGGTGAACATACCGCCTGAGTTATGGCGATAAGACCAGCTTAAATCATCCGATGTTAAGCGGTCAGCAGCTGTTGCAACCTCAGTGTTTAGAAGGTGCATAAATTTAGTAATATCACCTTCAATCAATGAGTTAAGTGTTTTGTAACGTTTGGTTTTGCGTACAACATTCTTGAAAAAGTGCGCCCGTTCTTCACTTGGAATAGCGTCAACAGAGCCGTAGTTACGGTAACGAGGGTTGTTCTCAAACAGCTGGTCATAGTAATAATCAGAGTCATAAACAACCGATTCGTTAACTTCTACGTCTAAATCATCAGTGGCTTGTTGGTCAAATAATTCAGCACAAAGGATTGCGTTATAGGCTTCTTTGTAGGAGGCAAAGTCACCTTTACCAAACGCAATTTTGGCGTCAAAGCGAAGACGGGCAATTTCGTCAGGGCAAAAAACAACGGTTAAATAATCGATTTTGGTTAACTGTTTAGAAGTCTGGTTCATAGTCAAATGCTCCAGAGTCGAACAGTTCTTGCCAGTTTGAATCATCAACGTCGATGATTTCGAAAGGTTCTCCACTTGCATAGTCTATGCAAAAAGCCATAGCTTCAGCACGTGACGAATACATAAGTGGGTGTTCAATTTTATTGAAACCTAACGCGTATTCCTCAATGCCAGCTATGTATTGGAGATAGAATTTCAAACCGGATTCCTTATTAAAGTCCGATACTATTCAGTATTGGACATTAAATGCATATCTAAACACTCAAAATAGAGTGCCAAAATGTCAAAAATAAACACTCCTTAATGAGTGTTGGCTAAAATCTAGCACTCACTGTAGAGTGTTGTCAAAAATTTATTTCTCATATTTGAGTGCTAAAATATAAAAAGAGGAGAAAATACTATGTCTTTTAGCTACGAACTTATTGAAAAGTACAGAGAATTCAAAGGTTACAAACAGGACAAACAGGTTTGTGCCGATATGAATGTTTCTACTGGTAATGTGACTGATATCAAGAAAGGTCGGAGACACTTAACGGCCAATCAGTGTATTTATCTATGCAATCAAATGGGCATCGACTTTAAGCCTGCTTTGATAGAACTTGCAAAAGAGAAGTCTAAAACCAAAGAAGAAAAAGCAGCTTGGGAAGAAGTTGCAAAAAAGATTAGCGCTGCGTGTGTAGCGGGTTTGCTGTTATTAACAGCGTCTATCACCCAAGTACAAGGGCCGCTTAAGCGGATACGTAACTACCCATAATTTATATTAAGCGTTAAAGAAAAAAGGGCATAAAGCCCTTTATATCAATAGGTTAAAAAACTTAATTCAAGACATTTTGGCAATCAAAATTAGATTTTAGCTAACTCACGCATTACATTATGACGGATAGTCATAAACTGACCGAGTCTGTCACCAAAGCCTCTTTCACCATAAAAGGAGAAGCTATCAACACCATAATCAGGCGTAAGTTTTAATTGTTTTCTTAAACGCTGAATATACTGTTTATCATAATCTTCTTTGCCTTTAGCACCTTTTTTTAGAATCTTAGTTTTAACTTTACCGTTTTTGATCAACTCTACAGCTCGACCGTTACTACTATCATTACCGAACTCAAAACCAAAACCATATAAAATTTCACGTAATTCATGGAACTTAAGCATATGCTCACCAATTTTGCGTCGCCTAGAATTATTTTTAAACCAATCACTAATAATAGCGAGTTCATCTTCACGATTTTCTGACAATTCATGTGCAGCAGCTTGGCGTGTAAACTCAAACATATCATCATCTGAAGGAATTGTTACCCAATACCCATTATCACCTAGATAAGCAAGGCTTGCTAATAAAGCAGTACGCTTATTCCCATTATGAAAACTGTGATTATTAATTAGTGAATGAAAAAGTGCTGCCGATTTATTGAAAACACCAATATACGCATCTTTACCGCCAACAGACATAAAAGGGCGCTGAACAGCTGATGCCAAAGTACCTTCATTTTTAATACCCGGAGGTGAAATAGGGTCTTCTTTATCGTGGAAATATTTTACTAGATATTCGTGAATGAATGTGATTTGCTTAATATCCATTTATTTTCTCCTGTTATTGATTAAATAGCCGTCTTTTCAGCTAAGTCTCCAATAATATCTAGTAATTTATCCTGTAATTCAAATAAATATTTATCACTATTAGATGTTTGTTTTTTAAGACTTTGGTACATCTGCTCTGATTTTTTAGCAGACCATTTATAGCGGTGTACAAGTTGAACATCTGATGGCTTTACCTTTCCCCAAGGTGTAATTAATAGATTATCTTCCCTTGAAATTCTACATTCTGACCATGGGCCATTAAGTGGCATGTAGCCGCGATACATAATTTCTACCAATTTTTCTATCGGCTTAGTTGCTTTGTTAGCTTTTAAATAACGCCTTACTTGTCGTTCACTTACTCCGAGTTCTTTAGCTCCTTTTGCGTAGTCATATCCGAATAGCGTAACGAACTGCAATTTAAAGTTGCTCATTGTGATTTACTCCTTTTTGTTAAAATCACAATGCACACTCGGTTTCGGTGTAAGTGGTTTCGCTCCCCCCCTATTAGTATATGGGGGGAGGGTGTTTCCCTCGGCTGCTGTGCCGTCCTTAACTCAGCTTGGTTTATCAGAAGGCAATCACCTTTTTCCAAAGACAGACTAGGGCAGTGAGTGCGATTGGCTATTTCACTGAATTGATTCCCGACCATAATAAACTGTATGTAAAATGGAAACGGTTTCGCGATGAAATGTGAAATTTCTGGAATGTATGACATGGCTACGCCATCCTCCAAGAACTGGAGATACAATGGTGACTGGTACGTAATAATTTTGTTCATTATTACGTACCGATACGCAAATTACGTAAAAAATTACGTACCACAGATTAGTTACTTCTTAGTGTCTTGGACAAAAGCAAAAGTAAGATCAATTAGATCCTTTTCACGGATTAAAGTAATAAGCTTTTGCTCTGATTCATTTAATCTGACAGGCTTTGTTGGTTCTTTCTTTGGACGACCAGCGCCTTCACGTTGCCCGCCCCAATACTCATTTTTCCACATTAGGTTTATCCTGGTATTTGATTGATGTAACAATTTTCAAATACCTGGCACATGATTTTTGTAACGTTTATCAAATACCAGGTAATATTTTTGGAACTATCAGAATAGCTAAGCCCCTCCCGCGTTGCGGGTCCCTCCCAGCTATTCTGTTAGCTCTGATGGTGCTTCATCGAAAACACCTACTTTTGGAGAGTCACATGTTATGAAGTCATGGTATTTACGGTATTGAATTTCGATTACACAACTAGAGCGTACTGCAACGGTATATCCTGCAAGGACTAAATCGCGCAGCGATAACTCAAATATATGCTGTCCATTTTGGCTAGCGCTTAGATAGTAATTCTTAGTTATCTTTCCAAGCTCGGTATACTCAGCCCATCCTGCTATGTGTAGGCCGACTTTGTAAAAGGGGTGTTTCTTTTCTTCCGCTTCTTGCTCTTTTTTCTGTTTAGCCAATAGCTCTTTTATCTCAGCTTGTTGTGCCAATATCTGATTTGTTGCAGGCGGTTGAGTTTGTCCAGTAGCAGGAGCTTGTGTTGTGACCGGGCTATCAGAAACTAACTTTGTGTTAGTTTCGTCAATCTTACTTTGTTTCTTAAAACCTAAGTAAAGAAGGAATAGGGCAACGATAAAGAAAACAATAGATCCTTTTATGAACCAGTTGTCATACCATTTTTTAATATCACTCGGTGCAGCTTCTTTTACGCTTTGGTCACTTTTCGTATGAGACTTATAAAACTTAAAATACTTAGCTTCATACTCACGTTCGTGAGTAGCAACAACCGTTGCGTTTGTTGCCGAAGACCCATCATGCACCTTTAGAATGTATTTATCATCCTGACCCATCATTGATTTTTTGATAGCACGATAATGGTTAGCCACTAAGTCGCGTATATCTCTATCTACTTTTCTAAAGTTTTGAGTAATCAGCATTATGTCGAAACCGTAGTGACGATGCATATCGTAAAACTGTTTTACTTCTTTATCGGTGCCTTGCTGGGGAAGTGCTAAGTGACATTCATCAACAAAGAAGTAAACACGATTACCTTCTTCGTTTTGCCAATCTTCATATTGAAGGTAATGCTCTTTTTTAGAGAATGGGCGTTGCCCACCGTAGTTGTGAAACTCACCGTCAATGACTTCTATTAAGTCTCGACAATACTCACCATAGATAGAGCAAAAATGCTCAACATTAAGTGGTAAGTTTGTTACTACTTTTCGTTTGTGTTCTGTCACTGTCGGGATGATATGGCGAACAACTGCTTCATAGCTTTTGCCGCCGCCTGTTTTACCAGAGATACCATGAATCATGATTAACTCCCTAATCTAACAAATGGAATTAACTGCAATAAGAACCGAATACCTAATGAAATTATTATCATGCTCATTGCTTGAGATAGTCCTAACGATGAGGCATAGAAGGAAACGGCTGGGGGTAATGAATTGATATGTGTGGCGATATCTAAACCAGCAAACACACTATCAAGGCCATG
>JBLWWH010000052.1:0-5199 GCA_048268105.1 Weeksellaceae bacterium
TGCGCAGCTAGAGCAGACTACTTCCGACGCCTTCGATAAGCAGGATTCAGAGAGAGACGAACAAGCCATTGCTCTTTACCGCCCCATCCAAAGCCAGCTACGCTTGATTGCCGCACAGCTAGGCTCTCTTGGTGAAGCCGCCAATCGCTTAACGGAGGCACCGGGAGAAACTGCCTAGAGTGCGCAAGCCAGCGCCCAGACGGTACGCCCTATTTTTAGAAGGTTTCAAAAGTAGAGCTCAGGCCACAGCGGCCAGCTTCTGTTTCAGGTGTAACCCCTTCCAGCCCCATACTAGGGCACTCGTTATTGTAGTCCAAGAGCCAGCGAGCGGCATAACCTTAACTTCTTCCATACTTTCGAACAGATATTGGGCTAACTAGCCGTGGTACACAGTTCGATTGTAGCGTTCTATATACACATTTTACTGGGGCTTTCCCGGCTGAATAAACATGAGCTTAATACCCCGAATCTCCATCCATACCGATAGCTTACCGCTGATATATTCCGGTTCGTTATCACACCGAACAGAGAGCGGCTTACCCCACTATTCAATGCTCTGGCCTAGCGCCCGGATAACTCGCTCGGCAAGTAACAAAATATCAACTTTGGGTACCAAGACCCTCACTAAATTGGTCTTAAAAAATTAAATCTTCAAAATCATTTAAATTCAGTAACTTACAACTATACACTGAAAACTATTGCAGCATAGAAAACCAATTAAAAAATGAATTATTTTTTAACTCATGGCTCTATCAATATCATTTAGCAACCTCACTAACGAGTAACCAAGGGCTCGTGCCATATTTACTGGCACTGCATTTCCAATTTGCTTGTAAGCAGCATTTTTTGATCCTTTGAACTCCCAATTGTCAGGAAATGTTTGAATACGTGCATACTCGCGTATTTGTAGTGGACGAGTTTCTGTAGGATGACAACGCTCTGTCTGCTTTTGCGCAGGAGAAGTTGTCAGAGTTAAGCTAGGCTCATCTAATGATAAACGACGCGCCATACCTGTTTTACCTCCACCTAGAAAGTAACTTCCCCCCATATATTCACGCTGTAACTTATCAGGCAAATCTCGCCAATATCCTCCTTGAGGGACTTGAGCCATAATTTCTTTCTTACGTTGCGGGTATTCTTGACCAGGAGATTCAGGTACATCTGTATCATAAAGTTCTCCCGCGTAGAATGCATCACGGAGAGTCATTACACGTTTGTAAGGAGATGGCCAATGAAATTCGACTTTATCTGCCAAATCCTTTCTAATCCCGACTAATATTAACCTTTCACGTTTCTGTGGCACTTTATAAAAAATTGCCTTTAGAACTCGTGGCTCAACTAACTCATATCCAAGCTCATCAATAACATTTTTTATAGTTTCAAGCGTACGACCATTATCATGAGTAAACAAAGCTCTAACATTTTCTGCAAGAAAAACTTTTGGCTGAGTTTCTTTTATCGCTCTAGCCATTTCAAAGAACAGTGTCCCTCGCGTATCTTCAAATCCTAGGTTTTTCCCAGCATAGGAAAATGCTTGGCATGGAAATCCACCCGTTAAGACATCAACTTCTTCTTGAATTGACGTGAAATCAATTTTCGCAATATCCCCTTCAACGACATTCCAACTAGGTCGATTGTGACGCAAAGTGCTACAAGCATGCTTATCCATCTCATTTAACAATATATTTTTAAGTCCAGCTTGCTCCATACCGATAGCTAAGCCTCCACCACCCGCAAATAATTCAATAAGACTGAACTTTCGAATAGGTTTTAACATATGCTCCTCATTCCAAGGGCTTTGAAGCATAGTTTTAATTTCAGGTAAGTGCATTACTTCACAGAGAGGTATCTGTTCTTTGCTTGAACATTTTTTTATCTCGCCACGCTTAATTCTTGCATTAATTGTTGCTTTTGATTGAGAGAGAATGTCTGCAAGAACCTCAATACTATAATAATTTTCATTTTTTTTATCTTGGACATCAAACATATGACGCCTCCATTTTGCTGGCCAATACTGTTTTAATATACAGCATACGATACTAAAGGTCCAGCATTTTAACTGTTTTTTTTTGCATATCCTAGGATGACCTCTCCTCTGCCAGCTAGACGTGATGGATTGAAAATCACCGAAAGCGAGGCTAGCAGAGCTGAGCATGTTGATGACTGACAGTCGTCCACGAGTGAGCAATGACACCTCATACTCGGAAGCGCTGTTCCGCAGCCATCAAATATTGCCCGGCATGGCTCACAAAAAGCTTCGCATTACTGAGTGCGGTAAGGGAATGAATGCTAACGTTCGAGCAGGCTTACACGAGCAACATCTTCACAGTGGTATCACACAACCTGACCGGTATCGTGGCCTAGATCGTGAACGCCTTCAGTACCGCAAAGCGGTGTATGAAAGCGCGAAGCATCAACGTCCGCAATACTGGTTGAGTCTCACACAAACTGGGAGGCAATCAACTCAGTATCGCTCAAAATGGGAAAAGTGCACTAAATCGAGTCTAATAAACAGGCTGCTTAAGTGCAGCCATTTGGAAAACTGGGTTGAAAATCACCACTGAGCGTCGGTATTTTAACCATTGTGTACCACAACATCCTGTGTTTGCTCACTTTTATTGGCTTATTCAGACATTGACTATTGCCTAGATTGTGCGACTGGACTTAAACTCATCCTGTCGTCATGGAGAGCTATCGTTAACTTTAGGTTGTTAAACTTTAAACACTGAAGATTATAAAAATACGAATATTTATCTTCTCATTTTGAGAATTCTTAAACTCTAAAAATTATCATAATAAATAATTGACTACCTCACTCTAAAGAACAATACAAAGGAAACATTAAGGCAGGTATACTAGCAGTTAAATCAACAAATCAACCTCGTATTTTCAATCACAGGACATTATAAAAGGCAATTAAAAATGAATTCATTTAACAGAAATAAATTAAAAGAAGCTATTAGCGGTAGTATTTGTAGAGTTTATAAGGCACAAATTAACGCTCCAGATATTTATCGAAATACTTTGGACTGTTTTTCTGCCGCAATAGATTCTGTATCTCAAGGAATTAGCTTAGATGAATGGGTTCATCAAGAGAAAGAAAGGCAAGTGCAAAAAACTAAACAAAATGCAATCGGCTCATTGCACGAAGAAGTAATGGGGTCAATCGAGGGAGTGGATAATCTCGCAGTAGGAAACTTAATTGATATTGTATGCCACAATAAGAAAATTCTTGCTGAAGTAAAAAACAAGTACAACACAACCAAAGGGAATCATAAAGTATCTATTTATAGAGATTTGGCCAAAGCTATTGAGAAAAACCCTGGGTATATAGGTTATTACGTTGAAGTATTGCCTAAAAATTGTTCTATTTACAACGAACCTTTCACTCCTTCCGACAATCAAACTGGCACTCGTTTACCGCTAAGGGAAGATATTAGAAAAATTGACGGTCGGTCATTTTACGAAATACTAACTGGTCAACCTTATGCTATTGATGAACTATATAAAGAGCTACCAAGTCTTGTAGCTGAGATCATAAATGAAAACTTTGAAACATCATTGGACTCAAGAAAAGTAAGCTCATCAGATTCATTTACAATAAACTTTATCAAAGCATATGGAAAAAACAGTGCTGACTACTTTATTAAAAAATAAAAGCACTAGCCTAAAACACTCTAAACGGTTTTTGGTATCAGGATATACATACCTAAACACTTTTTAGAAGAATCCTCTAAAATAAAAAAACAGACTAAAGCTAAATTATCAACACTACTATTTAGAAGACTGAGGATAAAATAGCTTTAGAGATATTCAAGAGCGCTCTTTAATTGAGCGCTTTGACGAAAAAAGCAGAATCCATATACAATAATCACAACTTATCAACGTTTATTTCACTTTTGGGAGGTTCAAAAACATAACTAAACCTCTTACCGAAATCTTTTTTACCTAGATTTTCAAAGGCTTTAAAAATAATCTTGGTTGTACCCCTTCTTCCTAACAGAAAATCCCAAAATTCATCTCCAACTCTAGCTTCCACACCAGGTATTAAGGGTGATACTTTACCCTTTTCTTTGACCCAAAAATTAGTTTCATGAGGATTGAATGGGAAGGCTAATATTGGGTTTACATGACTATTAGCGTCCTGCAAAATTTGATAACAAATCCAATTCAGTTGATTTGTGAGAAATTTTGGGCCACCACCTGCATTAATTTGATTTGTTTTTATATCAATTAAATAATGAACCTCATTCTTTGAAAGCCAAACATCTACTCCCTCACCTTTAGGCATTGCCTGCATTACGACATTAGCAGTCAAATCATAGTTATTAATTAAAGCTCGTGCCTCATCAACAAAGACCTTTATTCTAAGGCTATTGTCTTTCTTTTTCTTTGTTTCAAAATCTGAAATCATGTGCCTCAACTTATCAGGAATAATCGGAACTGATTTGTTAAATTTTTTTTCATCATGAACTATAAATCCATTTTCTTCAGCAAATTTTTTAGCAAGCGGTTCCCAAACCCTAGTTCCCATTGATGTTTCTAAACCACCAATTAAAGATCGTATCCTTCTTTCAGTTGGAAATATTAGATCCAACACATGGGTGACCTTAACTTCCTTATTTTTAAAGAACTGAGTAACAGAGCTCTCGACCGCATCCTCTATTAACTTACAAATTCTCGTCTCTTGCTCTGCATTCATATTACCTCTTCTCCTATCAGCCATTATTAATAACGATGAATTAAGTGATTGGATAAAATATCAATAGTATGTCGTTAATCCTAGAAACCTAGCTCTTTATTTATCGTTGCAAGTACATCAAAAACCATGATTAAATATTGAGCTTGACTATACTGCGTAAAAAAACCGTATCAAAATGCTCAGCTATAAACCGCAAACTTCGCTTTTCCATTAATCTTGCCTTGTCTGACCTCTGCTCATTACGTTAATCAAAGGTTCCATAAGTACGTTTTTTCATAGTCACTACATTATATTTATAGGATACGAGATACAGACAGCACCGAGATTCCCCTCTCGCCTGGAGCTTGAGATCACCTTGGAACCTAAGCCCCAAAGGTGCTTGCCCTCTTGGTGAAGCCGCCAATCGCTTAACAGAGACGCAGGGAGAGAGCCACCAAGCAGCGAGCACCGCAGCTTAAGCGCTGTATCACTCTCTACACCTGCCCGTAGCGTCCGGC
>JBLWWH010000053.1:0-5084 GCA_048268105.1 Weeksellaceae bacterium
AGGTATCCGTTATCAGGTGTTTACACGTGAACAGCAGATTCCTGCAGAGCTGGAACTGGATGGACTGGATGAGGAGTCATTCCACGCGCTGGTAACGGACAACGGTGAACCCATTGCAACGGCCCGGCTAACCGTGAAAGAAGACGGCTCTTCTACCATGGCCAGGATAGCGGTCAGTGAGGTATGTCGAGGAATGGGCGTCGCTTCGAAAGTTGTCCAGGCAATGATGCAATATGCCCAGGAGTTAGGTGTCACTTCCATTGAGATCCATGCCCACACTTACCTTAGAGATTACTACAAAAGGTTTGGATTTGAGTTCATCAAGGAAGTAGAAGTCGTGGGCGAACATCAACTGATTGAAATGCGGTATCAGACAGCGTATTCATAACCAAACATTCAAGGTCGCTCTAGCGGCAGTTTTGTCAGTCATAGGCGTTCGCCCTAACCGCGATCCACGCCGGGCACTCGTCACCCCGCCCGCGCGCTAAATGGTGTGGTTTTTATGCACCCTTGCACCCGCCGCCAAGCCGCGCCACTGCTGGTCTGGCTGATGAAAATCATGCGAATTCATGCAGGGTTATGCACTTCAGCACGGTACGCGTGACTAATCAGGCTTGAAAGCTAGCTCTTACCTTGCTGGCATCGAAAAAGAGCGTTCTTGAGTATTCCTAGCAAAGCCTCCGTGTGCATACCATAATAAAGGCTAGTAATTAAGCGTGAGATTTTTACCTGTATGGGGCTTTGCTTTGTCATTCGGGGTAGGGCACACAGAGTAGTCAGGGCTTATAACGGCTCCCAGCGGCCTTACGTGAAGGTTGCCAGGGAAAATCTCTCCAGGCAGCCGCACCCAACGGCGCGTTGTCCCCCACCCGCCTGCGTTGTTCGCTTGTGGGGGGATCTCTTCATGCACCCTGCAAATAGGCCAAAGCCTACTCTTGCTGGGCTGTAGCAGGGAAATTGGGTGCGTGGGATTCATGCGAAATCATGCGGATTTGTGAGCTTTTAAAGCCCAAGTGAAGATCATGAGCCTAAAGCAAAGACATAGGCTGGCCGATAGCTAAGAGAGACATTCCTGATAAGGTTGGTAGTGACGGGGCGTTCCAGTGAACGATTGCATTAAGGGGTCTAAAGTCTCAGGCTTTTGGGTTGTACAGGAGTAGGAAAATGGTTGATACTGCTTAAATTTAATGAAGTAGGAAAGGCTGATAAATGTCAGTTAGCTTGTAACTTCGGATGTGTGGATAATTAATCACCGTTAGAGTAATCAAGCTGTTTGAATCAAAGTGTCTAGGTTTACCTATTAATTTTTTGAGTGTAGCTAACACACTTGTCGTTAAGTTAGCGTTCGACATAGATCATAAATTTAAAAAAATTCTATCAGATGGTTGAAATTTATGACAGATAATATTCTTGCAGAAGCCCAACGCGAATCGGCTGGTGCTAGCACTCTCGGAAAATACAGTTTTCAGTATCACTGGGCGCTATGTGAAGTTATAGAGAAACACCAAAACAAAGAAGAATATGCGTTACTTATCGAGTACCATGAAGATGTTGTTATCGCAAATAATCTTGATAGTGAGAAAGCTAATTTTGAGTTTTACCAGGTCAAAAATCAAGCTGCTACTTACACTGAAAATTCATTAATAAAGCGTCCTAAAGGCGCTAATAAAACACCTAAAAATTCTGTGCTTGGGAAACTTCTAAGTTCTTGTGTTGGTACTCAATACGAGGATAGAATAACTAAAATTGGTCTCGTTTCATCAAGCGGGTTTTCTTTGAATGTTATTAATGGTCTAAAACTTGATATAATTAGTACAGGTGATTTGACAAGCCAATGTCTTGATAAGTTAACAAAAAATATAAAGTCTGAGCTTGGGATAGATTTATTACCACAGCATCTTCAGTTCATAGTTCCTGAAATCAAGTTGGAAAATCAAGAAGATTATGTTTTAGCACAATTTGCCAAACTTGTACATAACATTTTTTCAGGAGCTCAGTGTAATGCCGTTGATATTTATAGAGCTGTAATAGATGAGATGGGGCGAAAAGGACGTATTCAACTTGATTATAAGGAGTGGGATAGGCTAATCGAAAAAAAATCTTTAACCTCTAATGAGATCAATGAAGTCCTAGCGGTAAATACTAGTTACCCTAATGTAAGTGAGATTAAAGAAGATTTTAACCTATTAGTGAAGGATCTTGGATTGCGGGTGCGCCAAGCAAGAGATTTACGCTCCAAATTAGCACAGTTAACTCTGAGGCGTACTGGATTTATGACTTCTTATGATATTGATATAGTCAATGCATTCAAGGCCTCTGCGGATAAGGTCGATTACTGTAAATTTTCTAGTGATTGTACTTATATTAAAGCACTTGTAGAGCAAGCTGAATATGATGGGTTGCAAAACAAAATTCCTGATGCTGAAGAGCGTTTTTTAGAAATCATTTATTACCATTTGACGAGTTAATGATGACGCTTAATTACAAATTGCTAATTAGAAATCTTAGGAAGAAAAAAAATGAAGAGCTTACGATTCCAACGACTAGTTCTAATATCCGACTCACAAAGGATGGCAAATCAATTCGAGTTTCCGAAGAGGCTAAATATCGTTACCGGAAAAGATAATAGTATTGGGAAATCAACTTTAGTAAAAAGTGTTTTTTGGGCTCTTGGGTGTGAGCCTAAATTCGATCAAGAGTGGAAGTCGAAAGACATTAAGGCCATTTTATATTTTAGTGTTGATGATAAAAATTATATAGTTAGCCGTCATAATGACAGAGTTTCTTTTGGCAATGCGGGAGAGGAATTAAAAAAATATTCTAAAATCACTGGTCAATATTCTATTGATTTTGCGAGTGTTGTCGGTTTTGATTTAGTGTTGGAAAACAGGTCAGGTGAGCTTGAATGCCCACCTCCAGCATTTTATTTTCTTCCGTTTTATATTGACCAAGAAAAAAGTTGGGGTGAACCCTGGAATGCCTTTGAGCATCTAACTCAATTTTCTCGTTTCAAAGCGACTCTTATTAAGTATTTTTGTGGTTATATCAAGCCAGAATATTTCGAGATAGAAGAGGAGATTTTTGAAGAAAAATTATTAGAAAAAGAAGCTAATAATAAAGTCGAGCGCATCCTTTCTGCTATTGAAGTTATTGAAGAGATTCCAAATAAAAATAATGTCGCACTTTCAGATGCAGAAATCGAAAGTATCCAGGCCGAAATAGGAGAAGAACTTGAGATCTTTGTCAACAAGCAGATTTCCTTATTTGATTCTCAGTTACAAATTAAGTCAGAAGCTTATGACCTGGAAAAGCAACTTTCCATTGCGTTAAGCGCTGTAAATGAATTAGAGGAAGATTATGCTTTTGCAGTAGAGTATTTGGTTGAAGACGAACTTGAATGCCCTTTATGTGGTACAATACATAACAATTCACTTGTCAGTCGAGCTGGACTTCTAGTAGAAAAATCTTCACTTGAAAATCAAGTTGATATTATCAAAGAGTCATTAGAAGAAAAGAAAGGTGAACTGCTAGTGCTTGATAAAGAGCTTAGTATTGTAAGGCAGGAAGTGGATAGAATTAACAAAAAATACATTTTGTTAGATAAAGAAGATCAAGGCTCATTCGAAAAAACCTGGTGCTTGATAGCCCAAAAAAATGTGAGTCAGAATATTGCAAAAGAAAAAGAAGCTCATGGTTTGATTTCCAAGCAAGCAACGGAAAACCAAAAAGCATTGAAAGCAATGCAGCGTAAGCTAACTACTAAGAAAGAGAAAGAAGAGCTTGACGAACTTTTTATCGGAAATTTGACTGAAAACATTCAAACCTTATCAGCTTTAGGAGTAAACCTTGTAGGAGTTAAATCCCCAATGCACTATAAAAAATTACTTGGTGGAGGCGCAGCAGAAGGTACGCGAGGGGTTCTTGCATACCAATTAGCAATATTAAGGCAAATTGAAAATGCAGGAAATTGTGCTTTACCTCCATTTGTGATTGATACACCAAATCAGCAAGAACAAGCAGGACATCGTTATCAAAGGGTTGTTGATGTCATAAAAGAAAATGTACCTAGTCATTTTCAAATCATTTTGTGTGGTATGGATAATGAGGCTATAACGTCGTTAAAGGAAGGTGCTCATGTGATCAATCTAGACGAGAAAAGGTTGCTTGATAAAGTTTTTTATAAAAGCCTCCGCTCTGAGTATGAGAGTATAGTTATAGGTGATTGATATAGTTAAATAAGATACTTGTTGTTTAAGTTTGATTGAAAATAATGTTATGAGCATATTGCTTTTTCTAGTTTTTGGAAGATGGGTAATATGTATTGTTTTATTTTTTGTTAACTTTAGAGACTGGAGTCTGTTGTTGTTTACAATGCGGTAGATGTTTTTAATATAAAAATATTCTCCACACATATGATTGTCTCGCTTTGTTTCAGGATGTTCGGTTGGTACAACAAAATATGGATTTATTCTACATATGTGTGGTTGGCTATAGCCAGCCCAAATTTGCCATAAACAAAACCGCCTATGAGTGATAGTCCACAGTGGGGCTCCGTACCGGAGTTCAAATCTTGGCTTTGGTATACAGGGTGGTATATTTTATGTTTGTTTTTTATTTTAAATTGTTATTATTCAAATGCTTAATAAGCTTTTTGGACTCCTGCCAGGGCCATATCATTCCCCCTAGTCACACAATAAACCTTGCAATCACACGGTTTTTTGACTGGTAGCCTGCCTCTAGTCGCCCCATGTTAACCCCTCTCAAACCATGCTTATATGTATGCGAGAGTGTCTGCTGACAGGTAATAACTTTCTTCGCATACATAGGAGCGGGGTATGGAGCGTTCTGAAGTGCGTAACAAGCCACTCGCTGAAAGAGTTGTGGCTGCCCTTGAGCCGGAAGATAAAGCTTACCGTATTAGCGATGGTGCTGGACTGTACCTGTACGTTAGCAAAAATACGCTAATGCGGGGCTGAATAATTAAGCAGCCTGACCCATCAAGCTCTCATAAGGGATTCGCAGCCCTTCATGCAGGCGCTTGATCATGCGTAGGCTGAGTTTTCGCTTACGGTTCAGCACTTCTG